>JAFAUH010000322.1 GCA_019243445.1 Streptomycetaceae bacterium | reverse complement strand
GCAGGTCGAGCTCCACCTGTCTTATCTCGCCGTCCCGCCTGGTCTCGCGGGCCATCTGCAACATCTGGTCAACAGCGAGCCGACCGCCCCGGACCAGGCCTAGGGCATACGCTGCCGAGCTGGCCTTTACGACGGTGTCGCCCTCGTCCAGCACGACGGCGGAGGAGCGCAGCACGGACAGTACGGTATCCACGCCGGGCGGCAGCACCGCTGCTGTGTTCAGCGCGGTACGGGTCGGACGCGTCTGCTCACGCTCGCTCCAACGGAAGGCGAGAACGGCGACCGCGCCGGTGCACGCACCGCCAATCGCGCTCGCCGCGGCGAATGCCGCATTCACGTCCATGACGTTAAGGCTAAGCGGGAGACAGCACTAGCCCCCAGCCTTACGGGTGCCCACTCGAACACTCGTTGCCAAGAGTTCACCCTGGTGTCTGGGATGGTTCACTGCGGATGTCCGGCCGGGACGCGTGTGCGGCACACGGTGGGTTGGATACTCGTCCGTACCGCTGCAATGGCGTATGGAGAGCCGCAAGGAGCGCAAAGGCGCAAGGAGAGGGAAAACGATGCGGGACGCTTACCACGAGGAGCTGGACTCGATCGGGGACGGGCTGGTGGAGATGGCCCGGCTCGTTGGCTCCGCGATCGGCAGAGCCACCACGGCCCTGCTCGACGCGGATCTCAAACTCGCCGAGAGCGTGATCGCATCCGACGAGAAGGTGGACGATCTGCAGCGGGGGCTGGAGAATCGCGCCATAGCCCTGCTCGCCCGGCAGCAGCCAGTGGCCACCGATCTGCGGATCGTCGTCACCAGCCTGCGCATGAGCGCTGACCTGGAGCGCTCGGGGGATCTGGCCCGGCATGTCGCGAAACTGGCGCGGCTGCGGTTCCCAGCCTCTGCGGTGCCGCGTGACCTGCACAGCACAGTGCTGGAGATGGGGCAGCTGGCGCAGCGGCTGATGGCCAAGGCCGCCGAAGTGATCATCTCCAAGGACGTGGACGCGGCGTTGCAGCTCGAGGCCGACGACGACCGCATGGACGCATTGCACCGCACGCTCTTCCAGCACCTGCTCGACGACCGCTGGCAGCACGGGATTGAGACGGCCGTCGACGTGACATTGTGCGGCCGGTACTACGAGCGGTTCGCGGATCACGCGGTGTCGGTCGCCAACCGGGTTGTCTACCTGGTCACCGGTGAGCACGCGGACGAGCTGTCACCGGCCTCGGGCAGTCCCGAGGGGGCGTAGCCACGAGGCGTAGCCAACGGGGGCGGGATGCAGCAGCAAAAACGTATGACCCGTTTGTACGGTACGCGTTGTACACGAAAGTTTGTCACGAAAGTTTGTCACGAAAGTTTGTCACGAAGGGCCCCGCTCGTGGAGAGCGAGGCCCTTCAGGGCTGATGCGGCGCGTTACTTCCTCTTGCCCTGGTTCTTGACTGCCTCGATCGCGGCGGATGCTGCTTCCGGATCGAGGTAGGTGCCGCCCGGGTTGAGCGGGCGGAAGTCGGTATCCAGCTCGTACGAGAGCGGGATACCGGTGGGGATGTTCAGGCCCGCGATATCAGCGTCCGAGATACCGTCGAGGTGCTTGACGAGCGCGCGCAGCGAATTGCCGTGTGCCGCGACCAGGACTGTGCGCCCGGCGAGCAGGTCGGGCAGGATCCCGTCGTACCAATACGGCAGCATGCGCACCACGACGTCCTTGAGGCACTCGGTGCGCGGACGCAGCTCGCTGGGGATCGAGGCGTAGCGCGGGTCGTCGCTCTGCGAGTACTCGCTACCGTCTTCGAGCGGCGGCGGCGGGGTGTCGTACGAGCGACGCCACAGCATGAACTGCTCCTCGCCGAACTCTGCGAGGGTCTGGGCCTTGTCCTTGCCCTGCAGTGCTCCGTAGTGACGCTCGTTCAGCCGCCAGGTGCGGTGCACCGGGATCCAGTGACGGTCACACGCCTCGAGCGCGATCTGCGCAGTGCGGATGGCGCGCTTCTGCAGCGAGGTGTGGACGACGTCGGGCAGCAGGCCGATGTCCTTGAGCAGCTCGCCGCCGCGCAGCGCCTCCTTCTCGCCCTTGTCGTTGAGGTTGACGTCCACCCAGCCGGTGAACAGGTTTTTTGCGTTCCACTCGCTCTCGCCGTGACGGAGCAGGATCAGCTTGTACGGAGCAGCAACCATGCCTGTGAGCCTAATCGAAAACCAGTGGTGGGGGCAGAAAGACTTCCGTAAGCTACGTCCACCACAAGCGCCTATTACGTCGAATGACGTCGAACGAGATCCAGCAGGCAGGTCAGAGCTGCGCGGGGCCCGTGAACCTCATGGAGCCTGACTACGCGTCAGCACGCCGCTCCGTGCCCGTCAGATGCCTGAACGCTTCGAGATTGCGGGTCGACTCACCACGCGCGGTGCGCCACTCGTACTCCTTGCGGATGGCGTTGGCGAATCCGAGTTCCAACAGGGTGTTGAAGCTTCCGTCGGCGTTTTCGACCACGGCGCCGAGCACCCTGTCGACCTCCTCGGGCGTGACGGCAGCGAGCGGCAGGCGGCCGACGAGGTAGATGTCGCCGAGGCGATCGATGGCGTAACACACCCCGTATATACGGAGGTTGTGTTCGAGCAGCCAGCGGTGGACGGCTTCGTGGTTCTCATCGGGGCGACGTACGACGAACGCCTGGACGGTGAGGGTGTGACGTCCGACGACGAGCGAGCATGTGGTGGACAGCTTGCGCGTGCCGGGGAGTTGGACGACGTATGTGGTGGCAGCGGCGTTGCCGCCTTCGGGGCCGCACGGGGTGCCTGCGCCCGCCGCTCCCTCGGGCACCTCGGGCGTCTTGGGCTTCTCCCATGCCAGGCCGGCTCCCTGCAGTGCCTTCTCGACTGCGGCGCATGCGGTCTCCCGTGCCTTTGCCATCAATCTCCTAGCGAGGGGACGCCCCGCTTCAGCGGGGTGGGGAATCGCTTCCCTGGCCTGTGGTAGTTTCTTTTTGCTCCGAAAGGGGTCGGTTCGGGCTGGACCGCAACCCTCGGGTTGGAAGCCCCCCTCCTTCAGGTGGGGGAGCGGAGTCACAAAACGATCGTATCCGCAGCGACGCACGCGGGCAGGCGCAGTGGCCGACCGAGACCCCGACACAGGAGCGCGCAGCGGACGGCGACAGCGGCTACGCGTGCGCTGCGAGGCGGCGGTGGTCGTGGAGCGCACGGGCGTAGACTTCCGCAGTCGCTGCAGCCACTGCCTCCCAGCCGAAGGCCTGCGCGTGGTCGACCGCGGCCGTCCCGAGGTGATCGGCAAGGCGCGGCCCATCGATGAAGTGGCGCAGTGCCCGCGCATAGTCGGCCGGCTCGTGGCCGGGGACGAGCAGGCCGCTCACCCCGTCCTTTACGGCGATTGGCAAGCCACCGACCGCCGCGGCGATCACGGGCGTGCCACACGCCTCGGCCTCTAGGGCGACGAGGCCGAAGGACTCGCTGTACGAGGGCATGACGAGCACCGTCGCCGCCCGGTACCAGTCAGCGAGCCGGTCCTGCTCCACCGGCGGCTGGAAGCGCACGACATCGGCGACGCCTAGTTGTGCGGCAAGTTTGTGCAGCCGTTCCGGCTTGGCCAGACCGCTGCCGCTGGGGCCTCCGACGACGGGTACGACGAGACGCTCGCGCAGTGACGGGTCCTCGTTGAGGACGATCGCGACGGCGCGCAGCAGCACGTCGGGGGCTTTGAGTGGCTGTATTCGTCCCGCGAAGAGCGGGACGAACGCGTCCGGCGGCAGGCCGAGCCGGGCGCGGGCGGCGACCCGCCCGTCGGCAGGGTGAAAGCGGTCGAGATTCACACCTGGGTGGACAACGGCGACCTTCTCGCGAGCAGCCGCATAGTGGTGTACGAGTTGGTCCGCCTCCTCCTCGGTGTTGGCGATCAAGCGATCCGCCGCCTCGACGATCTGCGTCTCGCCGATGACACGGGCGGCGGGCTCCGGGGTGTCGCCCTTGGCGAGGGCCGCGTTCTTGACTTTTGCCATGGTGTGCATGGTGTGCACCAGGGGTACGCCCCAGCGCTGGGCGGCGAGCCAGCCGACGTGGCCGGAGAGCCAGTAGTGGGAGTGGACGATGTCGTAGTAGCCGGGCCGCTGCGAGGCTTCGGCCTGCATCACTCCGTGAGTGAAGGCGCACAGCTGCGTGGGGAGGTCTTCTTTGGCGAGGCCTTCGTAGGGGCCGGCGTCGATGTGCCGTACGAGGACGCCCTCGGCGCCAGGGGTAAGTTCAACGGTGGGCGGCAGACCGCCCGTGGTGGCCCGAGTGAAAATCTCGACCTCAATGCCGAGGTCGGCGAGGCGCTTGGCGAGCTCGACGATGTAGACGTTCATACCACCGGCATCGCCGGTACCGGGTTGGTGGAGAGGCGAGGTGTGGACGCTGAGCATCGCGACGCGGCGCGGGACGGCGGCGCCGACAGCGCGTCTGCGGCGCCAGGTGAGGGGTCCGGCCCCGGCTACGGCCCAGGCTACGGTTCCGTGAGCGCGGCCTCGGCGCCCGCCGAGGCGGGGTCCGCCGAGGCGGGGTCCGCCGGTACGGGACCCGCCAGGGCGGGGTGCGTCCTGGCTCACGGCGCGTTGCCTCCTCATTCCTCTGGGCGGTTCAGCCTCACTGAGCGGTAACTACTCGTAGGGGGGCAGGCATTTCCGCTTTGCCAAAGCGTTACGCCGCCGTTGCGATTGGAGTGGGCGTTGCGCCCTCCGCCCACCCGTTGCCGCGATCAGCCGGCCGATAAAGTCAGCGCATGCCGCTCCGACATGCCGCCGTCTCGCGGCCCATCGGGGCTGCTACGCGTGGGACGACGAACCCGAACCGCCTGCGCCGCATGGACCGCTGGATCACTGCAACGCACGCCGCCGCCCTACGGCGCGCCGCCACGCCCGTCGCCGTCGATCTCGGCTACGGCGCGGCGCCCTGGACTGCTGTGGAACTGCTGGCGCGCCTACGCGCCATCCGTCCGGATGCCGAAGTCGTGGGCGTCGAGATCGACCCGGAGCGCGTCGCTGCCGCCGCCCTGTACTCCCGTGAGGGGCTCGCCTTCGTACATGGCGGCTTCGAGGTCCCGTTGCCCCAGGGACGGCGGCCCGTGCTGATACGGGCCGCCAACGTGCTGCGGCAGTATGAGGAGACCGAAGTCGCCGCCGTGTGGGCGCGCCTGCGGGCCAGGCTCGCGTCGGGAGGCCTGCTGGTCGAGGGGACGTGCGACGAGATAGGGCGGCGGCATGTGTGGGTGGCGCTCGACCCGGAGGGGCCGCGCACGGTCACCTTTGCGGCCCGGCTCGGCTGTCTTCAGCGCCCGTCCGATCTGGCCGAGCGGCTCCCCAAGGCGTTGATCCACCGCAATGTGCCGGGTGAGCCGGTGCATGCGTTCCTCACGGAGTTCGACAGGGCGTGGGCGGCGGCCTCGCCGTTCTCGTCGCTGGGGGCTCGGCAGCGCTGGATCCGTTCCGTCGGTGCGCTGCGTGCCGCCGGGTGGCCGGTCACTGACGGACCGGCCCGCTGGCGTCAAGGGGAAGTCACCGTCGCCTGGGATGCCCTCGCGCCGTCGCGCGTCTGATGTTCCGCTGGTCTGCGCCTTATAGGTATTCCGCTACCCTGCCTTTATATGCGCCCAAATGACAACGCGTCAGGTGAATTCGGGCGCCAGGCACGCCGCCTCCCATGCGGGCAGCGGCGCAATCATCAGTCATTTCGGCCGGGACATGTGATCGACATCGCAGAGGCGGACTCGACGCCGATACTCGAGGCGGTCCGAACCAGATGGCGGCGTGACATTAGTCATGTCCAGATCATCCCTCGGTGGGCTAAATTTCCCTCCTCACAAGCGAATATGCTGCTGTTTGATCGCCTGACTGCACTCCCCCTGGCGGCATCCTGCCGATATCGTCGCCTGGCGGCACCCGGTACCGGAACTTCCGCATGCGGCGGCGATCCGGCTCCGGACGCCCGGCGGCCCAGCCAACCGCGGCTGCCACACCCTCGGGGGAGGGAAGGAATGACCTCATGTCCGCGACCGGCTGGCAAACCGACCGGGCAAAAAACCCGCACCCGACGAGCCTGCCTGACCAGCAGCTCACGGCAGAGCAACGAGCTACCGGGCCGTCCTCAGGGCTGCCCGCGCAGCCGACCACGGCTGCCCTGCCGCGGCAGCGCACCTCAGAGCCCGCGTCCGTGTCAGCACCGGTCACTCCAGCACCGTTCACTCTGCTGGTCATCGGCGAGGACCCGGCCAGCGCCTTCGCTGTCCCCGATCTGCTCGACGCCACTGGCAACCGAGCCCGCATCCGTCACGCCCGCAACCTCACCGAGGCCAGACGACTGCTCACCGATGACGTGAGCTGCATCCTGTTGGACCTGGAACTCGGTGCCCGGCAGGCCAAGGGGCTCGATGTACTGCGCGAGGTGCTGCGGATGGCCCCCACCACCGCCGTGCTCACGCTCGCCTCAGGGCAGACCGACGCGGAACTCGCCGCCGAGGCAGTGCGCGTCGGCGCGCAGGATTACCTCTTCCGCAATGAGATCGAGGCGTCGCTGCTCAACCGCGCCATGCGCTACGCCGTCGAGCGCAAGCGCGCCGACCTCGCCCAGCTTCAACTCACCGAGACCCGGCTGCGCGCCGAGGAGAACGCCCGACTGGAACGCGGGCTGCTGCCGACTCCCCTGCTGGACGGCGCCGAGAAGCTGCGGTTCGCCGCGCGCTACCAGCCCGGCCGCAGCCGCGCCCTGCTGGGCGGCGACTTCTACGACGTCATACGCACCCCCAACGGGACGGTGCACGCGATGATCGGCGACGTCTGCGGCCACGGCCCGGATGAGGCGGCGCTCGGCGTGGAGCTGCGCATCGCCTGGCGGGCGCAGATCCTCGCAGGACTGTGCGGCGAGAGCATTCTGCAGACGCTGCAGCAGGTGCTCGAATACGAACGGCCGGACGACGAAATCTTCGCGACCTTGTGCACCGTGGACATCGCCCCGGATGGACGACGCGCAAGCGTGTCGCTCGCCGGCCATCCCTCGCCGTTGCTCGCCCGCCGCGGATGTCCGGCCGAACTGCTGCCGTACGAGCACGGCGGGCCCGCGCTCGGCCTACTGCCGCAAGTGGAGTGGGAACGTGTTGACGTCGAGCTCGGCGACGCCTGGAGCCTGATGCTTTACACCGACGGGTTGATCGAGGGCCGGGTGGGCATGGGTACGGCGCGACTCGGCCAAGAGGGCATGATCGGCCTGATCGACCGCGGGCTGCGGGAAGGGCTGAGCGGCGAAGAACTGCTGGACGCCGCGGTCACCGAGGCCATGGCGCTCAACGGCGGCGAACTCACCGACGACGTGGCGGTTGTCCTCCTCGACCACGGCTGAGAGGCCGCGGTCGCGATGCTCCTTCGTTCGTCCCGCGCGCCAGCGGCTGATGTTGCGATCAGCCGCGGAACGGCCCATACGGTCCGTCACTGCTGCTCCCGCGGTAGCGGCCGCCGCTTCCGCCCGTCACCTGCTTGAGGGCCGGGCGCACATCCACGATGTACACGGCGGTGGCGATCACACCGATGATCGGCAGTATCGAAAGGAGCGGCATCATCAAGATCACGAGCGCCGAGAGAGCCAGCACAAGCAGCCAAAACAGCTTGGAGCGCTTGTCCGCCGCACGATAGGCATCCTTGCGCCGGAATGCCGCGTCGAAGGTCGCGAACAGGGCAAACGCGAACAGTGCCCAGGAGATGAAGCCCAGCACGCTGTAAAAACTTTGAATCAACACGCCGTCCACCGCCTTGTCATCCCGGTGAGCCCCTCTGTCAGCCACCGTACCTGCAGAACGAGCCGGGCACATGATCCGTGCCCGGCTCGCCCGTTGCCGCGTCAGCCCTCGTTATTGCCTCGGGGCGCAACTCACTCCCCGGACTTGCCGGGAGTGGACTTCTTCGAGCCGGCCTTCTTCCCGGCCGCCTTCTTGGCGTCGGGCTCCGCCTCCACTCCTCGCAGCTCCTCCTCAGTGGGCTTGATCGCGATCGAGATCTCGGCGACCTCTTCGGATGCCTCGCCGCGCCAGGTCTTGACCGCGCCACGGCCACGGTCGACGAGACCGTTGTACTTCTCGCCCGCCTTGACCGCGTACTCCGCGGCACGCCCGACCTGTTGGAGCGTGAACTCCTGGGCGGTGTCACGGAGCTTCTTCAAGTCGGCCTCGGCACCGCCGAACGCCTCGGTCAGCTTGGCCTGGACATCCTTCGCCTGCTTGGCAACGTTCTCCTGCACCGTCTTCGGGTCAGTAGTACGGATCTTCTCGAGCCGCTCGGGCGCCTGCTCACGGACCTTCTCGATCAACGGCGGCACTTCGCGGAGCTTTTCGGCCGCGAGGTCGACGGTCCCGGCCACCGCGTACAGCGGCGTGGCGTCGGCGAGGGCCTTGCGTACGTTCTCGGTAATAGGCATGAGGTTTTCCTCCCGTATGGGTCCTGTTGAATGCGCGGGCTCGCCGTCAGGTGCCGCCAGCGTCCCCTTCGCCATCCTGCGCGGCGACACCGTTCTCCTTGCGAAATGACTCGTAGATCTGCAGCAGCACCTGCTTTTGTCTCTCGTTGATCGTCGGGTCCGTCAGGATCGCGGTGTGTATCGAGGCACTGTCCCGGTCGCGCTCGTCGAGGATCCCCGCCTGGACGTAGAGCGTCTCGGCAGAGATCCGCAACGCCTTGGCGAGCTGCTGCAAAATCTCGGCGCTGGGCTTGCGCAATCCGCGCTCGATCTGGCTGAGGTACGGATTCGACACCCCGGCCGCCTCGGCGAGCTGCCGCAAAGACAGCTGCGCGTTGCGCCGCTGCTCGCGCAGGTACTCGCCGAGGTGGCCGACGTTCAGTGAAGCCATACCTCGACAGTGCCACACCCTGCTAACTATTGCAAGCATCCCGCTTGCAATAGTTGCGTTTTCCCATGCGGCAATGTGTGATAGCCGTGCTCGCGGGTGAAGCGGCGGTGGGTCCGGACAGGGGTTTTCAGCCGCGTGAGTGACGATGCTTGTCGCAGACAAGGAGGAGGCAACCAGTTTTCGATGAGGGCAGGGCCTGATGAAGGCCGGGCGCTGACGTGCAGCGCCCAGCCACTCCGTCACCTCCCTCATAGCCCGCTGATCTTTACGCCCGGCAGGGCGCGAGACGCGGCGATATGAACCGCTGAGCGGCAGGTGGTGCAGCGGCAGAGCATCTTGCTGCACCGTGGCGCACACCGCTGATCAGCCGACTTCCGTCGGCGGGAGCGCCCGCGCCTGCTCACATATCCGTTCACATATGCGGATGTGCCGACACATGCGTGACCGACTCGATGTCTTTCGCTGATTTCTCCAGCAGCTGACGGGCCAGGTCGTCGAGCGTCCTGGCGGCTGCGAGCTCCTCGCCCACGCGCAGCTGTTCGGGGTCATCCGGATGGCGAACGGCATGACCGTGCGCCCGTAGTTCGGTGCCGTCGGCAAGACGCAACAGTGCCGCCGCCTGAGTCCGATTCCCGATTTCCTGGAATTCGATCTCAACGTGCCATCCGACGAGTGTCTTCACGGTGACCACCTCCAGCACTCATCGCACTCACCTCCAGGGTGCGCCTGGCAACGCTTCCCTCACCACTCAGGCTGCATCACCACTCAAAACATGTCCGGGCACCACGGGCGGCGCGAGGTGCGCAGCAGCAGGTCCGCCTCGGCCGCGGCGCCCGGCTGTTCCTCCTCGATCCGGCTGAGCAGATCGCGGCGGCGGTGCGTGGCGGTCACCGCTCGCGCTCCATCCGGGTTTTACCCAACACACCGGGTGCTTTTCAGCCATCGGAGAGCAGTCAGTCACCGGAGAGCAGGTCGTCGACTCGTGCCTCCCCTTCTCGGTACCTGCGGGTGATTTCGGCGCTGCATCCGTCCACCGTCTCCTGCACCCTGCGGCGGTGTCGGGAAACCTGCTGCTCATGCTGGACGAGCCGGGCCATCGCGGTATGCAGCTCGCTGTCCGTACGGGCCGCAAGGTCCGACAGCTCGACGTCAGCGAGCATCTCCTCCGCCAACTGCCGATACTCCTCGCTATGAGGTGTGCCCAACGTCACATGCCGGGCGGAGGAGCGGACGTGCGAAGGGCCATCGGTGAGGATCTCCGGCAATCGGTCGAGTACCTGGCCGTCGGGCTCGGACGGGGCGGGTGCGGGGCTCCCCGGCGTACTGCGGCGCGCGAGTTCGGCCTGCAGGATGTCGATCCGACCCTGCAGCAGTCGTCGCAGATACGACAGATCGGCCTCCTCCTGTTGCGCGTCGCGGCGCAGGGTGCGCAGCTCGGCAAGGCTGAGCGGGCCCAGTGCGGATTGCGGAACATCGGCGGCAGCGGCCCGGTGCGTGTGCGGGGCACCCGGCTGCGACGGGTGGTGGGGGTTGAGTGCGTCGGCCTGCAACATGCGGCCTTCCTCGATGTGATCTGGTTCTGCGGGCTTGCCTTGAGCGGGCTTGCCTTAGATCGTGCCACTGCGCACCGACAGCGCGCACCGGCTCTGCACCCGAACGGCCCCGGCGCTCTTTATCCGGCCTTTCCGCCGGGGCGTACGCGCCGGGGCGCGCGTTGCAGCAATTCACCCCCAGGAGTGCCTCAGAAGTGCCTCTCGAAGCGCGACGTCGTCTCAGGGAGTCTCACGACACAATGGGCTCATGCGTGCAGTGGTTCAACGAGTGACCGAAGCGTCCGTGACCGTCGACGGGGAAACTGTCGGCAAGATCACCAGCTCAGGGCTGTGTGTCCTGGTCGGTGTCACCCATGACGACACACCCGAGAAGGCCGCAGCGCTCGCCCGCAAGCTGTGGTCGCTGCGCATCTTCAAGAACCCCCACAGTAAAGACCAGGACAGTCCGGGTGGTGAGCAGTCCTGCTCCGACATCGCTGCGCCGCTTCTCGTCATCAGCCAGTTCACCCTCTACGGGGATGCCCGAAAGGGTCGTCGGCCGACGTGGAACGCAGCCGCGCCCGGCCCTGTCGCCGAGCCGCTCGTCGAGGAGGTGGTGGCGCAGTTGCGGGCACTCGGCGCACACGTGGAGACCGGCCGTTTCGGCGCACAGATGCAGGTCTCGCTCACCAACGACGGGCCATTCACGGTCCTCCTGGAGATATGAGCGCCGCGCACCGCAGGGGCGGGGCTCGGCCTCAAACACCGCCCATGCCTCGTCCTGGGCCCGACTCCCCTTGTTCAGCTTGTGGTCGCGATGGTTCACCACGTTCCATCCGGGCCTGATGTTCCCTCCGGCCCTGCGAAAGTCCAGATCCGGTGGCGGGGCCTACGGCCTCTCGAGTCTTGGCGACCCACGTGCCATGACCGAAGTCCGAGGTCAGCTGACCGGTTTCTTTCAGACGGGCGTACGCCCTTTGCACGAGGGAGCTGTTGACCCCCACACTTTTCAGTTGCTTCGCCAGTTGCGGCACCGACGGCAGGCGTGTTCGATACTTGAGGCTTTGGATGCGTGTCTCCAATACCCGCGCAAACCAGGCCGTTTCGTCGCCGTACAAGCAGGGGTTGTTTCCAGTTCGCGGCGGAGAGCCTCTACCCAGCCATCGGGTAGTTCGGACTCGGGATTCGCGACGTCGGGCAGGACGGCTTCTGCTGCCTGTGGGACTCGCCATCCCGTGGCAGGGTGCACCAGGTCCTCAGGACCGGCGACCCACGTACCTCGGTTGCCCGCGCGGATCAGCAGACCCCCACTACAGTGACGAGGTTTCATCCACGGAAAGTTCACTTCAGGCCATCGCCGTGACACTCGCCACGCGGCGACAATCGTGGCGACGGAGCGTGCGCGGAGGAACACGGCGTACGTCACCAGCTGCTTCACGTCCTCCCTCTCCACTGGTGCTCGCCCGGCATACCGACCGGTGATCACCCACCAGCCAGACCGTCAGGCCAGCACGCCTCGACCTCAACCGCGTATCCAGTCGTTAGGGCGCGACGATGATTTCCTGGTTGGCCGGCACCGTACCAGCGAGCAGGACGGCGTCGATGGGAACGTTCCGCTTCACCAGCGCCAGCGCGATCGGCCCGAGCTCGTAGTGGCGTGCCGACGAGGTGATGAACCCGATCTGGCGGCCCTCGGGGCCCTCGGCCGCGAGCCGTACCGGCGTGCCATGCCCCGGCAGCTTCACCTCGCTGCCGTCCATGTGCAGGAAGACCAGGCGACGCGGCGGGCGGCCAAGGTTGTGCACTCGGGCGACGGTCTCCTGCCCGCGGTAGCAGCCCTTGTCGAGGTGAACGGCGGTCTCCAACCAGCCCACCTCGTGCGGGATGGTGCGGTGGTCGGTCTCCAGGCCCAAACGCGGCCGGTGTGCCTCGATCCGCAGCGCTTCAAGCGCCAAGACGCCGATGGGCGACCCGGCCTGCTCCGCGTAGGACTCCAGCTCGCCTCGAGGTACGAAGACGTCACGCCCGTACGCAGTTTCGCGTACCACCCAGCCGTCCGGCACCGTGGTGATGGAGCCGGCCGGCAGGTGGATGACGGCGTAGTCGTCCGTCGCATCCCGTGGCTCGACGCGGTAGAAGAACTGCATGCTCTCCAGGTACGCCAGCAGATCGCCCTGCGTGCCGGGCTCGACGTGCATCCAGGTCGTCGTGGCGTCGTCGACGAGGTAGAGCGCGTGCTCGATGTGGCCGTGCGCGGACAGGATCAACGCCTCGGTGGCCTGGCCTGGTGGCAGCTCGCTGACGTGCTGGGTGAGCAGCAGATGCAGCCAGCTCAGCCGGTCCTCACCGGAGACGGCGACGACGGGACGGTGCGAAAGGTCGACGAAGCCGGTGCCGTCGACAAGCGTGCGCTGCTCGCGGAAGAGATCCCCGTAGTGCGCGGCGACGCCCTCGTCAGGCCCCTCGGCAGGGGCGGCACCTGGCAACGACAGCAACGGACTCTTCCTCATGGCTACCACCTTATGAACCCAACGTGCAGCAGTTCCTCACTCCATGAATCCTATAAATTTATTGAATTTATGAACCCTGCGCCCCCTACGCGCCCTATGGCCCCGTCGCCGCTGTGCCGGTGGCCTCAGTGACCTTGCGGGAGCAGGCCGCGCACCGGCCGAAGATCGCGAAGTGCTTCATATCGCTCTCAAAACCGAAAGACGCGCGCAGCTTGTCGGTGAGTACATCTGCGACCGCGACGTCCGCCTCCAGCACAGCGCCGCAGTCCCGGCACACCAGATGCATGTGGTGGTGCCGGTCGGCGAGGTGGTACGTGGGCGCGCCGTGGCCCAGGTGCGCGTGGCTGACCAGTCCCAGCTCCTCCAGCAGCTCCAGCGTCCGGTAGACGGTGGAGATGTTGACGCCGCTCGCGGTACGCCGCACTTGGGAGAGGATGTCGTCCGGGGTGGCGTGTTCCAGGACGTCGACAGCTTCGAGCACCAGCTGGCGCTGCGGCGTCAGCCGGTAGCCGCGCTCACGCAGTTCCTTTTGCCAATCGGTGCCCACCACAACCCCGATTGTAAGGACCTTCACAGAGGCTTACTTGAAGAAGGCGATCCCGTCGTCCGGAAGATCCTTGATGTCCTTGGCCCACTCGCGCGGATCGACGACCTTCTTCAGGTGTGCCGACATGTACGGGCGCAGTTCGACGTCCGGGGTGGCTTTCTCGCCGACCCACATCAGGTCGCCCTTGACGTACCCGTACAGCCGCTTGCCTCCCGTGTAGGGAGTGGCGGAGCCGAGCCGGGCGACGGCGTCCGTCACAAGGTCGATCTGGGGCTTTTTGTTGGCGAGCTCGCCGTACCAGATCTCGATGACGCCACTGTCCCGTGACATCACGACCTCGACCTTGCGCTCGGCGTCGATGCGCCAGTATCCGCTCTCGCTCTCCAGCGGGCGGACCTTTTTGCCGTCGCCGTCGAGTACCCAGGTCCGCGAGGTGTACTCCAGGAACGGGCGGCCGTCATGCGTGAAGGAGACCTCTTGCCCGAAGTTGCACTTTTCCGCGTCGGGGAAGTCGAAGACGCCTGCGCCTTCCCAGTTGCCAAGGAGGAAGGCGAGCGGGAGGACGTCCGGGTGGAGGTCGGAGGGGATTTCGATCATGATGTCAGCGCTGGCCCTGGAAGAGTTTCTTCACAGTCAAGCCCGCGAACGCGATGATGCCGACAGCGACCAGGACGAGAAGGGTTTCGAAGAAGGCCTCAAGCACGGCGGCACTCCTAGTGATACGTAGTACGTACGTCGGACAGCTGGGCGGTTACGGACCGGTACCGAGTCTAGTCGGCTGCCAGGGGTGCGCTGTCGCGAGGTCCGCCATGATCTTTGCGGTGATTATGGGCGATTACAGTAGTGGCGTGGCGAAGAAGCTGGTGATCAAGGTGACGGCGGGCGCAGATGTGCCTGAGCGGTGCTCGCAGGCGTTCACGGTCGCGGCGGTGGCGGCGGCCAGCGGCGTCGAGGTGTCACTGTGGCTGACCGGCGAGTCGTCATGGTTTGCGCTGCCGGGGCGGGCGGCGGAGTTCGAGCTGCCGCACGCGGCGCCGCTGCCCGAGCTGATCGACGGCATCCTGGCCGGCGGGCGGATCACGCTGTGCACGCAGTGCGCCGCGCGCCGGGACATCACGGAGGCAGACGTGATCAAGGGCATACGCATCGCAGGCGCCCAGGTCTTCGTCCAAGAAGCAATGGCGGAGGGTGTCCAGGCGCTCGTCTACTGACTCGGCCCGTTGACTCTACTGGCTGAGGCTCTGCTGGCTGAGACTCTACTGACGCGAATCTCCTTCGCCGCCCTTGAGGCGCTCGGTGGCATCGCGTTCCTTCTCCCGCCAGGTGTCGTCGAGCGGCTCGTCCTGCAGCCAGCTGTCGTCCGGCTCGTCCCACCACGTCTCGTCCGGGCCTCTGCGGTTGGCGACGATGGCGGCGAAGGGCGGGATCACCATCGCGACTACGCACATCACGACGGCGGCCGTGACGGACCAGAACCGCACTACTCCCCATGCCATGACGAACAGCGCGATGCAACCACCCATCATGATGAAGTACCAGCGCCGCCGTCGCGCGTACATACCTCCACGGTACTTGGCGACGGGGCCATCGGAGAATCCGCGCGCCACGGCATCCCGGGCGCGAGGAGGGCCGCACCCCGCCAGGCGTCCAACCCTGGAGTGCGGCCTTCCTCGCCATCAGGTTCAGAAATCAGGCTCGGAAATCAGGTTCGGAAATCAGGTTCGGAAATCAGGTTCAGACGGCGATGGCGACCTCGGTGAGGTTGCCCTTCTGCGCCACGACCGCACGGTCGACGGAGCTGCCGGGGACGAGCGCACGCAGCGTCCAAGTGCCGGGCGCCGCAAAGAAGCGGAACTGCCCGGTCGCCGAGGTCGGCACCTCGGCGGTGAACTCGCCGCTGTCGTCGAGGAGGCGAACGTAGCCGGAGACCGGCTCACCATCGCGGGTCAGCGAACCTTGGATGATCGTCTCAGTCGCGACATCGACACCTGCAAGGCCCGGACCGCCGGCCTTCGCTCCACACATGGGGTTCTTCCTTCTGCTCTCTGTTCGGCTGTCGGTTGGTCGGTGGGTCAGCTGGCGCCGAGTTCGATGGGGACGCCCACCAGGGAGCCGTACTCGGTCCAGGAACCGTCGTAGTTCCTGACATTGGGCTGGCCGAGCAGCTCGTGCAGCACGAACCACGTGTGTGCGGAGCGCTCGCCGATGCGGCAGTAGGCGATGGTGTCCTTGGACAGGTCCACGCCCTCGCCCTCGTACAGTGCCTTCAGCTCGTCGTCCGACTTGAACGTGCCATCGTCGTTCGCGGCCTTCGACCACGGAATGTTATGGGCGGTGGGGATATGGCCGGGGCGCTGGGACTGTTCTTGCGGCAGGTGGGCCGGGGCGAGCAGCTTGCCGCTGAACTCATCGGGCGAGCGCACGTCTACGAGGTTGAGGCTGCCGATCGCCTTGATGGCGTCGTCGCGGAAGGCGCGGATCGTCAGGTCCTGCTCCTGAGCCTGGTACTCCGTGTGCGGCCGCGGGGCCGGGGCGTCGACGACCAGGTCGCGCGAGTCCAGCTCCCACTTCTTGCGGCCCCCGTCGAGGAGACGGACGTCCTGGTGGCCGTAGAGCTTGAAGTACCAGTAGGCGTAGGCGGCGAACCAGTTGTTGTTGCCGCCGTAGAGGACGACCGTGTCGTCGTTGGCGATGCCGCGCTCCGACAAGAGCCGCTCAAAACCGGCCTGGTCGATGAAGTCACGGCGCACCGGGTCCTGGAGGTCTTTCTTCCAGTCGATGCGGATCGCGTTCTTGATGTGGTTCTTTTCGTATGCCGAGGTGTCCTCATCGACCTCGACGATGACGACCTTGGGGTCATCGATGTGGGCCTGGACCCAGTCGGCGTCGACCAGGACGTCGCTGCGGCTCATGCTGTTCTCCTCCGGGGCAGTTGCGGCGGGGCGCATACGCGGACACGGGGACGCCCTGAGGGCGCGGGCACGGGGATGCCCTGAGGGCGCGGATGAGGATGAGGGGGAGATGGCGCAGGGCGGGTGAAGGGCGCGAACGCAAGTCAGAGGGCTGACGACGGGAGTGCTGGGCCCTTCAACGCTGTGCCCAGTCTCAGGGCATACGACAGAGCATGCCGGCCACGCGGCACAGGTCGACTGGCCGCCGCTTCGTAAGCTCCGCCTGTCGCTTCATGACCTCGATCGTAGGGAAGCGGTGGCCAGGTGTCATCGGCGTACCGCCATCCGAGACACAATTATCCGTATGGCGATACAGGCCGGGCAGTTCCGGGATCGGGCGGTGGGATGCGGCGGGCCATGGGAGCCATAACACCTGAGGCTCGAAACGCAGTGTCTCACTCATTGGATAGCGACCTCCGGCCTCATCAGCATGCGACGCTGCGGGCCCTATCCGCGCGGCCTCTTATTCGGCGAACTGGATTTCGCTGCCTGTGAGCGAGATGTGCAGGCCGTCCGGGGCTGCCTGGATGCCGCTCAACCAGATACCGGTCGGCAGGCCGGACACTGGCCAGGACAGGCCCGCTGCTCTGGTCAGCCGGGAGAGACCGTGGGGAGTCTCGATCAGGACCCGGTTACTGCCGCGGACGGTGACCGAACCGGTCCCGCCGACCTGCTCGCTACCCAGGAACGGCAGGTGCACCGTTCCGGAGATCTTCACCTGTCCCTGCCCGGAAGAACCGGTGCCGCCGTAGGCAACAGTGACGCCGGACGCCACTGGCGAGAGCTGGTCGGAGGCCACTTTGGACAGGTCGGAGTACGAAATGAGCGCGGTACCGGTGACCGTGTCGGCTACGGCGCCGGAGAAGTTGCTGTTGATCCGGACATTGTGCAGGTCGGCCGTGAAGCGGGCGATACGCAGCAGGTCCGAACCTCCGGTGGAGGCGCTGCCCGGGGAAGCCGTGGGGGCCGTGACATTGTCGATGCTCACCGTGACGTCGTTCAGATCGCGCGCGGCGACCTGGGTGAGGAAGGGGAAGCCCTTGATGGACACACTCGGCTTGTCGGTGAGCCCCTTCATGCTCTGCAGCTTCTCCGCCGCCTGCGACTGCGCGTACGCCACTGCGAGCCGGTCAACGGCGACGAAGAGCCCCCCGAGCACCACGATCAAAATCAGCAGTATGCGTATCCCGCGCCGCATAGAGCCTCCTCCCGGTCGGCCAGTCGTCCCATCCGAGGAGTGAGGTTACTCGGTCCTGGTTAAAAGGCCGGTTACGAGCTGGGGAGCAAGAGGAAGCCTGCTTCCTCTTGCTCCCCAGGTCGTTACCCCAGAAGCATCCGGCCGAGGAGATACACCGCGGGAGCCGCCGCTGTCAGCGGAAGCGCGACCCCGGCTGTGAAGTGGACGAAGCGGGAGGGGAAGTCGTAGCTGGCGACCCGCAGCCCCATCAGCGCGCAACTGCCTGCGGCGAGTGCGAGCAGCATGCTGTCGGTGCCTATGCCCGTACCCGTACCTGTCAGGGGTGCCAGGACCACACCGCTGCCCGCTGCCGCGAGCAACGCAACGACGACCGACGCGATCGGTGGAAACGGCACGGCACGAACCACCGCCGCGACGGCGACAGCCACTGCGCCCACCACCACGGGCCCGCTCCCCGCCGGCGTACCGGCGATCGCCAGATACCCGGCGGCGAGCACCGTGAGCACCGTGGACGCGGCGGTCGCGGTCAGGCTCGCGAGCCGCTCGTCCGCGCTGCCGCGATGGCGCATCTGCTGGAGCAGGATCAGTACGAACCACACCCCGAGCGTGCCGACGGCGATGGTCGGCGCCCGGTGGCCGGGGGTGGCGAGCAACGCAACGTCGAGGACGAGGCCGGCGAGGAAGGCCAAGGCGATGCCCTGGCGCGCGGGCCACATCCCGTTCAGCCGGAACCAGCCGGCCGCGGTGACCGCTTGCAGCACAAGGATCGCGACGGCCAGCGCGGGCCGTGCGAGATCCGCTGTCACGGCGATGAGTGCGGCGAGCACGGCGGTGATCAGCGCGGGTTGGATCCCGGGCGGAATGATCGGCGACCCCGTCCGGCGAGGTGGCGCCTCGGCTGTCCTTGTCCCTGCCGTTATTGCTGGGATTGTTGCCGTTGTCGTCTTTGCTATTTTTGTCATGTTGCGCTCACCCGCCGGCGAACGGCGGCAGAACCTCGACGGTCCCTCCGGCAGCCAGTCGCACCTGCGCGTGATCACGCATGCCGACAGGCTCTCCGTCGACGAGGAACGAACAGTCGGCGAGGACACGCGCAAATTCCGCTTGGGCGGCGTGGCGCTCCCGCGCGGCGTCGAGCGCCCCGGCAAGCGTGACCGCCCGGTACGGCTCCTCCGCCGCCCCGGCGGCGGCCTTCGCCGCGGCCCAGTAACGTATGGTCCCGACGACCGGCGTCCCCGCCGTCTCGGTGGCCCCCATGCCGGCTCCTCACGTCCTCAACGTTCTCAAACGTCCTATGGGCACATTCGGTGTGCGCCGTCCATGATGACGCACCGGGCTGACAAGAGAAGAAGCTGAGGAGAAGCTACGGACGAGAGATGGCCCACGCAGCGATCCGCCGCAACAGCTCCGGATCCGCCGCATTCTCCGCGTGCCCGAAACCCCGCTCGATCCACACCTCCGCCGTCTCCCCCGCCGCACGCGCCAGTGACAGCGGATGGTCGAGCGGGAAGTACTCATCACGATCCCCGTGAACGATCAATAGCGGCGTCGGTGCGATCAACGGCGCCGATTCAACCGGCGAGAGCGGTACCGGGTCCCACTCCTGGGGGCGGATCCGCGTCCTGAGTCCGTAGCGCGAGATGGCCCGCCCCATCGGCCGCGTCACGATCCAGTGCAGGCGCCGCATCGGCGCGGTGCCGCGGTAGTACCAACGGGCGGGCGCGCTCACGGCGACGACCGCATCGGTCCGTGCACCTGCCCACGCACCCGTGCGCCCCTCGCAACCCCCGCGCCCCGCCCGCTCCGAGACATCGCCACCCGCGGCGGCGTGCCGTACCACCACCGAGCCGCCCATCGAGAAGCCCACGGTGACCACTCGCTCGTAACCGAGCTGCCGCGCCCACCGGACCGCCGCGTCCAGATCGAGGACCTCGCGGTCACCCACTGTCGAGCGCCCGCCCGACCCCCCGTGTCCGCGGAACGAAAAAATAATCACGCCGGCGAAGTGCGCGAACTCCCGCGCCACCCGCCGTACCGCGGGCCGGTCCAACGCGCCGGTGAAGCCGTGGGCCACTACGATCGCCATATCGGCGTCGCCGCCCCTGCCGCTCCCCCCACCCCGGAACGCCACGTGCTCGGCCTCGATCCGCACCCCGTCCTCGGTCAATAGGACATGACGTGACGTCAACAGGACATGACGCGACGCTCTCCTTCGCGTGTCCTTTTTGCTACAGGATTCACTCCCCGAAGCGATCGGCAAGACACCTGCCTGCCGACCCCCGCACTCACCCTCCGACTCCATGTCGGTTATTCTCCTTCGAAAGAGGATCCGGGCAGCGCCGCCCCCGGATCCTTTCCTGCTTTCTGATCGTCCTCGCGGGGACCGAGGAGGGTTTGCGATGAATAAGTCGGACAATCAAGACATATACCGCAGAAAACAGCTGGTGTATTGCGTACAAACTGACCGGATCATCGACGACGGGAGCTACCGGTGAGCTCACTCCTCCTGCTGACCAACGCCCTCCAGCCCTCCACCGAGGTTCTGCCCGCGCTCGGCCTGCTGCTGCACAGCGTGCGCGTGGCTCCTGCCGAGGGCCCTGCGCTGGTGGACACCCCTGGCGCGGACGTGATCCTCATCGACGGCCGCCGCGACTTGCCCCAGGTCCGCAGCCTGTGCCAACTGCTGCGCTCGACAGGCCCCGGCTGCCCGCTGGTCCTCGTCGTCACTGAGGGCGGGCTCGCCGCCGTCACCGCCGAGTGGGGCATCGACGACGTGCTGCTCGACACCGCGGGGCCGGCCGAGGTCGAGGCGCGGCTGCGCCTCGCCATGGGCCGACAGCAGATCGGCACCGACGACAGCCCGCTGGAGATCCGCACCGGCGACCTGTCCGTCGACGAGGCGACCTACAGCGCGAAGCTCAAGGGCCGGGTCCTGGATCTGACCTTCAAGGAGTTCGAGCTGCTCAAGTACCTCGCACAGCACCCCGGCCGAGTCTTCACCCGCGCCCAATTGCTCCAAGAGGTCTGGGGTTACGACTACTTCGGCGGCACCCGCACAGTCGACGTCCACGTACGACGGCTGCGCGCGAAGCTCGGCCCCGAGCACGAGTCCCTGATCGGGACGGTACGCAACGTCGGCTACCGCTTCGTCGTCCCCGAGAAGGTCGAGCGCGCCACCGAGGACGCGAAGGCGCAGGCTCAACCGAAGAAGAAGGCGAAGGCGGACGAAGCCCGGGAGAATCGCGAGGAGCAGCCCGCCGCCAAGCCCCACCAGGCGGCTGAGGCCCACCAGGCGGCTGAGGCCCACCAGGCGGCTGAGGACCGGGCGCAGGCCACCGCAGGCGCCGGCGCCCGCTCCGTGCGCACAGACAGTACAAACGGTAAGGGCAGTGGTACACCCGCGTAGACTTGCCGCCGTGCCGAAGGTGACGCGTGACGATGTGGCCAGGCTTGCGGGGACCTCGACCGCAGTCGTCAGCTACGTCATCAACAACGGACCTCGGCCAGTCGCACCGGCCACCCGCGAGCGCGTGCTTGCGGCGGTCAAACAGCTCGGCTATCGCCCGGACCGAGTAGCCCAGGCGATGGCCAGCCGCCGCACGGATCTCATAGGCCTGATAGTGCCCGATGCACGCCAGCCGTTCTTCGCGGAGATGGCGCACGCCGTGGAACAGGCCGCCTCCGAGCGCGGAAAGATGGTGCTGGTCGGCAACTCCGACTATCACGACGACCGCGAGGCACACTATCTGCGCGCGTTCCTCGGCATGCGCGTGGCCGGCCTGATCCTGATCAGCCAGGGGCCGAGCGAGCACGCGGCGACCGAGATCGACGCGTGGGACGCACGCGTCGTTCTCCTGCACCGCCGTCCCGAGGCGATCGACGACGTCGCCGTGGTGACGGACGACATCGGCGGCGCGCGGCTCGCGACCCGCCATCTGCTGGAACACGGGCACCCATACGTCGCATGCCTCGGCGGCACCGAGGGGACCGCGGTGCTCGGCGACCCGGTGACCGACCATGTCGAGGGCTGGCGGCGGGCGATGAGGGAGTCCGGTCGGCCGACCGATGGGCGGCTCTTCCCAGCTGGGTACAACCGCTACGACGCGTACCAGGCCGGCTTGAGTCTGCTGTCGGGAGCAAAGAGGCCGCCAGCGATCGTCTGCGCCACCGACGACCAGGCGATCGGCCTGCTGCGCGCCGCGCGCGAACTGCACATCGACGTGCCGAGTCAACTCGCCGTCGCAGGCTTCGACGACGTGCAGGAAGCGGCGCTCACCGATCCGCCGCTGACGACCGTCGCTTCCGACCGCCAAGCGATGGCGCGCGCCGCCGTCGATCTTGTACTCGACGACAGCCGGCGGGCGGCGGGCTCGCAGCGCGAACGGCTGCGGCAGTTCCCCTCCCGGCTCGTTGTACGCCGTTCTTGCGGCTGCGTATAGCGCGCAGGGGCACCGGCGGGCCCTTATGACGGACGCTGAGGGGTCTTTGTGGCAGACGCTGCGAGGCAAACTTTCAGCAGGTAATCGGAGCGTCATGGCGGCTGGCTTGATGTGACGGTGCGTGTGTAGTTCCTCGCTGAACTCGCCGCGTCCGCCGGTGTGGTTGGATCGTGGTGTGCCGGACGTGGAGTCGATGACGCG
>JAFAUH010000182.1 GCA_019243445.1 Streptomycetaceae bacterium | reverse complement strand
TCGCCACAACCCCTCGCGGACGGCTCGACGACTTCCTCACCCTGCACAGCGTCCTCACCGCGCCCTACGCAGGGCGGCACGGCTACCACTACGCACCCCTATCCCGGAATGAAGGAAGCCGATGATCACCACCGAATTCGTGTTCCTGCGCCACGGGGAAGCCGCATGCAACGTGGCCGGTCTCGTCGGTGGCCCCGCCACCTGCACCGGCCTGACCGCCCTCGGCCACTCCCAAGTCGAACGAGCCGCACACCGCCTGCTCGCCGAACACCGGAACCACCGGCCCTTCACCCACCTCTACACCGGCCCCCGTCTCCGGCTGCGGCAGACCGGCGAGACCCTCAGCCGGACGCTCGCGCTCCCCCTGGTTATCGCATCCGGACTGGACGGACCCATCCACGGCGCGGCCGACGGCAAGCCCTGGCGCGAGGTGAAGGCCGCCGCCGACGGCGGACCCCACGCCCACCCGGACACACCGTGGGCCGAGGGCGCCGACACCTGGAACGGCTTCCTGTACCGCGCCACCTCATTCCTGCGCGAACTGATCGAACGACACGCTGGCGACCGCATCCTGTTCGCCGCCCACGGCGAGACAGTGATCGCCGCCCACACACTGCTGCTCGACCTCGCACCGGGAATTCAGACCGGTTTCACCGTCTCCCACGCCTCCCTCACCGCCTGGCAGCGCCACCACAACCGGCTCGGCCAGCAACGGTGGATCCTCGACCGCCACAACGACACCGCCCACCTGTCCCCGTCACCCGCACCGGACACGCCATGACCAGCTCGTCCAACGACCCCCGCATCGAGCTGGCGCGACACACCATCGGCGACGTCACCGTCATCGCCGACCCCGCTCTGCCGCCCCGCCTGCTGCGGCTGACCGACGCCCACGGCAATGACTACCTCGCCAAACACCACACCGACCCCACCCGGTACGCGGCAGAGACCCACGCCTACCGCACATGGGGACGGCACCTGACCGAACACCTCCCCGAACTGATCAGTCACCATGACGCCTCACACACCCTGCTGTTCACCGCGGTGCCCGGCAGGAACGCAGACACCCTCCCGCCGGACACCGCCGAGGAGGAGCAGACCCACCACGACGCAGGACTAGTCCTGGCCCTGCTCCACCGCGCCACCTCGGAACCTCCGGCCGCAGGAGCCATCGGCGCCGAACTCGCCGTACGCCTGCACACATGGGTGAGCAGGGCCGAACGCGCAGACCTGCTGTCCACCGCCGAACGGCGCCTCCTCCTTGAAATCGCAGACCAGTTGGCCGGCACCCGGATGGACAGCACCGTCTGCCATCTCGACTACCAGCCCAGAAACTGGCTGTACGCTCCCGGAAACCTGTGGGTCTGCGACCTCGAGCACATGCGCCGCGACGCCCGAATCCGTGATTTCGCCCGCCTCGCATTCCGCCGCTGGCAGACCGCACCGCACCTCCGCACCGCCTTCTTCACCGGCTACGGAGCCCGCCTGACCAGCACCGATGAACGACTCCTGAAGAGCTTCGGCGCCATCGAAGCCGCCACCGCCATCGTCCGTGGCCACGAACGTGACGACGCTGCCCTGACCACCCACGGCCGCACCGTCCTGCTCCGCCTATCCCGACACCTCTGACCACACTGGAGATCACCGTGCCCGACGAGACGTCCCGCGCCACCCGCAACACCCGCCGAGTGGTAGTCACCGGCGTCGCCGGATTCATCGGCTCCCACCTGGCCCACGCTCTTCTCCAAAACGGAGACACCGTGATCGGCGTAGACCGACGCGACCCCTCCGAAGATCCAGCAGCAGCCGAGAACCTCGCCGCCCTCCTGCGAACACCCGGCTACCTGCACACCCATGCCGACCTGCTGACCTGCGCGATCGACCCACTCCTGCTGGAGGCGGACGCCGTCTTCCACCTCGCCGGCATCCCCGGCGTACGGTCCTCCTGGGGAGCGCGTTTCACCGAGTACGTCCAGTCCAACATCCTCGCCACCCAGCGGATCATGGACGCCGCCACCCGTATGCGCGTCTCCCGCCTCGTCGTAGCCTCCTCCTCCAGCGTCTACGGCCCCACCAGCGGCGGCCCCAGCATCGAAAGCGACCACCCCCGCCCTGCCTCGCCGTACGCGGTCACCAAACTCGCCGAAGAACAACTCTGCCTCGCCCACGCCGCCCGCCCCGACTGCCCCACCAGCGTGACGGCCCTGCGCTACTTCACCGTCTACGGCCCCAGCCAGCGGCCCGACATGTTCATCCACCGAGCCCTGCACGCCGCCCTTACCGGCCAACCGCTCTGCCTGTACGGAGACGGACACCAACGCCGGGACTTCACCTACATCGACGACGCCGTCCGCGCCACCATCGCCGCCAGCCACGCCCCCGCCGATACCGGGATCGTCAACGTCGGCGGCGGCTCCAACGCCTCCCTGATCGAGGTGATCAGCATCGCCCAGAGCCTGACCGGCAAGGAAATCCAGGTCCGAACCGAGCGCGCCCGCAACGGCGACGTCCTCACCACCCGCGCCGACCCTCACCGAGCCCACCAAGCCCTCGGCTGGCAGCCGACCACCGACCTCCCCACCGGCATGCGCGCCCAACTGGAGGCACTGACCCGCCACCCCGAGCTGACCAGCACTGCCTGACAGTGATCGGCCACAACACCGTCAAAGTCGTCACCGACCACAGCGATCACGCCCTGATGTTCTTCCGTCACCCCCTATTCCCTGCCCCCACTCCACCCAGAACAACCGCGCACACAGCCCCGCTACCGTGCCCGCGACGATCCGGGGTGTCGGTTCTCGCGACAGCCCTCTCGCCAAAAGCTGGTCTGGTGTGCTGACATATCGTCATGAGAACTCAGGATGATATGAGTCCTGCGGCAAAGAAGCCTCGCCTATAGCGTGGCTCTCCGTCCTACAACGCGGCCTTGGACGCCATGATCGAGGTGCTCAAGCGCTGGGCCAGCGAAGGCCGGGCCGACTGCTACAGCCAGTTGAGCGCAGAACTCGAAACGGAGGGCTACCGGGTCTACCACCGTTCGACGGCGATGAGCTTTCTCCTCGAAGACGCATGCCGCCGGGAACACGACCATGGTGTCCCGGTGATGTTGTCGGCCATCGTGGTCAACAAGCAACACAGGAAACCTTCCGGCCAGTTCTTCGAGCTCGCCAAACAGGACCCCTTTCGTCGCAACACCGATCCCGAATGGGCCTGGAGCACCGAGCGGGATCGAGTCTTCGCGTACTACCGCCAGGCATGACAGTGGCTACCGCGACATTGACACGCCAGGATCTTGAGCTTCGCGGTTTCAGCGGGTTTGTGCCCTTCTCCGACCTCCTGACCGCCCAGATCCCTACGAGCGGCGGGATCTACGTGGTGGTCCGGACCGGCGGCGCTGATCCCGTCTTCCTGCCGACCAGCACGGCGGGATGGCGCAAGCAGCGTGACCCGGCAATGAGCGTGGAGAAGCTCACGCAGAAGTGGGTGAACAACGCCGAGGTTCTCTACATCGGCAAGGCAGACGCCGGTACGGCTGGCGGCCACGGCCTCCGGGGACGGCTCGTCCAATACGCCCGCCACGGCCTCGGCGCGACAAGCCACCACGGCGGACGGTACATCTGGCAGTTGGAGGGCGCCAATACCTTGCTAGTCGGGTGGAAGCCCACCATCCAGCCGCGCGATGCCGAGAAAGCTCTGATCGCCGAATTCGAAGCGCTGCACGGCGTACTGCCGTTCGCCAACCTCAAGCGTTGACGAGTCATCCCATGACGAATCGGCTCGGGTGATGTGAGGCGTCGGCCGAAGCATTCGGGCCGTCTCACCACAGGCTGACAGAAAGGGACTTGAGCGCGGGTGACCGCAGTCTCGTGAATGCTTACCCCGCGTGTGCCTTCAAGCACCCGGAAGCCGAAGAGAAAAAGGCCCGCCAAGAACCCTTGACCAGTCCCGCTCCTTCAGGGATGACCTGGTAAACGCCCCTCAAGTCGGTGCACGAGTTGCTTTCGCAGATGCCAGAGGGTGGTCTGTACTCAACGATGCCAAAGGTAGAAGATGAACACCATCCCGATAGCGAGACCCCAAACGAAGGCTCTGAGCTGTGCTTTTCTGTCGACGATAAGGCGCGGCGGAGGCGGTGTCACCGTGGCTTCAATCCGCTCGGCCACGCTGCTCAGCACGGTTCCCATCTGCTCGATCCGGCCGAAGGGCCGGTCCGGGTTCTGGAGCTGATCGATCTCCCTCGTCAAGTTCTGCAGTTCAGCGATGTTTCTTGTCAGGTGCTCCATGGCTACCAGGCCATCCTCGAATCTGGTGATGACCTTGGAGAAATCGTCGGGGTTGAGCCGTTTGGTCACCGCGGCAAGGTCCTCGGCGGCCTGGGACACACGCAAGGCGACGCCTTCGTTGATGTTGCTGCTGGCATCCGAGAGCAGATGAGCAACGTCAGGATTGATACTGCGCGATGCGTCCCACAGGGCGTGAGCGACGTCTTCGTTGATGTTCCGCGCCGCCATCACGAGAGCATCCGCAACGTCCGGTGAGATCGTTCCCTCGCGAAGGGCTTTACGGAGAAGTCTGGCCAGTCCGGGGGCGTCCTTGGACATTTGACGTAGATATGCTTTCGTCTTGCCGTCGAGCATCTCCACGCGGATTTCGCCGTGATTGTCCCCGCCCACAAAGGCGCCGGATCCGTGGTTGTGCTGCTCGACGACCTTCCGATCAGACGCGTCCGATTCCGTGTCCGTCACTGGTGCCCCTGGCCACCGGGCTGGATGCTGCCGTGGTTATCGCCACCAATGAACGTACCGCTGCCGTGGTTGTGCTGGGATCCGATGCTGATCGTCTTCACGGTGGGAGGCGTAGAGGCGGCCAGGGCTTCGATGTCAGGGCGGGCACTGGGGTAAGCAGCGAGGATCGCGGTAAGCAGACCGGTCCACCGCGCTGTGGCCTCGGCTTGATTCATCCCACGCTGGGAGAGGGCCACGGCGTCATTGGTCAAAGCCCCCAGAGATTCGTCTTCTTGGCCCGCGCCCGCGTGCCGGAAGATTGCAGAAATCCGGGTGCGTATGGCGTCCGCACGGCCCTGCACAAGGTAGGCGATGACGTTGCTAGCCGCACCGGTAGCGACGGCAATGGCTGCTTCATCCAGCATGGGTGGTGGACCCTCCCCGGGTAGGCATGGTGACCGTGTGGGTGACGGATCGATGCTCCCCTCACGTGGGGGACATGTCCTCATGTTCGCCGCGAACCACTTCTCCTGCACCATAGTTGGCTGATTCCGCTGCTTGAGCGGCGGAATCAGTCACTACAGAGCTACGGATCAGAGGGGTCTCGCATCGTCCACCCGGGTGGGTGCACCGCAAATTCATCGTGTGCCCCCGCACCACAAGCGCACCAGATCGAGCGGGGAACCACGGTGAAAGCAGCCCAGCCCTACAAGGCCACGACCCGCCGTTCGCCCAGGTCAGCACCCCAGCCGCCCCCAAACGATCGCAACTTCCCAAGCCCAGAGCGCGAGTTCGATTCTCGTCACCCGCTCCACAGACAAACCCCAGGTCATCGGCCTGGGGTTTGTCTGTTGCCTAGACCTTTCGAAGACCCTCGTGCCAGTTCCGTGCCAGAAGGCCCGCTCACGTTCAGGCCCCTTTTGGGCGTGGTGCAGTGCCTCCCAGGTCGACATACGAGGTGGCGACGTAGCGCGCCCGGATCTCAAACCGGCAACCCTGTCGACGCAGGCCCCCTTGGTGGGTGAGGTCAACATCCCGGCGACCGAGGCTGTGGGTGCCGTCGAAGACGACGACCTCGAGGGCTGCGCATGGACGGTGCGCTACCGGTCGGCTGGGCGCACCATCGCTGGGCGCGGGGCACCGTGGAAGACCTGCCGGGTGTGCCAGGACCGGTGTGATGCCGCGATCGGCCGCGTGCCTGGCTGCGGGCTGGACAGGCCGATGACGTGGTCGTGGGCTGCGGGGCTGTGGCCGGCAAAGCGCCGCGAGACCATGATGAGGTGATCCTCGCCTATGCCCAGAACCCCTTTGTCGAACAACTTATAGTGAGGGGAGCACAGGCACAGCCCGTTGTCCACCTCGTCCGGCCCGCGGGCGTTGTCCGGTTCCCCGGACCGTACTCGGCCAGCAGCCGTTTGAGGTCCTCCTCCACCGCGCTGGAGCGCAGCTCGCCCTCGGCCTCCTCCTGGAACCGCCCCAGCGCATACAGCGGCAACAGCGGCTTGTGCGGCGCCCGCACCCCGTTTTGCGTCCACTGCCGTAGCTTCGCGACGCGATCGAGCCAGTTCATGGCTGGCGAGCATAGCTTCCGGACGCATCACGCATCACGCATCACGGTCCGCCCGAGAGCAGCCAGCTCGCACGAAGCGGACCTCACCGCAGCGTGCATGATGACGCCTACGCCATACAAGCCCACGGCCTGGTCGGCCGCCTCATCGACTTTCCTTCGCGGTTCCCTTGAGGCGAGTCAGCGCTCATCGTCCAGCAGCGCAGCCGCCTCAGTGGGGTCCATGAGGTTCGACCATGCTTGTTCGGCCGGCAAGAGGTCTCGCTCGGGCAACGCGTATTCGGGGTACCAGCCGTCGCGGTCGCAGCCGGGCACGTTTCCGAGTACGACCACAGCCAGGTTGGAGGGGACGGAGCCGGTGATCCGGACAGCGACGTAGGTCTCGTGCCCCTGATCGGCGCGGACCTGGATGCCCAGGGTGAAGGTGTCGAAGTCAACGGTATGCTCGCGCCCATCGCGCAACGAGTCGCAGACCAGGCTGCGGATGCCGACACGGATGCGGCGGACGAAGCGCACGCCCGCCTCGGCGCGGTAGCGGACGAAGTCGGCGCGGTCGGGCAGCAGATGCGCGGAATGGGTCGCTGTCTTCAGCCCCTCGCGATGCCCGGCGTTGTAGCGCGCCCGGGCCGCCTTGCCATCGGCTTCCAACGCGGCGTAAAAGTCGTCGGCAGAACCGTCCTCCCGCCGTCCGGCAGCGACCAGCCAGGGGAGGTCGGCTTCGACCCAGACGGCACCGCGCCACCGCTGCACCTTCACCTTGAACAGGACCTGGTCATCAATCGCACGGATGCGTTCGTGTTTGGCGTCAGCCTCGGCGAACCGCTCTGTGGCTTTCGCCAGCAGCGGATGGTCGAGGTCTTCCAGCGGCTGAGTGACCGGCGGGACGGGGTGGCCCAGATCATCTTGCAGACAACGAAGGGTAGGTCGAGCAGGACGCATCAGTGGGGATCTCTTCTCTCCGGCCTACTCGTCGATCCCGCCGACCGCGTCGATCTCCTCCGCGGTCAGGCCGGTCAACAGCACCACATCCGACTTCAAAGATCCGTCGAGCACCTTCATCGCCTCGACCATGCCGGCGCGCAGATCCGCCCGACGCTGCTCCAAGTAAGCCCGGACTGCCTCGGCGACCAAGTCCTTCTTCGTCACGCCGAGGAAGTGCGCGCCCTGGCTGATCAACTTATCGGTTTCCGGATCCACCTTCAGTGGGGACTGCCTAGGAGCACTCGCTGTGGTTCCCGCCACGATGACCACCGCCTCTCATGAGCAATAGTACCTAAGTACCTCAAGGCATGACTCGACGAAGCCGAATCAGTCGCCATATGCCTTCAAGCACCTGGCGGCAGGGTCAGAACATGTAGCCCTGGTCGACCCAGTAATGCCAGTCACCGACTGCCTGCTGCGTCGCGTCATCAGTAGCCACGGGCGCCAACTGGGAGAGAGGCACTCCGAGGCTACGGTCTGACCAGCGGATCACGACGAACATCTCGCGCTCGCAGTCACCTTCGGAGGCCATCCGGACAACCTCGACCTCCTCACCCACCCGCAACGGCGATATGACCCGCTCGGAAACGCATCGAGCTCGGAATGGAAAGCCCAGGGTGCCCTCCAGGTAGTAGTACCAGCCCATGGCCTGTTCCTCAGGGCCATAGGCATCCACGATCACCTCGTTCTCGATGCGCCTCTCGCGCTGCTCATCGCGAGGTTGCTTCGACATGAGTCCTCCTCTTCTTCCTTTTCTCATCGTCGGCTCTCAATCCATTGCGTCGCCGCCACCTGCCGACTCGCACGGATCCTCTTCCCTGCCGCCCATGTGCTGTCTGGCCGTCTGCGGTCATGTCCTCGGCGCGGCCCACGTGCCATAACGTGCCATTCACAGGGGTGAACAACGGTCACCACGGGCATCGTCCGACCATCGGCCAAACGCACGCCAGCGTGCCGTTTCCGCAGGTCAAAGGCACATTCAGTGATCAACTCCTGGTTGCTTCCCAAGCTCAGAGCGCGGGTTCGATTCCCGTCACCCGCTCCAGAGAGAAACCCCAGGTCAGCGGCCTGGGGTTGTTTGTTGCCTAGACCTCTTTGGGGTCGTCGTGCCCTCCACGTGCCCTATCTCGATCGAATGCCCCGACTGGAGGGCACGCTCCGCGCCCATCGCGCGGGCCAACCCGACGGGCATCTCGAATGGCGAGACGCTTTTCACGTGATCTGCACCACAGCAGCAAGCGTGCGAACGATTTACTCCCGCAAAGTCCGCACTCTCACCCGACAGCGGAAACAGTCCGGGTGATCTACGGATCGTTGCTAGCGTGGGCGGCCTATGAGTACCTCCGTACCGGCCGGCGACGAGCTCCTGTCGTATCTACCCCGCCTGCGGCTGCGCTTCAATTCCGAGGCTTCGCTGGTGGCGAGTGACGCCGGCGACGACCCCGCGACGCTGGAGTGGACGTGCCGCGCCGTACTACCCCTCTGTGAACTCTCCGACGAGGACGACGCAGCCGCCAACGAGCGGCTGCTCGCTCCGGACGTGTCACTGTCTCGTACATCCGGCAAGGAGCTCACTGAACTGACCATCTTCTCCATGTCCGGCCTCACTCTGGACCTGTGGCGTATCCACCGGATCCGCTATTCGCTGGCCGCGCGTAACAACGACTACGCGCACTTCGCCCCACTCTTCGACGCCTCGGGCGACATGGGACTACACCCAGCCCTGGAAGACTGCTTGGTCACCGGCACACACGCCGTCCTCATCGACCAGGCACGCATCGCCCCGGCCTGGCGCGGCCACGGTGGCGTCGGCCGGCTGCTCATCACACGCCTACTCCGGTGGGTCATCGGGCCTGCCGCGCTCGTCGCAACACGCCCATTCCCGACCGACCTCTCCCAGAACGAGCGCGAAGACGAGAAGCGGGTAGCCCGGACGAAAGCGGTGGTGCAACGCACTTGGCGATCCTTGGGCTTTGAGCCATGTCGCGAAGACGTCTGGGTGATGAAGCCACATCTGCGCAAGCACGAGGATGCCGCGCGGCGCTTGGAGGGAGCCTTTGCTCCCTATTTGCGCCCGTTTTCTGTCGACAGCGGATGAATCGCCGACAGGCGGCAGCCTAATCGCAGTTCTGGCACGCTCCAGGACCGGGCCGATCCCGAGGACCTGACTGAGGCAGCCTGGTACTCATCAACCGGAATGAGGATGTCATGGAGAAAAGGGAACTCGGTAGGTCCGGGCTGTCCGTTTCGGAACTGGGTCTCGGCTGCATGGGGCTGTCCGGAGCCTATGGATCCGTCGACGAGGACACGGCGCTGGCTACGCTTGAACGCGCCCTGGACCTGGGGATGACCTTCCTGGACACCGCCGATTTCTACGGTCCGGGGACGAGCGAGAAGCTCGTCGGCCGGGCTGTCGCCGGGCGGCGCGAAGAGGTGGTTGTCGCCACCAAGACCGGCATGCGCCGCGGCCCCAGCGGACCGCCTTACGTGGACGGCTCGCCGGAGTATCTCAAGCAGGCATGCGACGTCTCGCTGGCCAGGTTGGGCATCGACCACATCGACCTGTACTACCTCGCCAGGGCGGACCCGAAGGTGCCCGTCGAGGACAGCATCGGCGCCCTCGCCGAACTGGTACAGGCCGGCAAGGTGGGCCACATCGGCCTGTCCGAGGTGTCGGTGCGCACGCTGCGCCGCGCGCATGCCGTTCACCCGATCGCCGCCCTGCAGACCGAGTACTCACTGTGGGAGCGGCACGTGGAGGACGAGATCCTGCCAGCCACCCGGGAACTCGGCGTGGGCTTCGTCGCCTACTCGCCGCTCGGCCGCGGCTTCCTCACCGGCACCATCACCAGCCCGGACCAGCTGGAACCCTCCGACCTGCGCCGCAACAACCCGCGGTTCAACAGCGAGAACATCGATCACAACCTCGCGCTCATGGCACAAGTCCGTGAAGTTGCGGACAGCATCGGCTGCAGCCCGACACATGTCGCCCTCGCCTGGCTGCTGTCCCGGCACGAGGACATCGTTCCCATCCCCGGCACCAAGCGACTGAAGTACCTGGAGGAGAACGTCACGGCCACCGGAATCCGACTGACATCGGATCAACTGGACACGCTGGAAGCCGCCCTACCCTCCAGAGCCGCCGCCGGTACCCGCTATCCAGAGGCACTGATGCGCAGCCTGGGACAGGACTGATCCGCACAACGTAGGTCGGGCAGACTGAAAAGGGCTGAGACGCATTCAGCTCACCCCAGCCCCTCTGCTCAGCGCTCCGGCCTGAGCGAGAAGACGAGCTCGTAGGCGACTTCCTCGGCATCGTGCATGACGACGAGCGTCACGGTCAGGGTGCCCGCCTCCGGTCGCGGGGCAGGGCTTCCGGAGATGCTACCCACCGTCCGAGTGCCATTCGGTCCAAGACCCCGTGCACCTCCCGAGTCGAGGTACTCGTTACCGAGATCGTCTCTGGCGTCAAGGTGGAGGAACACCGACGTCTCCGTCGAGTCGGCGTCCACGTCGTCGGGCAGCGGCGGGGTGATCGCATAGTCCACCGTGAAGGTGTCCGGCCCACTCGAAAAACCGAGGACCTCCAGCCGATGGCTTCCGCCCAGGATGGATATCCCTACTCCTTGGCCCCTGCTCATGGTCCTCGCCTCGATCTCCCCTTGTGGGTGCTGCTGATTGCCGTTGCTGCTGCGCGCCCGGCGCCCGGCGAGGTCAGTGACTTCCGGGACCGGGGGCGCCGCACTTGATCACCACATGGCCGCTGCGACGCCACTGTCATTGGATGCAATCGGTCGGGGACTGGCGCGGTGGCTGCCGTTCCGTTTCCAGTCCCCGACCCTACTCAGGCTTCCTGTGCCTGCGATTGCTGAGAGACCGCCGCGTTGCGCGCTGCGCGCACCTTTGCGTCGAGCCCCTCGGCGACCTCGCGCTGCCGCTCGTCGTCGGAGTGCTGATAGATCAGCGCTGCCTTCTCCGAGGACTGGCCGGCTCGGACCATCGTGTCCTTGAGCGTGGCACCCGACTGGGTGGACAGGGTGTGGCCGGTGTGGCGGAGGTCGTAGAAGCGGAAGTCCTCCGGCAGTCCGACCTTGTGTCGGCGACGGCTGAAAACTGGCTCACAAACGGCGGATCAAAAGTGACCCACTCCGTGATCTTCTGACCATCCTGGCTCTGACTGAGAGTCAGGAGGAGAGAGGGTGATCCGCGTGGAGGACTGGGC
>JAFAUH010000053.1 GCA_019243445.1 Streptomycetaceae bacterium | reverse complement strand
CCTCCTGACGACTGCCCTGCCGGGGCGTACCGTGAAGTCAGAGAGGCTTTCATTTCACGATGCCTGCGAATGCGGACGGCAGGGGGCCGTGATGATCGTGGATCTGGTGGCCGGTGTCCTGAGCTTCGGCCTCGTGTATTTCCTCGCGGGCGCCCGCGTGGTCCAGCAGTTCGAGCGCGGCGTGGTGTTCCGCCTCGGACATCTGAAGGATCCGGTGCGCGGCCCCGGATTCACTATGATCGTTCCTGTCATAGACCGGCTGCGGAAGGTCAATCTGCAGATCGTGACGATGCCGATCCCAGCCCAGGAGGGCATCACTCGCGACAACGTCACAGTCAGGGTGGACGCAGTCGTCTACTTCAAGGTCATCCACCCCGCCGACGCCATCATCAATGTCGAGGACTACCGCTTCGCCGTGCTGCAGGTCGCCCAGACCTCGCTGCGGTCGATCATCGGCAAGAGCGAGTTGGACGACCTCCTCTCCAACCGCGAGAAACTCAACGAGGGCCTGGCGCTGATGATTGACAGCCCTGCGCTCGGCTGGGGCGTCCAGATTGACCGGGTGGAGATCAAAGACGTGTCGCTTCCGGAGACGATGAAGCGGTCGATGGCGCGGCAGGCGGAGGCGGCGCGCGACCGCCGGGCCCGAGTGATCAACGCGGACGCGGAGTTGCAGGCATCGAAGAAGTTGGCGCAGGCGGCTGCGGTGATGGGCGGCCAGCCCGCGGCGCTTCAACTGCGGCTGCTGCAGACCGTGACGGCGGTGGCGGCGGAGAAGAACTCCACGCTTGTGCTGCCGTTCCCGGTGGAGCTGCTGCGGTTTTTGGAACGCGCCGCGCAGAATCCCACCGTGCTGGAGGGCGGGCCGGACGGTGGCGGATCGGCGGCGGCCACGGAGGCGGAAGCGCCGAAGGCCGAGCCGGAACTCCACGCCGGTTTCGAGCCGGAGTTCCACGCCGGTTTCGGGCCGGATCTGGAGACGGAAGATCCGGTGGACCCGGTGAACCCCGTCGGGCCAGTGGATCCGCTGGGCCTCGCCGAGCCGTTGGATCCCACAGAATGTACGAAGGAGGAGTAACCGGCTGGTCAAAGGCGCGCAGTGCGTAACGGGCCGACGCGTACGGAACACCCCGTTCACCGAGGTGTGCCTCTCCCACCTGCTGGACGAAGGCGGGGCCAAGACGAAGGCGGGGCCAAAGGGAACGCCGCGCGTGAGGCGCCTCAGTCGTCGATCGCCTGATAGGCCGAAGTCCAGAAGTCGACGCAGACGGAGGGCGGGTTGGGCGAGGTCCAGGCGCTTTGGGTCATCAGGACGCCGGTCATCTCCTCCGCGGGGTCCGCGTACCAGGAGGTGCCGAGGCCGCCGTCCCAGCCGTAACGACCGGGAACGGACCAGAGGTTGTCGCGTGCCGTGACCACCGACATGCCGAATCCCCAGCCGCGAGTGGTCCAAAATCCCGGGACGAAGTCGGACGCCGCTTTCTGTGCGGATGTGAGCTGATCGGTGGTCATGGCCTCGACCGAGGGCCTGGACAAAATGCGCTCGCTTCCGTACCGGCCCTTGGCCAGCATCATCCGGCCGAAGGCCAGATAGTCGTCGGCCGTTGAAACCAGCCCCGCGCCACCGGAGGGGAACGCGGGCGGGCGGCTCCACTCGCTGTCCTTTGCCTCATCGTAGAGCTTCAGCGTGCCGGTCTGCGGGTCCGGGGCGTAGCTAGTCGCCAGCCGGTCGAGTTTCTCGGCCGGCACGCTGAAACTGGTGTCCTTCATACCGAGCGGGTCAAAGAGCCGCTCGCGCAGAAATGTCTCCAGCGGCCAGTCCGAGGCGCGCGCGATGAGCACGCCCAGGACATCGGCGCCCGTGTTGTACATCCACCTCTCGCCTGGCTGATGGATCAGCGGAAGCGTGGCGAAACGGTGCATCCATTCGTCCGGGGCGGGCACTATCGCGGGCCTCGGTGGGCCCTGGCCCAGGCGCAGGCCCTCCATGGCCGCCTGGATCGGATATATGCCGGGTGGCGCCATGACGATACCGAAGCCCATCCGGAAGGTGAGCAGGTCGCGGAGGGTGATCGGCCGGTTCGCGGGCACGGTGTCGCTGAGTGGCCCGCCCAGCCGCTTGAGGACCTTGCGGTCGGCCAATTCTGGGAGCAGCCGGTCGACAGGCTCGTCCAGCCGCAACGTGCACTCCTCCACGAGGATCATTGCCGCGGCGGCGATGACCGGTTTGGTCATTGAGGAGATGCGGAAGATCGTGTCGCGCCGCATCGGCCGATTGCCGCCAGCCGCCTGCGTGCCGATCACCTCGACGTGTACCTCGCCGCGTCGGTTGATCAGCGCGACGAGGCCGGGGACCTTGCCGTTGGCGACATGGCCGTCCATGACGGCGTGCATGCGGCCAAGACGCGCCTTCGACAGGTCTCCGGCGCCCATCGCAGCCCCTTTCGGCGGTTTCGCCGGGTCCTACCGGGCGAGTGCCGCTCAGTTGTGCTTGGCGTGCTTCTTCTCGTGCTGTTCGTGCCGTTCCCGCCGCTCGTGCCAGCCTTCGACGAGCCGGCTTTTCGCGTTGAAGGCTGCCAGCATGGCGCGGTCGGCGGTCGAGCCGCGATGGGGCAGCATGCCGACCTGGCGGGCGAACTCGACGCCGTCGAAGGCGACCCGGTCGTGACGGATGCGGCCGGAGTCGATCTCCATGAAGTCGACCCCACGGAGGTCGACCTTGTGGTGGTTGGGAGTGATGCCCTCGAACGGCTTGCCTTCGAAGGTGCCCGTCATCCGCCACTCGATGGCCGCGCGCCGGTCGTCCCCGGTGACACCCTCCAGCGTCAACGTGGCGTCCGGCAGGGCAGCGCGGAGCTTTTCGTAGTGCTCCCGTATGGCAGTCCGCCCGCGCTGCTCACCGATGGGGAGGACGTCGAAGACGGCGTCTTCGTGGGTGAGGTCGGCGAAGCGGTCGAGGTCACCGGCAGCCAGCGCCTCGAAGGCGGTGCGGGCTACGTCGGCAGGTGCTACGGGTGCAGTGGGTGCGCTCATGGCCTCCTCCTGATGATCTTTTGAGGCTGACGATCTTTTGAGGACGGACGCCTGTCCGTTGCGTTCTTCCAGCCTCCCGCGGCCAGTGGTAACACGCCACACACGTCGTCCGCCGGACTGGAGATTGCATCGAACATAAATTCGAAATTGTTCTATGGTGGAAAATGGCGCCAGCAAGGATGTGCCGGCGGTGCGGTGGGCTTGAAGCACAATGAATGGCACAATCTGTCGCACTTCTTGGGAGGCCGTACGTGAGCTTGAAGATCACCGTCGATCCGGCATCGGCCATCCCGCCGTTCGAACAGCTGCGGGAGCAGATCGCCGGACAGGCACGCAGCGGTGCGCTGCCGGTCGGATACCGGATGCCTACGGTGCGCGGGCTCGCCGGCCAACTGGGCCTGGCGGCGAATACGGTGGCCAAGGCATACCGTGTGCTGGAGGTCGACGGGGTGATCGAGACGCGCGGCCGCAACGGCACGTTCATCGCCGCGGCGGGCGACGCCGCTGCGCGGCAGGCGGCTGCCGCGGCAGCGGAGTATGCGCACCGCGCTCACCGTCTCGGTCTCGACCGCTCGTCCGCGCTCGCGGCCGTTGAGGAGGCCCTGCGTGCGACCTATGGGGAGTCAGGTTAGGCCGCTCCCTATCACCGACAAGGTCGTTACGCCCGCGAAGGGCCGGTCTTGCCCGGATCGTTATGGAACAAAATGTCAACATACAAACGAGAGAGGTGAATCCGCAGCCTCGGATGCCCGAGTGACGCGTGGGGGCGATAGGGTTACGCTGCCCGAGCCGGGCGCCTTCGTACGGGCGGGGAGTATCAATGGAACAGATAGTGCGCAGCAGGGCGCGAGTCCCTGCCATCAACTGCGGCAGCCGCGCGAGCAGTGCGCGTCTCGACCGCCATCTCGCGGTGCTCGGCGGCCCTGCTGTGCCGCCCCGTGAGTCGGTCGAGGCGATATCGCTGATGCGTGAGCTGACGATGCGGGATCACGTTCGCGCCAAGGAGACCCAGGGCGCACGTCTTTCGCTGTTCGCCCCGCTGCGGCGGCTTCGCCGTTCACTCTTCGGCAACCGGAGTTAAGAGCCTCCGGCAGTAGGGCCCGCGGCGCCGCGGGCCGATCGGTGGCATCAGCCGACTCCGTCGGCGGGCCGCCTGACCGCACCGCGCTCGCTCCGCTCTCCTTCTTCTGCTGTCCCGCGAGTGCGTCCTTCGCTCCTGCCAAGGAAAGCCAAGGAGAGCTGCTGCCCGCACGAGCGCCATCAGTCGGCTTCCAGGGTGACGGAGAAGGAGAACCGGTCACCCCGGTAGTGAATGCGGGCCACATCGACGACCCGGCTGCTCTCGTCGTATGTCACGCCCGTGTAGTGCAGGATCGGGCTCAGCAGCGGCACCTGGAGCAACTCCGCGGTCAGCAGGTCGGCGAGCCGTGCCTCCACAGTGTCGGTGATCCGGCTGATCCGCACCCCCAGACGGTCTTTGAGCACCTTCGTCATCGGCCAGCGTTCCAGGTCGCCGGGGTCGATCCGGTCACCTGTCCCACAGAGCACATGGTTCTCCGCCCAGTTCGTCGGCTCGCCGCTCGCGTCATAGCGCAGCCTCCGGTACCAGGCGGCCTCGGGCAGACCAGGAAAGTAGTCGGCGAGTTCGGGCGGCACGGGACCGCGCCCGTGGCCCAGCAGCGTCGTCCGCATGCCCGACTGCTGGGCCACAATCGCGTCGACCGAGCCCAGCAGCCGTATCGGAGCCGCCCGCCGCGCACCCGGTTCGATGAAGGTGCCGCGCCGTCGGTGACGGCTGATCAGTCCCTCTTCGACCAGCGGCTTGAGCGCCTGCCGTATGGTCAGGACACTCACGCCGTAGTGTGCCGCCAGATCGTTCTCGGTCGGCAGCCGCAAGGGTGCGTCCTGAGGTCTGCCGAGTATCGAAGCACGCAGCGACTGCGACACCTGATACCACAATGGCAACGTGCGGTTCAGGGCGATCGAGCCAGGCGTGAATTCGGTCACAGGCGTATCCGATGCGGTCAGGAGGTGAAGTGCCGTTCCAGCCCCTGCCATACCGCGTCGTACTCCGGCTGACGGTGGTCCGCGCCGAGTGCCTGCGCGGTCGGCACCAAAGGCCAGCGTGTTTCGAGCATGAAGGCCAGACCGTTGTCGATCTTCTGCGGCTTCAGCTTGGCGGAGCTCGCCGCCTCGAAGGTCTCGCGGTCGGGGCCGTGCGCCGACATCATGTTGTGCAGCGACGCCCCGCCGGGCATGAACCCCTCGGCCTTCGCGTCGTAGGCCCCCTCCACCAGCCCCATGAACTCACTCATCACATTCCGGTGGAAGTAGGGCGGCCGGAAGGTGTCCTCGCCGACCAGCCAACGCGGGGCGAAGACCACGAAGTCTGCACTCGCCAACCCGGGGGTGTCGGAGGGTGAGGTGAGCACCGTGAAGATGGACGGGTCCGGATGGTCGTAGCTGATCGAGCCGAGCACGTTAAAACGGCGCAGGTCGTAGAGGTACGGCAGATGGCTGCCGTGCCAGGCGACGACGTCGAGAGGGGAGTGGTCGTACTCGGCCGCCCACAAGTTCCCGCCGAACTTGTTCACCACCTCGACCGGCCCGTCCCGGTCCTCGAACCAGGCGACGGGCGCGAGGAAATCGCGCGCGTTCGCCAGTCCGTTGGCCCCGATCGGACCGAGCTCGGGGAGCCGGAACGGCTGCCCGTAGTTCTCGCACACATACCCGCGGGCGTCAGCGTCGAGCAGTTCGACACGGAAGCGGATCCCACGCGGGATCAGCACGATGTGACCCGGCTCGGCGCTCAGCAGCCCCAGTTCGGTGCGGAGCAGCAAACCGCCGCGCTCAGGCACGATCAGCAACTCCCCGTCGGCGTCCGAGAATACCCGGTCGGTCATCGAACGGTTTGCTGCATACCAGTGGATGCCGATACCGGCCCGCTGCAGCGCATCGCCGTTTCCGCCCACTGTCACCAGGCCGTCGACAAAGTCGGTCGACATCTGCGGAATCGGCAGTGGGTTCCAGCGAAGCCGGTTGGGGTCGGGCTCAACTTCGGTGAACGGCGCGGTCCGCAGCTGTTTGTTGTCGATTCGGCGGAATGCCGGATGGGCCGCGGAAGGCCGGATCCGGTACAGCCAGCTGCGCCGGTTGTGGTGACGCGGTTCGGTGAAGGCGGTGCCGGACAACTGCTCGGCATAGAGACCGAGCGGCGCACGCTGCGGTGAGTTGCGGCCCACCGGCAGCGCCCCGGCCACCGCCTCGCTGACGTGCTCGTTGCCGAAGCCGGGGGAGTACGTGAGACCGGCTGCGATCTTGCGGGCAGACTCCGAGCCGCCAGTGATCCCATCGACCCCGTCGTGCGCCGTGCCCATCGCCTGCTCCCTGAGCGTCATTGGACCATTCCTGAATCCTATGCTTGACCATAGGATTGTGCGGGTCTCTCGTCAATGACGAGGGGGCACGGGGCGTCATCGTCGACGAGGTGACTACGTTTTCCCTCTTCCCTCCTGTTTCCACCCCGCCTTGATACACACAAGGAGCCGCTGTGGTCCGCGCCGCCATCCTGCCCGCCGTGGGCGCCCCGTTCGACATCACACAGATCGAGCTGCCGCAGCCCGGCCCCGGCCAGGTCAGGGTGCGGCTCGCAGCCGCCGGGGTGTGCCACTCGGACCTGTCGCTGGCCAACGGCACACTGCGGCAGCCGGTGCCGGCCGTGCTCGGCCACGAGGGCGCCGGCACGATCACCGTGGTCGGTGAGGGCGTCACCTCCGTTGCGCCCGGTGACCGCGTGGTCCTCAACTGGGCGCCCTCGTGCGGGGCGTGCCACTTCTGCGAGCTCGGCGAGCCGTGGCTGTGCGCCAACGCCGCAGCGGGCGCCGCACACCCGTACGCCAAGCGCTTGGACGACGGCAGCGAGCTCTACCCGGGACTTGGCACCGCCGTCTTTGCCGAGGAGACGGTAGTCGCGGCGAACGCCGTACTCCCACTGCCCGACGGGGTGCCGCTCGCCGAGGCGGCCCTGCTCGGCTGCGCCGTGCTCACCGGTTACGGCGCCGTGCACCACGCGATACGACTACGGGCCGGGGAATCGCTCGCCGTCTTCGGCGTGGGCGGCGTCGGCCTCGCCGTCCTGCAGGCGGCTCGTATCGCGGGCGCCGCGCCACTTGTCGCGGTGGACGTCTCCCCCGAAAAAGAGATGCTGGCACACGCTGCCGGCGCCACCGACTTCCTTCTCGCTTGTGACGAGACGGCCAGTCAGATCAGGAAGCTCACCGGAGGCTACGGCGCCGATGCCGCCATCGAGTGCGTGGGCCGCGCCGAGGCCATCCGCACCGCGTGGTCCTCGACCCGGCGCGGCGGCCGCACCACGGTGGTCGGCATCGGCGGCAAGGACCAGCAGGTCACTTTTACCGCCCTTGAGCTCTTCCGCTTCGCTCGCATCCTCTCCGGCTGCGTTTACGGCAACAGCGACCCCGCAAAGGACCTGCCCGTACTGGCCGAGCACGTCCGGGCCGGGCGACTGGACCTGAGTGCTCTGGTCACCGAGCGGATCGGGCTCGACGGCATCCCGGCGGCCTTCGACGCGATGCTCGCGGGCCACGGGGGCCGTGCGCTCGTGGTCTTCTGACGATGCGCTTGCTGCGCCCTAAGCGCTTGCTCAGGTGGGGCGATGGGGTGATCACGCGGAGGCGGTGCAGGTGGGGACAGGTGCAAGGGCGGTAGAGCTCAAGAGGAGGGGAAGTTCGATGGGCGGGGAGGAGAAGACGTCACAGGTGATGCCCGTGCCATGGCAGCAGGTCACCCCGGACGCGGCACGGCGGCTGGTGATCGCCGCGGTCGAGGAGTTCGCCGAGCGCGGTTATCACGCCACGACCACTCGTGACCTCGCAGGGCGGGCCGGAATGAGCCCGGCAGCTCTCTACATCCACTACAAGACCAAGGAAGAGCTGCTTTACCAGATCAGCAGCGCCGGCCACCGCCTCGTACTGCGCCTGCTCGAAGACGCTGCGTCCGGCGAGGGCACCCCCGTCGACCGGCTCGCTGCGGCGGTGCGCGCCTTCACACGCTGGCACGCGGAGCACCACACCATGGCCCGGGTGGTCCAGTATGAGCTGGGTGCGCTCGCCAAGGAGCACCATGCTGAGATCGTGGACCTGCGCTGTCGTACCGACCGGGTGGTCAGGGGCATCATCCAAGAAGGCGTGGACACGGGCGACTTCGTCGTGCCGGACCTGGCCGGGGCAACGGTCGCCGTGATGTCGCTCTGCATCGACGTGGCGCGCTGGTTCGGCGCGGAGCGGCGCCGCTCGCCTGAGGAGGTGGGTGAGCTCTACGCCGACCTGGTGCTGCGGATGCTCCGGCACGCCGGGCCGGCGCATCAGTGATTCACCGCAGGGCGAGTGGTGCCACCTTCGCGACCTCGATTGCCTGCGGCGTCAGTACGGGCTGCGGCACGACGATGCCGCAGTTGACACAGACGGCGCCCGTGTGCGGGAAGCGGTGCAGATCGGTGCGCCACCTGATCCGTGCCTCCTGGCAGACCGGGCAGGCGCTGCCCGGCTCGGACTGCAGTGCCGAGATCAGTCGGCGCAGCACCTCGGCGAGCTGGCCCGTCGGGTGCACCAGCGGATCGTCGCACCAGGCGATGCCGCACCCGCCCCAGGTATGCCGGTGCCAGTCGTCGAGGGTAGTCGGCTGGCGTATGCCGTGGTGCTTTTCTCGCTTGCGGCGGGAAGCGAACTCGCCCTCGTAGGCCAGCCACACGGCGCGCGCCTCCTCCAACTCCTCCAGTGCTGCGAGGAGTCTGTCCTGCCGAGGCCACCTGTCCTCGGTGCCGATCCCGGCCCGGGTGCACAGATGATGCCAGGTGGCCCGGTGGCCGTAGGGTGCGAAGCGTTCAAGGCATCTGCGCAGCGAGGAGCGTTGCTGCGCGGCCACCAGACGCGGATCGCGAACTTGGCTTGCGAGACTGCGAAAACCGGCCATCTATCCCACCTCGATCCTTGTTCAGCTATCACGAACGACGCGATATCGAGGTGCTGAAGAATGAACGTACCGCACCGCGATTCGCCTCCCTCCGAAGGGAGATGAAGGCCATGGGCAAACCAATATGGCGATTGCTCATGTACGGCGACGCGCATGGGGCGTCACCCTCATTGCATCGTCTCACCGGCAGTTCGTGCCACCGACGCCGGTACCGACTACTGCCACGGCCAATGCGACGACATTCTGCCCCCGGCAAAAACGGTAACCAGTCCATCGCCGACATCCTCGCAACCGGCTCCTCGGTACTCGTCCGACTCACAGCACCGATCAACTGGATCCCTACGACGCGCTGTCCGCAGGCTACCCCGAGGCTGGCTGACGCAAGCGTCTTTGATTGGCATAGTAATCCTGCGCGATGGAAAGAAAACAAGACACAGTAATGCACCCGGTATATGCCAATCGACTTCGTGTCCTGGTGCTGATAAACAGAACCATCGGCCCCGTGGCACGTCCTTCCGGATGCCGGCCGCTCAGATCTGCACGGCTCCGACTGGAGAGGGTGTCCGCTGTTGCCTGCGAGCCAAGCCGTGCCCGTTGCAGCGTGCCACGACATCAACGCCTATATCACCGAGGCGAAATCGGGCCGGGCGGACCGCTGCCATTGCCACGAGCGGTTCGGATCGCTGGTCGAGGAAAGACAGCAGGACGGAGCCTTCTGTACCGAGCCCGCCCTGATCTCGTCGTGGACTACTTCCTCGCCCCAGCGCACCACCTGGGCACCTGGTATCGCGAAGACGGTCCGCTCTCCGCCGAGCAGGTGGCCGCCGAATTCGCTGATCTGCTGTACTCGCTACGGCGGCCCTTACAGCCTGGGAGCAATAAGAAGCGGGGAATTCGGCCCACCACTGGCAAGACGATCTGGTGTGACAGGTCCTGCCGACCGCTGCCACGCCGTCGCCCTGGCCCGAGCAGGAGTGCCAGGCCGATCAGTGAGCCCGGTGTTGCGTGCGGCGCAACTCGGACAGCCGGTGGAATGCTTCCAAGCCGTCAGGCACCCAGGGCCACTGAGGGATCCGGGCTGCCAACTCCGCATCCGTGAGGAAGGTGTGCCAGGCGACTTCGTCCGCCTGCGGCCGTACTGGAAGCGTGCACTCGACTTCGTAGACTCGTGACCACCAGGTGTGCTCCGGCGTCTCGTACAGGAACTTCAGCGCCGGAACGGGGCGTGGCAGCCCCGAGACGCCCAGCTCCTCCTCCGCCTCGCGCAGCGCCGCATCGTCATAGCTCTCACCCGCGCCGACCACTCCGCCCACGAACATGTCGTAGCGGGAGGGGAAGACAAGTTTGTCCGCCGTGCGGCGGTGGACGAAGATTCGTCCCTTCAGATCACGAGCCATGACGAAGACGCAGCGGTGGCGCAGCCGCTGCTCCATCGCCTCGCCCCGCGGTGCCTGGCCGATCACTTCATCGGCCTCATCCACGATGTCCAGCAGTTCGTCGGCGGAGCGTCCCTGAATGGTCATCAATCTCCTAGCGAGTGATCTCCTTGTGGAGGTGGCAGTAGTCGACTTCCCGCCGAACTCAGTCGGCAACGGCAGGCTTACGACCTGGGGAGTAATAGGGAGTGGATCAGCTTCCGGTCTTCCTGAACAGCCCTTCTTGCATGACGGAGACGAGGAGTCTGCCTTCGCGGTCGTAAATCTGGCCGCGGGCCAGACCTCTTGCACCGGTCGCGATCGGCGACTCCTGCTGGTAGAGGAACCACTCGTCGGCTCGGAACGGGCGGTGGAACCACATTGCGTGATCCAGTGATGCCATGTCGAAGCCGCGAGGGCCCCACAGCGGCTCAATGGGTACCCGTACGGCGTCGAGCAGCATCATGTCGCTCGCATAAGTCACGGCGCAGGTGTGGACAAGTGGATCGTCGCCCAGCGGCCCGACCGCACGCATCCACACGGCACTACGCGGCTCGGCGCCCTCGATTTCCTGTGGGGTCCAGCGCAGCCGTTCCACATACCTGATGTCGAACGGCTGCCGGCGTGCCATGCGTTCGAGAGTCTCGGGCAGAGTGCCCAGATGTTCGCGGATCTCGTCGGCGATCCTGGGCAGTTCCTCGGGGCCCGGCACCTCGGGCATTGGCATCTGGTGCTCGAATCCGGGCTCGGCAAGGTGGAAGGAGGCGGTCAAGTTGAAAATGGTCCGGCCCTGCTGTACGGCGACCACTCGGCGGGTTGTGAACGCCCGGCCGTCGCGCACCCGCTCGACCTGGTACACGATCGGTACGCCGGGGCGTCCCGGGCGCAGGAAGTATGCGTGCAAGGAGTGCACTGGCCGCTGCCTGTCCGTGGTGCGCCCGGCCGCGACCAGCGCCTGGCCGGCGACCTGCCCGCCGAATACCCGCTGCAGGCGCTCCTCCGGGCTGCGGCCGCGGAAGATGTTCTCCTCGATCCGCTCCAGATCCAGCAGGTCCACCAGCCGCTCGGTGGGATTGGTCATCGGGGCTCCCTTGTCTCGTCCTCGGACGGTGCTCTTGTGAGTCGGGCGGTCACATCTGGCCGACGCCTGTGACACGGATCACTGCCCGGCCCTGCTCGTCGGACGCGGCCAGGTCGACCTCCGCCGAGACGCCCCAGTCGTGATCACCTTCCGGGTCGGCGAAGACCTGGCGGACCTTCCACAGTCCGTGCTGCGGCTCTTCTTCGATCTGCAGCAGTTTCGGGCCGCGCGCGTCGGGGCCGGTGCCCAGATCTTCGTACTCCTCCCAGTACGTCTCCATGGCATTGGCCCACGCGTCGGCGTCCCAACCTGTCTCCGCATCGAGCTCGGCCAGTTCGTCGTATTTCTCCAGTGCGGCGAGCTCCACCCGGCGGAACATCGCGTTGCGCACCAGTACTCGGAAGGCACGGGTGTTGGCGGTGACCGGCTTGACCTGGTCTGCGCGGTCCGCAGCCTCATCCGCCGTCTCCTCCTGCGGGTTCGCCAACTGCTCCCATTCGTCCAGCAGGCTGGAGTCCACCTGACGGACCAATTCGCCCAGCCAGGCGATCAAATCCTGCAGGTCGTCGGATTTCAGGTCTTCCGGGACGGTGTGCTCCAGCGCCTTGTACGCGCTCGCCAGGTAACGCAGCACGATCCCTTCGGCACGGGCGAGTTCGTAGAAGGAGGTGAACTCGGTGAAGGTCATGGCCCGCTCGAACATGTCGCGCACCACGGACTTGGGTGAGAGCGGATGGTCGCCGACCCAGGGGTGGCTCTTGCGGTAGACGCCATAGGCGTGGAAGAGCAGGTCCTCCAGTGGCTTGGGGTAGGTGACGTCCTGGAGCTGTTCCATCCGCTCTTCGTACTCGATGCCATCGGCCTTCATCTGGGCCACGGCTTCGCCACGCGCCTTGTTCTGCTGCGAGGCCAGGATCTGGCGCGGGTCGTCGAGAGTGGACTCCACGACCGAGAGCATGTCGAGGGCGTATGACGGCGACTCCGGGTCGAGGAGTTCGAACGTGGCGAGTGCGAAGGTGGACAGCGGCTGATTGAGTGCGAAATCCGATTGGAGATCCACAGTGAGCCGGACGATGCGGCCCTCCGCATCGGGTTCCTCCAACCGTTCCACGACACCTCCCGCCACCAGTGACCGGTAGATCGCGATCGCCCGCCGAATGTGCTTCAACTGGGCGCGGCGCGGCTCGTGGTTGTCCTCCAGCAGCTGCCTCATACCGTCGAAGGCGTTGCCGGGCCGGGCAATCACGGAGAGCAGCATCGCGTGCGTGACTCTGAAGCGGGAGGTGAGCGGTTCGGGATCGGAGGCGATCAATTTCTCGTAGGTCTGCTGGGACCAGTTGACAAAGCCCTCCGGAGCTTTCTTGCGCACCACTTTGCGTCGCTTCTTCGGATCGTCCCCGGCTTTTGCCAGAGCCTTCTCGTTCTCGATCACATGCTCAGGGGCTTGCGCGACTACAAGCCCCGCGGTGTCGAAACCGGCCCGCCCGGCACGGCCGGCGATCTGGTGGAACTCCCGAGCCCGCAGCACCCGTACTCGCGAACCGTCGTACTTGGTCAGTGCCGTGAACAGCACCGTGCGAATAGGCACATTGACGCCGACACCGAGGGTGTCGGTACCGCAGATCACCTTGAGCAGCCCGGCCTGCGCAAGTCGTTCCACCAGCCGCCGGTACTTCGGCAGCATCCCCGCGTGGTGCACCCCGATGCCGTGCCGTACGAACCGCGACAGATTCCGGCCGAACTTGGTGGTGAAACGGAAGTTGCCGATCAACTCGGCGATCGCATCCTTCTCGGCGCGTGTGCACATGTTGATGCTCATCAGCGCCTGCGCACGCTCGACCGCTGCCGCCTGGGTGAAGTGCACGATGTAGACGGGAGCTTGATGCGTCTCGAGCAGCTCGGTGAGCGTCTCGGTCAACGGCGTCGTGCGGTATTCGTAACTGAGCGGTACGGGCCGGGTCGCCGAACGCACCACGGCCGTGGGACGGCTGGTGCGCCGGGTCAGGTCCTCCTCGAACCGCGACATATCCCCGAGCGTCGCCGACATCAGCACGAACTGGGCCTGCGGCAGCTCCAGGAGCGGAATCTGCCACGCCCAGCCGCGGTCCGGCTCCGCATAGAAATGGAACTCGTCCATCACCACCTGGCCGACGTCGGCGTCCTTGCCGTCGCGCAATGCGATGGACGCCAGCACCTCGGCTGTGCAGCAGATCACAGGCGCATCAGGATTGACCGAGGCGTCACCCGTCAACATGCCGACGTTCTCGGTGCCGAAGACTTTGCACAGGTCGAAAAACTTCTCCGACACCAACGCCTTGATCGGAGCGGTATAAAAGGTGACCTTGTCATGGGCGAGGGCCGTGAAGTGCGCGCCGGCCGCCACCAGGCTCTTGCCGGAGCCGGTGGGGGTCGAAAGAATCACGTTCGCCCCGGAGACCACCTCGATCAGCGCCTCTTCCTGGGCCGGGTAGAGCGAGATCCCCCGCTCCTGCGCCCAGGCCGAGAAGGTCTCGAAGAGGACGTCGGGGTCTGGGGCCGCGGGGATCTGATCGGTGAGGGTCACGCCCTCCATCTTGCCTGGCTCCCCGTGTGAAAGCGGAACTGCCCGTATGCACGAAAACCAGCCGACGCTAGGCTGTGGCGTCACCATCGCGTCAACCCCGCTGCAGGGCGGGTCGAAGGGGGGAGCCAGGCCATGATGGGTCCGGCGCACTCACTGTCCGGAGCAGCGGCCTGGCTGGGGGTGGGAGCGGCGGCCATGTATGATCACCACCCCATGCCGTGGCCTGTCCTCGTGGTCGGCACGCTGCTGTGCGCCGGGGCAGCGCTCGGCCCGGACCTCGACCACAAGCCGGCGACGATCTCGCGCGCCTTCGGCCCGCTGTCGCGAGCGCTCTGCGAAATCGTCGAGAAGCTCTCTCTCGGCGTCTATCACCTGACTCGGAAGAAGGGCGACCCACATCGCAACGGCGGTCACCGTACGCTGACCCACACCTGGCCCTGGGCCGTGATGTGCGGTGGGGCGGCCTCCGCGACAGCTATGTACGGCGGACGGTGGGGTGTGCTCGCCGTGCTGTTCGTGCACGTCGTGCTGGCGATCGACGGTCTGCTGTGGTGGGAGGCCCGAGGACACCACCACCTCCTGGTGTGGCTGCTGGGCGCGGCAAGCGCCTGGTTCCTCGCCGGTGTGCTGGCCGATCGGGGCATGAACCAGAGCTGGCTGTTCACCCAGCCCGGACAGCACTACTTGTGGATCGGTCTGCCCGTTGTCCTCGGCTCGCTTGTGCACTGCATCGGAGATGCCCTCACGGTCTCGGGATGCCCGGTTCTGTGGCCCATACCGATCGGTCGCAAGCGCTGGTACCCGGTCGGGACACCGCACTTCATGCGCTTTCACGCCGGCAGCTGGGTGGAGGTGAAACTGCTCATGCCGCTCTTCGTGGGCCTCGGCGGAGTCGGCTGCGCGGCGGCGCTTGGACTGATCGGTTAGCGCCCGCTCTGCCTGCTGCGGGGCCGCAAGGAGCGGGCTCGTCAGATGCTCGCGCTCCTCGACGACCGGCATGCCAGGAGGAGAGCCTCGCTCGCCGCCTGAGGTCCGCGTCAGCCGGCCTCGGCTCCGCCTCGCACAGGTGGCCTGCCGGTATTAGCGTCGGTCGGAGGAGATCGGCGGAAGACGGGAGCCCTGGTGACCGGCAGTGACAGGGCGCAGCGCGCGTACATCGGATCGTTCACCTCGGCGGGCGGCAACGGCATCACCACGATGGCCTACGACCCGAAAACGGGGGCGCTCACCGAAGTGAGCCGGACGGATGCGGTGCCCGATCCGTCGTTCCTCGCCCTGTCGCCCGACGCGGCCGTGCTCTACGCGGTCAGCGAGCAGCCGGAGGGCTGCGCAGCCGCGTTCTCCTTGCACCACCCCGACGCCCCCAGGCAGGTCGGCACCACAGTCCCCGTCCAGGGAGGTGCGCCCACCCACTTGTGCGTGTTCGGCGGCTATGTGCTCACCGCCAACTACACCTCGGGAAGCATCAGCGTGCTGCCCATCGGGGCGAACGGCGCTCTTGGCGAGTCCAGTCACGTACTCGGGCACAAGGGGCGGGGACCACATCCGGAGCGCCAGGAGGGCCCGCACGTGCATGCGGTGGTGCCCGATCCCTCCGGCCGCTGGATCGTCAGCGCCGACCTGGGCACTGACACGGTGCGTGTCTACGGGCTCGATATGGCCACCGGCGTGCCGCGCGTCCACAGCGAGACCCGACTGAGACCGGGCACGGGCCCGCGCCATGTGGCCTTCCATCCACGAGGCCACCACGCGTACGTCGTCAACGAGCTGAGATCGAGCGTGACCGTCCTGGCCTGGAACGCCGAGACGGGAACGCTGACGCCGATCGGTTCCGCGGCGACGATCTCCGTCACCTCCAGCGACGAGCCCAACTCCCCGTCCGAGGTGGTCGTTTCACCCGACGGACGCTATGTGTGGGTGGCCAACCGAGGCCACGACTGCATCGCTGTGCTCGATCTCGATGCGAAAGGCGATCGCTTGGAGCTCGCCGGGACCACGCCGTGCGGCGGCCACTGGCCGCGTCACCTCGCGCTCGACCCCTCCGGTCGCCGCCTTTACGTAGCGAACGAGCGCTCAGGTGAGGTGACCTGGTTCGACGTGGACCCGCAGACCGGGCTCCCGCTGCTCGCCGGATCGATCCCCGTCCCGGCTGCATCGTGCGTCGTATTCGTTCCGCCCGCCCCTACCCTCGGGAAACAGGTGGACGCGGAGCGGTAGTGGAGGGGCCTCAGCGGATCGGAGTACCCTGCGGCTGCTGCGGGGCAATGCCCAGCGTGGTGGTGTAGCGATTGAGGACGAGCTGGCCGACCGCCGGGTAGGCGCCCAACGCCTCTGCTGCAGCACAACCGGCCTTCTCGGCCGCGGCGGCGAGCAGCTCCTCGCCGAGCTCCGGGCCGATCAGGTACGGCGCAAGCGCCAGCCGTCCAGAGCCGGAGGAGCGCAACTGCTCCGCGGTGCGCGCGATCGCGCCCTCCACGTCGATACCGGCGGCCAGTACCGGCACCGCGAGCCGCGCGGCGAGCAGCAGTCCGGTGACGCCTGCGGCCTGCACCGCCTCCTCACCACCGACCGTGGCCAGGATGATGCCATCTGCTGCGGTCGCGACGGTGAACAGCCGTGCGCGGTCGGCCCGGGCAAGGCCGGCCTCTGACAGCCGTACATGCAGTGCCTCGGCGAGCAGAGGGTGCGGACCGAGTACGTCGGTCAGTTCGACCGCCACACCGCTGTCCGCGATGGCCTGATGGATCTGCCGCAGTACCGACGACTCAGGCCCGACGAGGAGCGGAACGATCACGGCGGCGGGTGCGGCCTCGGCATGCTCCGTGGTGGCGGTTCGCCTCAACTCTGCCTGAAGAGAGGGGTATTCGGATCCCGGGCCCACGTCGCTTCCCTCAAGGTAGCCGATACGGGCGTTGAGCCCGGGCAGTTCGGAGCTCGCGATACTGAGCACCTCCTGCACCAAGGCACGCACGGCGGGGGAGGGGGTGCCGGGAACAGCGAGGACCAGAGCCGGTGCGTCCTCGGGCGCGGCCAGGGGTTCCGGGCGCCGGTGCCGACCGGGCTGTCGGGGACGCGGCATTCGTACGGGCAGGCCGGGTGCGGGGCCAGTGGCAGAGCTCATGGCGTCGCATGGTAACGGTTCCGGGTGTGCTTTGGCTCGGGCGGGTGGCGAGCAGGCCGAAGGTGCCCTGGTCTGACCTGTTTATTACGTCGATCACAGAAAGCCGATACAGGATATTTCCTGCGAAATCAGAATCGCAGGATATTTCCTAGAAATGAGAGCAGAGCAGGTGATATCAATGGAGCGTGAGCAGTGCGGAGTCGATCGGCAGCGGGAGTGCGCTGCACGCCAGAGCCTCCGCGATACGCACGGCGCCGTGCAGCGGGTCGCTCTCGGGAGCGATCAGGCGGGCGCCTGGAAGATATCGCTCCGCTTGCTCCCGCAGCGGCTCCAGCAATGGCTCGCCCATCTTGAACAGCCCGCCGGTGAGCGCCACTTCACCGCCGTGATCAGGCCGGACGGCCGCCGCGGCCTGCAGGATGTGCCGGGCTGCCGCGCGCAGGATGCCGGCGGCCACCGGATCCTCGTCGGCGCAGCGGGCGACCTCGGGGGCGAACGAGGCAAGTACGGCAGCCCGGTCGCTGCGCGGATACAGCATCCCCGGCAATTCGGCAGGGTGCCCGAACAGGGACTCCACGCGCGCCCACAGCACGCCCGAGCCGCCCTCCCGCCCGTCGTAGGCACGCATTGCCGCTTCGAGGCCGCAACGACCGATCCACGCGCCGCCACCGCAGTCGCCGAGCAGATGGCCCCAGCCGTCGGCACGCCGCCAGCCGCTGGCACCGAGGCCGGTGCCGATCGCGACCATTCCGGTGCCGGCGGCGACAACCGCACCCGGGCGCATGCCAAGCGCCCCCGCGTACGCCGTCACGGCGTCGGCGGCGAGCGCGAGCCGACCGCTGGGTACGCCGAATTCCGTACGCAGCACCGCAGGCAGCCGTTCCCGTAGTGCCGTACCGAGTGATGCCATTCCTGCGGCTCCGATGGCAGCCGCAGTGAGGTAGGCGGCCCCGCCATCGGTCATGGCGTCCTTGAGGGCAGGGCGCAGCAGGGTCAGCAGATGGTCTGCGGCGATGCCAGTCATATCCGTGCGCACCGGCTCGTCGGTGGCTGTGGCGACGATCTCCCGGCCGGTCATGTCATCGGACAGCCGGACGAGTGCGAAGCGCAGCCCCGATCCTCCCGAATCGACCCCCAGAACCCAGCGGGGCGCACGTGCTGTCACACAAGGCAGCGTACCGGGCGAAGAAGCGAACCAACGGCTGGCAACCGGGCGGCAGTGTCCGTGGCGGAGCCTCTCCCCGTCTGCAGAGGGCACCTCCCACCGAAGGCAGGGGGAGGGAGCCGCTCCTGATGTTGCCGGCGCCGCTGGCGCGGTGGGGCGAACAGAAAGCGACGAGCCGTAGCCCCGTAGCCCCGTAGCCGATCAGGGAAGGCGCCAGTCCACGGGCTCCGCATCCTGCCGCGTAAGCAATTCGTTGGCGCGGCTGAATGGCCGGGAACCGAAGAAGCCTCGGTCCGCGGACATGGGAGAGGGGTGGGACGACTCGATAGCAGGCAGATCACCAAGCAGCGGGCGCAGATTGCGCGCGTCCTGTCCCCACAACACCGATACCAAGGGTGCTCCCCGCGCCACCAAGGCTCGGATCGCCTGTTCCGTGACCTCCTCCCAGCCCTTGCCGCGGTGCGCCGCGGGCTTGCGCGGCGCCGTGGTCAACGCCCTGTTGAGCAGCAGCACTCCCTGGCGCGTCCATGGCGTCAAGTCACCATTGGACGGAGGCGGAAACCCCAGATCGGCGCTGTACTCGCGGAAGATGTTGACCAGGCTTCCAGGCAGCGGGCGCACATCGGGGGCGACCGAGAAACTCAGCCCGACCGCATGGCCGGGCGTGGGGTAGGGATCCTGGCCGACAATGAGGACCCGCACATCGTCGAACGGCTGCTGGAAGGCCCGCAGCACATTCGGTCCGGCCGGCAGGTATGTACGGCCCGCAGCGATCTCCGAGCGTAGAAAATCGCCCATCGCGGCGATTCTCTCCGCCACCGGCTCCAGCGCTTTCGCCCAGCCCGCTTCGACGATCTCGTTCAAGGGTCGTGCCACGGTGGGCCACTCTACCTTTGATCTTGCGCAGCGTACCGCCCTTCATCCGGGAGAGGATCACCAAGGGCAGCAACGGACGCCTCGGTGCCGTCCGCGGTATCCCCCTGAAAGGGATCGGTTGAGGTCACTCGCCGTCAACTCCGAGGCGGTGGAACTCCTTTCGGCGGACGGCCCAACTCCCATGCCAGTCCGTACCGTTGGAAGAGCTCGGCCCGCAGGCTGGCCAGCGGCATCGGTGCGCCCGGCAGCAGCAGCGCCACCACCGCGCCCATCAGCAGCGCCCGCAGCAGCCAGTAGCTCTGGTCCGGATCGGCAGCGCCCCAGCGGGTGATCGTGTCCTCCAGCAGCGCCGCCAGTTTCTGTTGCTCCGGGCACTGGATGAAACCCTCGTGCTGCAAGATCAGCGCCATGTGCGTACGCATCACCGTGGGATGGCTGCGAGTCAGGCCGAGCACTGCGTCGATCGCACGGGCCAGTCGCTCATTGCCGTTGTCGCTGTGTGGCTCCCGCTCCAGTGCGGCGGCGAGCGTCAGGTGCATCAGCCGGTGCACCGCCGATTGGACGAGCTGGCGCTTGCCCGGGAAGTAGTACGAAACCAGTCCGCGTGCAGCCCCCGCGCGATCCGCGACGTCCGCCAAAGTTGTGGCCTCGTAACCGTGTTCGCCTACAAGTTCGACCGTCGCCTGCAGTAGTCGCTCGCGGGAGCGGCGGCGCAATTCTTCATTGACCGAGGCGCTTCGCGGGGACATGCTGTAACTCCTGCGTTGACTGGCTCAGAGCCAATATACTCAGCGCGGTGCCGACTGCCCTGGGCGGTCGGCCATGGGGGCGGCACGGTACCGGGCGACACGGGGGATCGTCCGGTGTCGGCGCTGCCCATTGCTGTCGGGGCCGTCGCAGGGGAGCGGCCCCGACAGCATCTGCCCGGTTGCCGACATGGCGTCGCCCGGCTGTGCGACCAGGCCACGGGAGCAGGAGACCGGGCGTGTGACGCCCGACAAGCGCTCGACCGGCACGCCCGATGCGCCCGGCAGCGCGAGGAGCGGCACATGGCCTTGTACCCCGAATCCGCGAACCGTCAGCCCCTTCACCGTCCTGTCGGCAGAAGGTTCGTACTGCTCGGCGCTGCTGGAGTTTTTCTCGGACGACACGCACCACGATCACGTGCACATCGGCTTCTCGAGCTGACCGGGACCGGCCGCCGGAACTCTTCAGCCGAGGAAGGACAGCCGTACCGTGCGGCGCGGATTGTCCTTGTTGGTGTCGACGAGTACGACGGACTGCCACGTGCCGAGCGTGAGCGAACCGCCGAGCACGGGAAGCGTCGCGTGCGGCGCCACGAAGGCCGGAAGGACATGGTCGCGTCCGTGTCCCAGGCTGCCGTGCCGGTGCTGCCAGCGGTCGTCGGCAGGCAGCAGATTGCGCAACGCGGCGATCAGGTCGCGATCACTGCCTGAGCCCGTCTCGATGAGCGCGACTCCGGCAGTCGCATGCGGCACAAAGATGTTGAGCAGGCCGTCGGCTCCGCCCGCCGCCCGAGCCAGGAACGCTTCGCAGCGCTCGGTGATGTCGATGGCCGTCTCTTGGGCGCCGGTAGTCAGCTCGAAGGTGTCGGTGACGAAGGTGTCAGCCATGCACCCATGATTGCCGATGTGGCTGGACCCCGCGTCACCGTCCGCCGCACTCAGCCGATCAGGTTTGAGCACCGACCGCAGATCCCTTCCGAAAGAGCGTGCCGAAGAAGTCGAAGACGCATCCCCTGAAGTGGCCTTCCGCAGTTGCTGTCATGCCCGCGATTCTTCCCGCTGCAGCGATTGCTCCCTCACTGTCGTTACCGCTCAACCGGCTTCCACGGCACGGTCACGGCCGCCGACGCCGTCGCCACGGCCCCGCCGAGCAGCCACCCGGCGAACACGTCGGAAGGCCAGTGCACCCCCAGATAGAGCCGGGTGAAGCCGGCCCCGGTGATGGACAGCACGCCAATCGCAACCAGCACCGTCCACCACCACCGCCGTACCCCGTACAGCCGTGTCAGCCAGAGCAGCGTCACACAGGCCGTCGCCGCCGCGAGGGCATGGCCAGAGGGGAAGGAAGCAGCGGTGGCCGTGTCCACCGGATGCGGCCAATGCGGGCGGGCACGGCCGACTGCCGCCTTCACCCCCGTCTCCAACGCCCATCCCGCGGCGCATGCGAACAGCGCCCACACCGCGCGGCGCCAGTGACCCCGCCACAGCAGCAGACCGGCCACCGCCAGCGTGAGCAGCCGCATGGGGGTCGGGCCCCATACCCAGTCCGTCAGAACGAGACACAGTCGTGTCACAGCCGGATGGGCCAGCGCGAAAGCATGCAGAGCGGTGTCGGTGCGCCGGTCGAGGGAAAGCAACGACGGGCGCCCGGGCATCACCAGAAGGAGGCCGAGCAGCACAAGAAAGCCGCAAGTCAGCACGGCCGCCCAAGACAGGCAGCGGAGCCGGGCGGCACGCTCGGCGGGACGCCAGGGTGCGAGCGGGGACGCGGAGGTATCAGCGGACATGTACGCCGATGCTACGACCCACGCCGGATGCCCCTACGTCAGCGCGCTGATACCAGGAGCGAAGGTCACCAGCAAGGGAATGGCAGGCACCAGCAGTGCCACCGCCGTCACTCCCAATCGGCGTGTCCGCGTCAGTCGTGGAGCGGGGTCGATCAGCCGGTGGATCCGACCCGGAAGTTGGGCGAACGGTGTAGGGCATGGCCCGAACACCCCTCGGTCCTCATTGAGTTCGACCAGCGCCAAGGCGGTGGTCAGCCCGCCGAAGCGCCGCGAGGCCACATCGTCGGCCGCCAACTCCACCAAGCGGTGCACCTGATGACGGAATCCCGCGAAGACGGGCACTTGCGGAAAGCCCGAGGCCAGGGCGTACGCGCAGGCCAGCAACCAATCGTGGCGGGCCCGGGCGTGGCCTCGCTCGTGGGCCAGCACGGCATCGAGCTGCTTGCCCCGCAGTCTGCGCAGGGCGGCCGTCGTGATGACCAGCTGGAGCCGGGAGCCGGACAGCCGCCATGCCTCGGCCTGCTCACTCTCCAGGACCAGCAGGTGCTCGCCGCCTCCCGCAGGGCCCGCCGCGTCAGGGGATGCCTCCCTTCCCATGCCTGCGGCGGGAGGTGCCCCCGGAAGATAGGGAGAGGCTGATGTTGCCTCGCCGGGCAGCCGTGGGCAGCGCGCGCGCAGCTCGGCGCGCCGACGCCGACGCTGGGTGCCGGCGTCGCGTAGCTCACGTGTGAGCATCGCTGCCGTCCAGGCGCCGCCGCACGCGAGCAGCACGGCCAGGGGGCTCGCCCACCTCCCGTACCTGGCCAGCCCATACGCGTCCACCACACTGCGGGGTGCGAGCGCAAAGACGTGCCCGCGCACCTCGGCCCAGGCGGCGGACGCGCACAACGCCATCGCCGACACACAACACAGAAGGACGCCGACGATCACGCACTGCCACACCCACAATGCCAGCACGGGCTCGCGGTCAGGCCAGTCGGCTCGGGCCAGCAGACGCGGTGCCAGCGCTGCCGTCAGTGCGCCGAGTACCAGCAGCACGAACGGAACCGTCATGGCGCAAAGACTAAGGCTCCCCTACCCCCGAGGGGGCGGACTGTCCCGGAAGGTGACATACGCCTCATCCAGCCGTCACATCATCCGGCCGTCACATCGTCAGCAGCATGATGAACATCCCGATGCCCAGCGCCAGGCGGCACGCCGCGGTGAGCTCCGGGGCCTGGAGTATGGATCCGGTTTGCGGTCCGGCGGCCATGGCCGGCTCGAACCCGCTCGCAGGGAGCAGGCGTATGCCCGCAGCCAGCGCGTAAAGCGCGAAGTAGGCGAGCAGTACGCCGGTGAGTACCGGTATGCCTGGCGGTCCGCCTGTGTCACCGCCGCTCGCGGCCATGCCTGCCATGCCCGCCATCCCCGATCCACCGCCCGCGCCCATAGCGACCGCCATGTAGGCCATCGCAGCGGTCTCCATGGCATGGTGGAAGTGGTGGAGATCGTCACGCGCCAGCACGGTGAAGCGCACTGCCATCGCACCGAAGAGCAGCACCAATACCACTGGTTCCCAGGGGGGTTGACCGAGAACCGATGCGGGAACCGCCATCAGGCCCATGCCGAGCCCCATAAGCCCTTCATTCCGCGCGGTGCGCCGCTCACCTGGCGTGGCGGCGCGCCCTGCTCTCGTACGCAGAAGACACCAGACCCCAGCGGCAGAACCGATCACCACGAGTAACCAGCCGACGAACGGCGGTCCGTGCACGATCCCTCCCCGGTCCGTACCGATGCCACGTAAGGAAGATGCCCGGGGTGTTCGGCGCACACACGGCGCACGGTAGTGCGGCAGGGCGCATTCCCGAGTGCCGGCGCGAGGTGGTCTGTGTGTGGGGAGTGGGGACCGGAGTCGCCTGACGAACTGGCCCACACATTGCTCAGGGCCGGTACCGGATGGGATGGTCCTCCGGCACCTCCACCACGCAGATCTGCACCCCGTCGGGATCGCTGATCCACATCTCGATCAACCCCCACGGCTCCCGCCGCGGTTGCCGCACCACCTCGATGCCACGCGCGGTGAGCTGTTCATGCGCCTCCCGTACATCCGGGACCTGCAGCCACAGCCGCATCCCCGGTGCCGGTGAATGATCCGAGCTGCCCGAGAGCTCCAAATGGCCGCCGCCGAGGAAGAACACCGTGCCCCGCTCCGGCCCCTGCCCGAATTCGCGGTAGATCGCCAAACCGAGGGCGTCGCGGTAGAAAGCGCGGGACCGCTCCAAAACGGTCGGCTGCAGCAGGATCCGGCTGCTCAATACGTTGACCATAAGGCGGACGATACGGTCTCAGGTCATCCGCGCAGCGGTGCGCCGCGCCTCGGGGCACCGCGGCCAGTCCAGCCACGCTTCGGTGATCTGCGGTTCGGGTTACTGATCAAGAAGCTCGGCTGAACACGACCAAGCGCCTGGCCGGGAAGCGGCCTCAGCGGCCTCCACCGCCCGCTTGATCTCCGGCACATCGGTGGCCGCACCGTTGAGCCGGAGCGCATGGGCCAGCGCCAGTTCGTGCGGTGTGTTGACGGTCCAGGCCATGACGGCGATGCCCGCGGCCTGGCAACGCTCGACAACGTCGAGGCTGAGCTTGCGCAGTTCGAGGCTGACCAGCCGAGCACCGACCGCCTGCGCCCGCGAGACGAAGTCTGCGCCCGTGCGCCCCGCCACCAGCACCGTCCGCACCTCGGGCAGGAGTTCCCTGATCTCCAGCAGCGCCGAGTCGTGGAAGGAGAGCACGCAGACCCGCTCGAGCAGCTGACGCCGACGCAGCACTCCCGCGAGGACTCGGGCCGCCGCCACATCCTTGATCTCAGCCTGCAGTGGCCGGCTCACAGCGTCCACCACCTCTTCGAAGACCGGCACCCGCTCGCCCAGGCCGGCGTCGAGTTCGCGCAGCTCGGCGAGGGTGAGACCGGCGATGGCCCCGGTGCCGTCGGTGGTGCGGTCGACAGTGTCGTCATGCATGACGACGAGCTCGCCGTCCTTGCTCAGGTGCAGGTCGAGCTCGATCCCGTCAAGCCCTTCACGCTCGGCCCTGATGAAGGAGCGCAGGGTGTTCTCCGGTTCGACGCCCATGACGCCGCGGTGGCCGACGGTGAAGAAAGTCAACGTGCTCGCGCCTCCGCACTCCGGTCGTACTCCGGCCTTCGCCTCCCGCGGTCGCCCGCAGCAGCTCACCGGCCACCCTAACCACAGCCACCCGCGGTGACGATCTGCCGAACCACCGGTGGCTGCGTGGCGGCGACCCGGCCAGGATGGTAAATCTCCTTCGGAATGGGTAAGAAGCAGGAAAAATATTCGCGAAACCTAGATTTTTCTGGAGGATCATCTGAATCCTCCCCGTGAATCGCACAATCTTGCATCCCTCTCAGGCCTGGGGCAAAAATACTCCGTGGAGGACGAGTGATGAGAGAAGATTTCCTGTCGGTCGCGACGAGCGGCGACGAAGGTATCGTTCGGCAGCCTGCCTGGGCCGTACTCAAAGACGCGGTCGAGGCGATACGGGTATGGCAGTCGAAGGACGGCTCCATCGACCTCACCGCCGAGGGCGCACCTGCGCGATTCGAGGTGGAAGACCGGCTGGAACGCGTGATCGGCGCCGTCCAGGAGCTCGCTCCGCTGCTGCCGCACGACGCCGCATACCACCAGGCACTCATCGCCGACCTCCGCCGCTGGGGCAGGGAAGGATTCGGCGTCCCCGACTTCCTCGACTCATTGCTGGCCTTCCAGCCCGCGGCCGACCGCCATGACGGCCTGGAGCACCTCGTCGTCTTCGCGATGTACACCCAAAACGGCAACCCCTACCGCAACCTGGAGGCCGTCGCGCTGCGCGTGGTATGGCCCGAGTGGCTCGCCGAACTGGAGCGGACCCGCTACGACAACCCCATGTTCGTGCCGATCGCCTTCGAGGACTTCACCAGCGGCTATGACACGAATTCCGCCGTGCTCTTCCCCGAGACGGTCGCGGTCCGCGAGGTGCCGGAACGGTTCAGCTGGGGTGCCATCTTCTGCGACCGTGAAGCAGCCCGCTTCCGCCGCGTGACGAAGGCCGCCATCACCGCCCTCGGTCTCGCACTCCCCGAGCGTGCCGCGGACCTCGTTGCCGACCAGGAGCTCGCGCAGCAGACCTTCGTGCTCTGGGACATGATCCACGACCGGACCCACAGCCACGGTGAGTTGCCATTCGATCCGTTCATGATCAAGCAGCGCCAGCCGTTCTGGATGTACGGACTGGAAGAACTGCGCTGCGACCTGACCGCTTTCAAGGAGGCGGTCGAGCTCGAATCGGACGGTTACCAGCAGGGTGCCCTCGTCCAGTACGCAGTTCTGTTCGACCGGCTCTTCCGCTTCCCGGTTACCGGCGACCGGGTCCGCAATTACGATGGCCTGGGAGGCCAACTGCTCTTCGCATACCTGCACAAGCATGACGTGCTGCGCTGGACGGACAACACCCTTCGCATCGACTGGCAGCGTGCGCCGCAAGTCACCAACGAGCTCTGCGCAGAGATCGAAAAGCTCTACCGGAAGGGCATCGACCGGCCCAAGCTCGTCCATTGGTTTGCGGCCTACGAGCTGGTTTCGACCTATCTCGCGCCGCACCCCGGCTCGGTATGGGCCAAGGGCCCCGACGCCCTGGATCTTTCGCTTCCGCCGCGCAAACTCGTCGACGACGTGCTGCCGGATGAGTTTCCGCTCAGCATGTTCTATGAGGCGCTCGCGAAGAAGTTGCGTGATGTGATCGCCTCGACAAAGGGAATCACTGCCGACGATGCGGTGCGAGTGGCCGCGTGACGTGCGCTGGGCCCGGACAGGGTCTAGGCCCAAAGAAGGCCAAAGGGGCAGGAGGCGAAGGCGATGACCACTGAGACCAGCAGCGGCCCGCTGAGCGGCGCGGTGATCGCGGTGGCGGGGGCCGGCGGCCCGGCGGGCAAGGCCACGTTGTGCCGTCTCGCCCAGGCAGGAGTGCACGTCGTGGCCGCAGACGCCCAGCCGGAGCGTCTCGCCGAAGCGGTCGACGCCGCCCGCTACCAGGCCGGGGGCGGCAACATCACCGGAGACATCATCGACCTGCTCGATATCGACGCGGCCCGGCAGTGGGCCGACCGTACCGAGAAGCAGTTCGGCCGCATCGACGGCCTGGTCCATCTTGTGGGCGGGTGGCGTGGCTCTGCCACCTTTCCGGAGACGGATCTGGACGACTGGACCGTCCTGGCCGACCTGCTCGTGCGTACCGTCCAGCACACCTCGCTCGCCTTCCATGATCCCTTGCTGCGCAGCGCGTTCGGACGGTATGTGCTGATCAGCCAGTCCGGCGCGACCAAGCCCACCGCGGGCAACGCGGCCTATGCCGCTGCCAAGGCAGCGGCCGAGGCATGGACACTGGCACTCGCGGACTCCTTCCGCAAAGCCGGGGGCGAGGCCGGACCGACTGCCGCCGCTACGATCATCATCGTCAAGGCGCTTGTGCACAACGAGATGCGGGCGCAGCGCCCGAACGCGAAATTCGCCGGATTCACCGATGTGGGCGAGCTGGCGGACACCATCGCCGAGGTGTGGACCCGGCCTGCCGATGAAGTGAACGGAAACCGCTTGTGGCTCACCCCTCGACCGTGACCGACCGGACCGACCGACCTGCCACCGACGCCGTACGACGCCACGATCCCGGAGCGCGCGGCTTCGCCAGCGACAACTACGCGGGTGTGCACCCCGAGGTGCTCCAGGCGCTCGCGCTCGCCAACGGCGGCCACCAGAGCGCCTACGGCGAGGACGAATACACCGCGCATCTGCAGGACGTCTTCCGCCGCCACTTCGGCTCGTACGCCGAGGTGTACCCGGTGTTCAACGGCACCGGCGCCAACGTCACCGCGCTGCAGGCGCTCACCGAACGGTGGGGGGCGGTGATCTGCACCGCGTCCGCACACATCAACGTGGACGAGTGCGGGGCGCCCGAACGCATCGGCGGGCTCAAGCTGCTGGCGATCCCCACGCCTGACGGCAAGCTCACCCCCGAACTGATCGACCGGGAGGCATGGGGATTCGACGACGAGCACCGTGCCCAGCCGCAGATCGTCTCTCTCACCCAGAGCACCGAATTGGGCACCTGCTACACGCCGGAGGAGATCCGGGCGATCTGCGACCGCGCCCATGAGCACGGCATGGCGGTGCACCTTGACGGCGCGCGGATCTCCAACGCCGCCGCGACGCTGGGCGTGCCGCTCGCCGAATTCACCACCGAGGCCGGAGTGGACGTCCTCAGCTTCGGTGGGACCAAGAACGGGCTGCTGTTCGGCGAGTGCGTCGTCGTGCTCGATCCGCGGCGGGTACGTGCGATGAAGCATCTGCGCAAGCTGTCGATGCAGTTGGCCTCCAAGATGCGCTTTATCTCAGTGCAGTTCGAGGCGCTGCTCGCCGGTGATCTTTGGCTGCGCAGCGCACGGCACGCCAACGCGATGGCAACGCGGCTGGCGGACGCCGTCCGCGGGATCGACGGTGTCTCGGTGCTCTACCCGGTGCAGGCGAACGGAGTCTTCGCGACGCTGCCACGCGAGGTGACCGAGCGGCTCCACAAGCGTTTCCGTTTCTACGTGTGGGACGAAGCGACTGGCGCTGTGCGCTGGATGTGCTCGTTCGACACGACCAAGGAGGATGTGGACGCTTTCGCCACGGCGATCGCCGGGGAGATGGCAGTGCGGTAGATCCTGCACAAGATCCTGCATGGATTGCATGTGGCCGACGGCACTGTGACATCGGAGGTCTCACCTCGCTCTCGGGCCGCGGGCCAGCCGTGGAAGAAGGACCTGGGCGCCCCTGCTCTACCACGAGGGCCGGTTCAACGTCTTGCGCCACTGACTCCGGCACCGTAGTGCGCGGGCGGGGCGTCGGCGACGTCACAGTTCACGAGCCTTGCCGATCGGGCACGGGTTCTGTCTACTGGTGAGTAATATATCTGTCGGGCGCATCGAGGATGCTTCGGTGCCGCCTGGCGCTCCGGCCGGGGAACCGCCACCGAAGGCGCCTATGCTGCCTTCATCAGGGCAGTTACTGGATGGGCCCACAAACCCGATGCAGTAGGAGAGCAGGCGTGAGCTTGAGGATCGTTGTCTGTGTGAAGTACGTGCCCGACGCCACCGGCGACCGTCGCTTCGCCGAGGATCTGACCACTGATCGCGATGCCGTGGACGGCCTGCTGTCGGAGCTCGACGAATACGCGGTGGAGCAGGCGCTGCAGATCGCCGAAAGCCGGCAGCAAGAAGGGGACGACGCGGAGATCACCGTGCTGACCGTCGGCCCCGAAGACGCCAAGGACGCGCTGCGCAAGGCTCTGTCAATGGGTGCCCACAAGGCGGTCCACGTCGAGGACGACGCGCTGCACGGCACCGACATCCTGGGTACGTCCCTGGTCCTGGCCAAGGCGATCGAGCATGTCGGCTACGACCTGGTCGTCTGCGGAATGGCCTCGACCGACGGCACCGCCGGTGTGGTGCCGGCGATCCTCGCCGAGCGCCTCTCGGTGCCGCAGGTCACGCTGGTGTCCGAGGTCGCGGTCGAGGACGGCAAGGTGACCGGCCGCCGAGACGGCGACGCCGCGAGCGAGCAGCTCGAGGCCCGGTTCCCGGCCGTGGTGTCGGTGACCGACCAGTCCGGTGAGGCCCGTTATCCGTCGTTCAAGGGCATCATGGCCGCCAAGAAGAAGCCGGTGGAATCCCTCGACTTGTCCGACCTGGGCATCGACGCGGCCGAAGTAGGCCTGGCGGGCGCCTGGAGCGCGGTCAACGAGGCCAATGAGCGCCCGGTCCGCACCGCCGGCACGATCGTCAAGGACGAGGGCGAGGGCGGCAAGCAGCTCGCTGCCTTCCTCGTGGAGCGCAAGTTCATCTGAAGCCGCCGCTGAGCCGCAGCCCCTGTCACGCCGTCAGAACCTCGCAGGAGAACGAATTCCCATGGGTGAAGTCCTCGTCTACGTCGACCATGTGGACGGCGCTGTCCGCAAGCCGACCCTCGAACTGCTGACTTTGGCCCGCCGCCTCGGCGAGCCCGTCGCCGTCCATCTGGGCGCCGGCGCCGACACCGCCGCCCCAGTGCTCGCCGAGCACGGCGCGACCCGTGTGCTGGCTGCCGACGAGCCCGAGTTCGCCGACTACCTCGTCGTACCGAAGGTGGACGCGCTCGAACAGGCCGCCAAGGCTGTGAACCCGGTGGCCGTGTTGGTGCCGTCCTCTGGCGAGGGCAAAGAGATCGCCGCCCGCCTCGCGGTGCGCCTGGGCTCCGGCATCATCACCGACGCCATCGACCTCGAAGCGGGCACTGAGGGCCCGGTCGCGACCCAGTCTGTGTTCGCCGCCGCCTTCACCACCAAGTCGCACGTCACCAAGGGCACGCCGGTGATCACCGTCAAGCCCAACTCGGCCACCCCTGAGGCCGCCCCGGCGGCAGGCACCGTCGAGCAGCTTGCAGTGACCTTCAGCGAGGGAGCGACCGGTACCAAGGTCGTCTCGCGCACTCCGCGCGAGTCCACCGGCCGCCCCGAGCTGACCGAGGCCGCGATCGTGGTTTCCGGCGGCCGTGGTATGGGCGCCGCGGAAAACTTCGCCGTCGTCGAGGCGTTGGCCGATTCGCTGGGCGCGGCCGTCGGCGCCTCGCGCGCCGCCGTCGATGCCGGGTGGTATCCGCACAGCAGCCAGGTCGGCCAGACCGGCAAGCAGGTCTCCCCGCAGCTGTACATCGCCTGCGGCATCTCCGGCGCGATCCAGCACCGGGCGGGCATGCAGACATCCAAGACCATCGTGGCCGTCAACAAGGACGCCGAGGCCCCGACCTTCGACCTCGTCGACTACGGCGTGGTCGGCGACCTCTTCCAAGTCCTCCCGCAGCTCACCGAGGAGATCAAAGCCCGCAAGGGCTGAGCCGGACCGGTGAAGCAACCCGGTACGCCCCGTGTGTGCCGGGTCGCTGGGCTTGTCGAACATATCGGGAGCATGACGGATGGCGCAGGGCGGGAAAGTCGGCATATCGCTGCCGAACGCGGTACGGGAGGGCGTCGGCGCGTCGCTGGCGGGCATCGACGCCGAGCTGGCACGGCGCTACCCGGGCGATCCCGGGACACGCCAGCCGGTGCACACCGTCTACGTGCCGGGTGATGTATTCCACGCGGGCATCGTGCGCTCCTGGAGCGACCAGGCCCTCGCGGCGCTCGACGAGCACGCCCCGGACGCCACGGCCTTCGCCCGCGTCCTGGAGCTTCCGGGGGAACTCACCGTAGATATCTACGAACGCGTCCGTGCCAAGCTGCGCCGAGAGCCGATCGAAGACCTGCGCATCGACTTCGAGGACGGTTACGGCCTGCGTCCGGACGATGAGGAGGATGCCGCTACCGCGCGCGCCGCTCGGTTGGTCGCCGGGACGGTCACCGACGGCACCGCGCCGCCCTGCATCGGCATCCGTATGAAGTGCATGGAGGCTGCCGTCCGCGACCGCGGCATCCGCACGCTCGACATCTTCCTCACCGGGCTCATGGAAGCAGGTGGCCTGCCCGCGGGACTGATGCTGACCCTGCCCAAGGTGACCTTCCCCCAACAGGTCTCGGCCATGGCCAGGCTCTGCACGGAGTTCGAAAAGGCCCGCGGACTCGCCCCGGGTCGGATCGGCTTCGAGATCCAGATCGAGACCACCCAGGCAATCCTCAGCCCTGACGGCCGCGCGACAGTCGCCCGGCTGATCGACGCCGCCGAAGGCCGCGCCACGGGGCTGCATTACGGAACCTTCGACTACAGCGCCTCGTGCGGCGTCAGTGCCGCCTACCAGTCCATGGACCATCCGGTGGCCGACCATGCCAAGGCCGTCATGCAGGTCGCCGCCGCGGGCACGGGCGTACGGTTGTCGGACGGATCAACGAATGTCTTGCCGGTCGGACCACCGTCCCAAGTCCACGACGCCTGGCGGCTCCACTACGGCCTGGTGCGGCGTTCGCTGACCCGCGCCTACTATCAGGGCTGGGACATGCACCCGGGCCACCTGCCGAGCCGCTATGCAGCCGTCTACACCTTCTACCGTGAGGGCCTGCAACCGGCGGCGGCCCGTCTGGCGGCATACCTCGGACGTGCCGGGGGCGGCGTGCTGGACGAGCCGGCCACGGCGAAGGCACTGAGCGGGTATCTGCTGCGCGGCCTCGACTGCGCAGCGGTCGATCCCGACGAGGTCACCGGCGCGACAGGGCTTACCCGCGCGCAACTGAACGCCCTGGCGGGCCGTGCGTAACGGGATGCTGCCGCAGCCGCTCGGCGTACAGGCCGAACCTGCCGAAAGGTTCAGCGTGTGGCTGCAGCGATAGGGTGGTAGCCGCCCGATGCCGTATGACGAGGAGCCTGCTCGGTGGCTGATAGCTACGTTCACCTGCACAATCACACCGAATACTCCATGCTTGACGGGGCTCAGAAGCTTAAGCCCATGTTCAAGGAGGTCGAGCGGCTCGGGATGCCGGCTGTGGCCATGTCGGACCACGGCAACATGTTCGGTGCGTACGAATTTTTCCAGGTAGCGAAGAACTCACCGGTCAAGCCAATTATCGGCATCGAAGCCTATGTGGCCCCCTCGTCACGATTTAGCCGGAAGCAAGAGTTTTGGGGGCCTGGCGGCCAGCGGGCCATGTCCGAGGACGGTGAGGGCAGCAAAGACGTCTCCGGCGGCGGTCGGTTCACCCACATGACGATGTGGGCCAAGAACGCCCAGGGACTGAGGAATCTCTTCCGCCTCTCCTCCCTCGCCTCCTACGAAGGTCAGTTCCCGGCCGGCAAGGCCCGTATGGACCGCGAACTGATCGCGGAGCACTCCGACGGCATCATCGCCACCACCGGCTGCCCCTCCGGCGAGGTGCAAACGCGACTGCGGCTCGGCCAGTTCGACGGGGCGCTCAAGGCAGCAGCGGCCTACCAGGACATCTTCGGGAAGGACAACTACTTCCTGGAGCTGATGGATCACGGCATCGACATCGAGCGCACCGTCCGCGATGACCTGCTCCGGCTGGCCAAAGAACTGTCCATCCCGCTTTTGGCCACCAATGACGCGCACTACGTCACCGAGGACCAGGCGGACGCACACGACAGCCTGCTGTGCGTCGGCGTGGGGAAGAACAAGGACGACCCGAACCGCTTCCGCTTCAACGGCAGCGGCTACTACCTGCGCTCCGCAGCCGAGATGCGTGAGCTCTTCGGTGAACTGCCCGAGGCATGCGACAACACACTGCTGATCGCCGAGCGCATCGACAGCTACGACGAGGTCTTCGAGTACGTCGACCAGATGCCCCAGTTCGATGTGCCCGAGGGAGAGACTCAGGAATCGTGGCTGCGCAAGGAGGTCTTCAAGGGCCTGGCCATGCGCTATGGCGATCCGATCCCCGACCACGTCATGGAACGGTTTGAGACCGAGATGAAGGTCATCGGACCGATGGGCTTTTCCTCGTACTTCCTCGTGGTCGCCGACATCTGCAAGTACGCCCGCGACAATGGCATCCCAGTCGGCCCCGGCCGTGGATCGGCAACCGGTTCGATCGTCGCCTATGCCACCCGCATCACCGAACTCGATCCGCTTGAGCACGGCCTGCTCTTCGAGCGATTCCTCAACCCCGAGCGCATCAACCCCCCGGACGTCGACCTCGACTTCGACGACCGCCAGCGCGACCAGATGGTGCGCTACGTCACCGAAAAGTACGGCGATGAGTACACCGCTCAGGTCAACACTTTCGGCACCATCAAGGCCAAGGCCGCCGTCAAGGATGCCAACCGCATCCTCGGCTACCCCTTCGCCATGGGCGATCGCATCACCAAGGCCATGCCGCCGGACGTCATGGGCAAGGGCATCCCGCTGTCCGGGATCTTCGACTCGGAACACCCCCGCTACGGTGAAGCGGGCGAGATCCGCCAGATGTACGAGAACGAGCCGGACGTCAAGAAGGTCATCGACACAGCCCAAGGCATCGAAGGCCTGATCCGTGGTACCGGCGTGCACGCGGCTGCGGTGATCCTCTCCAAGACGCCGCTGCTCGACCTGATCCCGCTCCACATGCGCGCCAAAGACGGCGTGAAGCTCACCGGTTTCGATTACCCCTCGTGCGAAGCCATGGGCTTGATCAAGATGGACTTCCTGGGCCTTCGCAACCTGGGCATCATCGACCACGCCATCAAAGTGATCAAGGCCAACCGTGGCGTCGAGATCGACACAACCAAGATCCCGCTCGATGACAAGAAGACATACGAGCTACTGGCCAGGGGAGACACCCTCGGCATCTTCCAGCTCGACGGCGGCCCCATGCGCGAGCTCCTCAAGCTCATGGAGCCGACCCGATTCGAAGACATCGCAGCCGTCCTGGCCCTCTACCGTCCTGGCCCGATGGCGGCCAACGCGCACACCAACTACGCCCACCGCAAAAACGGCCGTCAGGCCATCGAACCGATCCACCCCGAGCTCAAGGACGCCCTGGATCCCATCCTCGGCACGACATTCCACCTGCTCGTCTACCAAGAGCAGATCATGGCCATCGCCCGAGAACTCGCCGGATACAGCCTTGGCGGCGCCGATCTGCTCCGACGAGCCATGGGCAAGAAGAAGCCCGAGGTACTGGCAGCCGAGTGGGAGAAGTTCCACGGCGGCATGAAGGGCAACGGCTACTCCGAAGAGGCCATCAAGGCGCTCTGGGACGTGATGCTGCCGTTCTCCGGCTACGCCTTCAACAAGTCGCACACCGCCGGATACGGACTCGTCTCCTACTGGACTGCGTACCTCAAGGCCAACTACCCGGCCGAGTACATGGCCGCCCTCCTCACGTCCGTGGACGACGACAAGGACAAGGCCGCCGTCTACCTCGCTGAGGCCCGCACGATGGGCATCAAGATCCTCTCGCCCGACGTCAATGAGAGCGTCGCAGACTTCAGCGCGGTCGGGGACGACGTCCGGTTCGGCTTGAAGAGCGTGCGGAACGTCGGACTGAACGTGATCGAATCCCTCGTCAAGACCCGTAAGGAGAAAGGTAAGTACACCTCCTTCTCGGACTTCCTCGACAAGGTAGAGATCGCCGTTTGCAACAAACGCACTATCGACTCCCTCATCAAGGCCGGTGCCTTCGACTCACTCGGACATACCCGCAAGAGCCTGTGCGAGGTGCACGAAAACGCCGTCGATGCCGTCGTGCCCGTCAAGAAACAGCAGGCCATCGGACAAGATGACCTCTTCGGCTCCATCGACACCGGAGGGGACGAAGCGGGGGTAGGGCTTGACTTCAAGCTCAGCGAGGGGGAATGGAACCGTAAGACGAAACTCAGTCTGGAGCGGGAGATGCTCGGCTTGTACGTCTCCGCGCATCCTCTCGACGGTGCCGAACACGTACTGGCCAGGAACCGCGACATGTCCATCGCCGAGCTCTTGGACTCCGGCCGGACACAAGGCGACGTCAAGATCTCCGGTCTGATCGAAGGCGTCGAGCGGCGTATGACAAAGCAGGGCAACGCCTGGGCTATCGTCCGTCTCGCCGACCGTGACGCCTCGATCGAGGTCTGCTTCTTCCCTGCCAGCTACCAACTGGTACAGCACACTCTGATCGACGACAGCGTCATCGCCGTACGCGGCCGGATCAATGCTCGCGACAGCGGCATCAACCTTGCCGGACAGGAACTGGCGGAGTTGGATATCTCCTCGGCCGAGTACGGGGGCAAGCCCCCGGTGGTGATCGTCCTCCCCAGCCACCGTGCTTACACCAAACCCGTGGTCGACGAGCTCAAACGCATCCTCACCGCACACCCCGGCGACACCCCAGTGCGCCTGCGAGCCGAAGGCCGCACCAAAACGGTCGTCTACGAGCTTGGGTTCCTCATCAATCCAGAAAACATCGCCAGCGACATCAAGGGGACTTTCGGGCAGGCCGCCTGGCCAGGCGCGGCGTGAACAACAACGCTGTGGTCGCTCAACCTCGATTCTTCCGAGGGCTGATGGCGGCGCCGTGTGCGGCCGACTGCCCGAAATGTCCCTTGTCGTGTCGGGGCGGGGCCGTCGCGTGTCGCTGCGGGGCGTCGGGTTCCACGGACCCGAGGGTGGTGCGGTCCTCTCCTCTCCTGCGTGGTCGGGGTGGTGGTCGGCCGTCAGGTGAGGGCCGGAAGCTCGGTGGCCCGCTGCCAGGCCGTGGTGAACGCTGCTGCCCAGGGCCAGGTCCGGTCCAGGTGCACAGTGCGTCTGCGGGCGTGGGCGGTGAGGCGGGCGGGCAGGTGGTACAGCTTCATGCGGATCGTCTCCGGTTCGGCGCCGGCCAGCTCGGGCTCGTCGTGCAGAAGGAGGAGCCGGGTCCAGGCATCCAGATCCGCGGCGAGCGTTGCGGCCAGCAGCCAGGCGGCATTGAGTTGCCAGGACTTGGAGGGCAGCAGCCCGAGACCGACCCGCTTGGCTGCCTTCACGCGGTCCTCCACCTCGGCGTGATCGCGGTAAAGGGCGTCGACGAACCACACCTGACCGGAGCCCGGCACCCCGGAAAGCCCGTGGTGGGCGGGGATGTTCGTGGCCACGATCTGGTAGCGCCAGCCGGTGCGCTTCTCGAAGGCGGTCAGCTTCTTCGCGTCCCGGCGCGAGGGCTTGACCCGGCGCACGATCAGCCGCATCCCTTCGGGCCAGCCAGTCAGGTCCCGCACCCCGGTCAGCTCGGCGACCTGGTAGGAGATCCATTCGCCGTCCGGGCCCTTGATCTGGTGTATCTGCCCGTCCTGCCGCAGCGCGGGAGTCCACACGCTCTCGGGCAGCAGCGCGATCGCCTGCTCGTCGGCGGTGTTGATCGCCCAGCCGGTCACCCAGCGCACCCGGCGCCGGCTGGTGGTCAGCGATTGCAGGTGCTCGAGGAGGCCGTGGCTGAAGGCCGCCCCGTCGATCCGTACCAGCAGCTTCGACCAGAGGGGAAGCGGCAGCTGCCGCAGCGCGGCGGCCAGCACCGTCTTGTGGTCGGCGACGTCGTTGGGGGCGGCGTTGCCCGACCTGAGCAGCATCGCGGCGCACTCGCGGGTGTTGGCCACCCAGGCCCCCAGCGGCATGTGCCCGAACGTTCCCTTGTACGTACCCGCCGCACCCTCCTTCTTGCCGGTGCAGGGGAGGATGGTGGCATCCAGGTCGAGGACGTACCAGCCGGTCAGCCGCCGTCCGCACACCGAGATCCAGGGGAAGCCCCCGGGGCGCAGGGCCAACAGCGTCCACACCACGCACCGGATCGCGGCACGGGCCCGCTCGACCCGCGCGGTCACCGGGCCGTCGATCGCCTCCAGGGTGCGCCGCAGGGTGCTGTCCGAGACTGGGCTGCGGGAACAACCGCCGCCAATGATGCTGGAGTTGCTCGGCTTCCAAGACGTTGGTGGCGCCCAGCATGATCGCGCAGGCGAGCGTGATCAGACCCGAATGCGCAGGTAGCGGGGCCAGCGGCAGCTGATGGAGAGCCAAGTGCCTTTCCTGGGATGAGATGATCGAGGTTCCTACACCGTGATCGTCCCCATAACGCTGGTTGGTCAGGTCGGGGCGACCAGCGGGTGGGAGCGGCCCACATGCTCAAGCAGGGCTGCCAGTTGCGGCGGGGGTGGGGCGGTCGACCAGCGGTGCCAGTACACCTGCAGACGGGCCCAGGGGCACAGCCAGCTGCGGACCTGCCGCAGTGTGGACTGCCAGACGATCCGGCGCTGCGGATTTTCCCTCGCCGCCGACCCGTCGTTGTCGGGTGACGCTTTTTCAACCTGGTCGGTCGGTGCTGTGGCCAGCAGGCTGAAGGTGAATGCCAGCATCACCAGCTGCCAGTGCCGCACGATGGCTTTCTCGGAGCGGACTTGGA
>JAFAUH010000042.1 GCA_019243445.1 Streptomycetaceae bacterium | reverse complement strand
GCGGCACCACCGTGACCATCTCCGGTACCGGTCTCGCCGGCACCACCGCGGTAACCTTCGGCTCTGTGGCGGCCCTGTCGTTCACGACCGTCTCCAGCACGACTGTCACCGCGGTCGCTCCCTCGGGAACGGGAACGGTCTCCGTTACGGTGACCACCGCGGGCGGCACCAGTAACAGCATCGCCTACGCCTACCTCCCAGCTCCGGTCGTCAGCGGTATCAGCCCCAGCCGGGGACCACTGTCCGGCGGTACCACCGTCACCTTGACCGGCAGCAATCTGACCGGCGCGACAGCGGTCACCTTCGGCAGCACCCCCGCCACCTCCTTCACGGTGGTCTCCGCCACTCAGATCACCGCGGTCTCACCGCCAAGCACCGCTGCCGGACCTGCCACCATCACGGTCACCACACCCGGTGGCACCAGCGCCCCAGGAACCGTGTACTTCTACATCGCCGCACCGGTCCTCACTTGTGCCAGCCCCGGTCAGGGGCCGGTCTCCGGCACAAACACCGTCACCCTCACTGGAAGCGGCCTCACCACAACCACCGCCGTCACCTTCGGCAGCACCCCCGCCACCTCTTTCACCGTGGTCTCGGACACCCAGCTCACCGTGATCGCACCGCACGGAGCGGCCGGCACCGTCCAGCTCACCGTCACAACCGCCGGCGGCACCAGTGACCCTATCCCCTACCTCTATCTCCCCGCACCCATCCTCACCGCCATCAGCCCAGGTCAGGGACCGGTCTCCGGTACAAACACCATCACTCTCACTGGAAGCGGCCTCACCACAACCACCGCCGTCATCTTCGGCACAGTACCCGCGGCATTCACCGTCATCTCTGACAGCATCATCACCGCAGTAGCTCCACCCGGAACCGCAGGGCCGGTCAACATCACGGTCACCACCTCTGCCGGAACCAGCCCAGCCCTGACGTACACGCGCGTTCCACCACCGGAAATCTGACCCGCCTTGCAGCAGTGCCGACGCAGTAGTCAGCGGCGTGCGGCCGGGGCCTGGTGGGGCCACCGTCTTCAGCGACGGCTTCAACGGCCCGGCCGGATCCGGCATGTGAACGTGGGTAAGGACGTCACCTGACCTTGAAGAGCAGCTCGCCCTTCGAGCCCCTCCCGACGAGTTTCAGCGCAGGGTCGTGCTCGCTCAGGCCGCCGTCGTGGGCGGTCTGCAGCACCCAGCCCGCGCGGTATGTGTGCAGCAGCGCGAGCTTCTCCTCACGTGTGGTCGCCGATGAGAAGTAGGCATCGGTGTCCTTGGCACGCTGCGCGGTGTCGGTCAGGAAGAAATCCGGGTAGCCCGACTCGACGGTGTACGGCCCGTAGGCGGGCAGCTGCCGTAGCGGGAAGTAGTCCTTCGTCATCACAACGCCGCCGTACGGGACGTGCTTGGCCGCCCAGGCAAAGCTTTTCCACGGCTTTTGCGTCGGGGCTTTGCCGATGATGGGGAGTGGCTTGGTGGGCAGGACGTAGCTCAGCGTCCCGGCCTGCGCCCAGCAGCCCATCAACAGCGCGGCGCCGGTGACCGTGCCGAGGATCGCCCTGGTGTCCACGTCGGGCGAATCCACGCACTCGATGGCCAAGGCGAGCTGTGCGGAGATGAGCACGGCGGGCAGGATCCTCCCGTACGCGTAGTGTCCCGTGATCCCGCCGAGGGCGAAGACAAGCACACCGAGGGCGAAGAGCAGCACCAAAGGATCGCGCCGATCGCGGCGGAATCGCATCCACAGCGCGGCGACGCCGACGAGCACCAGCCCGAAGTGCGAGAACAGATGCTCGTACAGCGGCTTGTGGACGGAGTCCAGACCGCCGACGCCGAGCAGCGACAGGAATGAGTAGTACGGCCAGATCAGCAGGATCGCCAGCGCGAGCGCAGCGGCCACGGCGGCCCGCAGCCATACCGTGAGTGACGGGAAGGGGCGTGCGCCGAGCAGCAGCGCCAGCAACCCACAGACCGTGACCACGCCGGTGAACTGGTGGACGAGCATGACCAGCGCCAGCAGCATGCCCACCCCGAGGAACGCGGGCAGTTTCCAGCCGCGCGTCAGCGCCTTGCGCAGCAGCGCCCACAAGTGGAGGGAGGCGCCGAGTGCGAACGTGCTCGGGTAGGCGAGGCAGAGCGCCAGGGAGGTGAGCCCCGGGAAACCGCTCCAGGTGAACAGAGTCCAGCCCATCAGCAGTGTCATGGACAAGATCGCCAACGGCACCGCGGCGCGCCGCCGGGTCAGGGCGCGTACGAAGTGGTGGATGCCGGTGACCAGCAGCACTAGGTCGGCCAGAGCTGCGAAGTGCAGCATGCTGAAAGTCGAAACGCCGGTGATCTGGCCGATGACAGCCAGGGCGACCATCCATGGCGAGTAGTAGGGGCTCGCCACATCTGCGTTGACCAGCGGATCGCCCGGATTGCCCAGATCGTGCCGCAGTCGTTCGATCGTCGCGGCGTGAATGCCGAGATCGCCCGCCCAGGGCAGGCGTATGACCATGAGCGCAAGCAGGACGATGATCAGCCCTGCTGCGATGCAAACGCCCTTCCACAGCCGGTTCGCCCGCGTCCAACTCGCCCGCGTCTCCTTACGGAGGCGCGACAGCCGGCCGGCCATGGCACCGGTGAGATACGGCTCGGCCGGCTCCGCGGCGCCCATGCCGCCTTTGTCGTCCTTGTCGTCCTTGTCAGTGGTGAGGTGCACGGGAGGAATCCAGACGCAGCTTCCAGGGCAGGAGGGCCGACTCGAGTTGGACGGCGGCCGTCATCTTGGAGGCGCCGATCTGGCGTTCCTCGAAGTGGATCGGGACCTCCACGCCCGTGTAACCGGCGCGCACAGCTTGGTACTTGAGCTCCACCTGGAAGCTGTAGCCGTTACTGCGCACCTGAGCGAGCTTCATTGCGGTGACCACATCGGCGCGCCACATCGCGAAGCCCGCTGTCACATCACGCAGCCCGGTGTGGAGCACGGCGCTGACGTAGGCGTTGGCCCAGCGGGAGAGCAGCTTGCGATGCAGGCCCCACTCTTCGGCGAGCCGGCCGCCGGACACGTAGCGGCTGCCGATGACGAACCCGGCGCCGGTGGCCAACGCCGTACCCAGTATTTGCGGCACATACTCGACCGGGTGGCTGCCGTCGGCGTCCATCTGCAGCACGTACTGTGCGCCGTCCGCGACTGCTTGGTCCATGCCCGCTGCGTAGGCGCGGCCGAGGCCGTCCTTGGCGGTGCGGTGCAGGACACCGATGCGAGTGCGGCCCGCGCTGTTGTACTTCTTGGCGAGTGTCTCGGCGACCTCGCCGGTGCCATCGGGGCTGTTGTCGTCCACCACCAGCAGCCGCAGGCCCTCCAGGTCGAGGGCCATCAGCGCCTCGGCCGCCTTCGGGAGGTTGTCGGCCTCGTTGTACGTGGGCATCACCACGGTCAGCGGGGTACGGCTCCACTCCGGCGGGATCGACTGGGGCCGGCGCAGCGTGGTAGCGGCGCCGGGAGCTTGTCCGGGCATCCTCGTAGCACTCATCACGGTGTCTTCTCCAACGGGCCGCGGCCGTCAGGGCTTGGGTCAGGGCTTGGGGGAGAAACGGATCGCGGCGGCGGGGATCGCTGAGTGGCACCACACCCGGGCTCCGCCGATCAGTTCATTGTCCTCGCCGACCTCGGCCCCGTCTCCGACGACGGCACCTTCCAACACCGTACGCGAACCGACGCGGGCTGCAGCCCCGACGAGTGAGGCCCGTACCTGGGCGCCGGCCTCGATCACCGCGTCCGTCAGCACGACGGAGCCGTCGATCACCGCATCCGCCGCGATCTGTGCACCGGTGCCGATGACTGTGCCGCCGGTGAGCTTGGCGCCGTCGGCCACCTTGGCACCCGGCAGGATCAGGTAGTCGCCGGTCGGTCCGGGGACGGCGGGGGAGGGGACGATACCGCGCACCAGGTCGGCGGAGGCCTGGATGAGCGCCGCAGGTTTGCCCAGGTCCATCCAGTAGGTTTTGTCGACCACGCCGTGCAGGTGTGCGCCGGAAGCGAGCAGCCCGGGGAAGGTCTCACGTTCGACGGAGACCACCCGTCCGGCCGGGATGGTGTCGATCACGGAGCGGCGGAAGACGTAGCACCCGGCGTTGACCTGGTGGGTGACGATTTCCTCAGGGCGTTGCGGCTTTTCGGTGAATGCCTGCACACGGCCGTCGGGGTCGGTGGGGACGAGCCCGAAGGCGCTGGGGTCTTCGACGCAGGTCAGGTGGAGGGAGACATCAGCGCCGGCCGTCTGGTGGCTGCGGACCAGGGCGGCGATGTCGAGTCCGGTGAGGATGTCGCCGTTGAAGATCAGGACGGGCGCGTCCGGCTGAGAGGTGAGCGCGGTAGCGGCGTTGCGGATCGCGCCGCCGGTGCCGAGCGGCTCGTTCTCATGGATGTAGGTGATCTTCAGACCCAGTGTCGAGCCATCACCGAAGTACGGTTCGAAGACCTCGGCGAGGTACGAGGTGGCGAGCACGACGTGCTCGACGCCCGCGGCCTGTGCTCTGGCGAGCTGGTGTGCAAGGAAGGGCACTCCGGCGGTGGGAACCATGGGCTTGGGGGTGTATTCCGTGACGGGACGCAGACGGGACCCCTTCCCGCCGACCAAGAGGATGGCTTCCACTAACAGTTACCTCAATCACAGTGGGTCGATGTGCGAATGGCGATGCTACCGGGGCCGGGGGTGGCCCGCAGTGTCAGATGCATTGTGAGGGTGTCACGTTCCGTCAGCCAGGTCGCGGATTGGCAAAGGATTCGTTGCTTGCGACTGCTCATGGCTACGTGGCGCTACTCATGGTGACATTTTGAAGAGTACGAGCAGACCGATGGCGTACCACCCGGCGAAGACCGCCCCGCAGACATAGAGCCCGCCCTGGACGAGTCGCGGCAGCCGGGCGACTGGTTTGGCCACCAGCAGCAGCATGATCGGCAGGAACGGCAGCATGAACCGCGGCTTGGACAGCGGAGAGCCGGGGGTGCCCACCATCAGCTCCCAGGCGCCGGCAAGCGCAAGCACCAGCGCCCAGGGGGTGCGGCGGTCCAGCGCCAGTGCCGTCACGGCGACCGCGACCAGCAAGATCAGTGCGAGCACCAGCGGGTAGCGGATGTCGATATGTTGGTAGAGGATGACGCGCTTGAGGAATCTCAGGGTGCCCCAGCCGAAGTCGAAGGACTGGCCCCAGGCCTTCTCCGCCTCGAACCAGCCGTTCAGGTGCCCGATCCTGCTGCCCAGGTAGAGCCAGCTGAAGATCAGACCGAGTGGTGCGATGATCATCGCAATCCACGGGCGGCGACCACCGCGTCGATGCAGCAGCGACCATGCGGCGGTGAGTACCAGGACGCCCACGAGCACGGAGGCGGTCGGCCGGATGGTGCCGGCCACCACGCAGAGCGCCGCGGCGGTGAGCCAGCGGCGGGCGACGAGCGCGACGAGCGTCCACATCAGGGCGGCGCTGAAACATGCCTCGGAGTACGGGACCCACAGCGCGAACGCATACGGGGAGCAGGCCCACAGGCTCACACATGCGTAGCCGACTCGGCGGCCGACGAGTGAACGCGACAGCGTGTGCACACCGGCGGCGGCCACGGCTCCCGCGACCCACGAGACGAGCACACCGGCGTAGGGGAAGGGAAGCGCGCCGAAGAAGACGAGGTGAACGCCGCGGATCAGCGCAGGAAGGAGAGGGAAGAACGCGAGCCTGGTGAAAGCGGGGGTGCCGTCGGGGCGGTATGTGAGGTGATTGGGGTAGCCGCTCTCAGCGATCTTGAGGTAGTTCTCGCTGTCCCAGCGGCGCAGTACATGGTCAGCGGAGAATCCCAAATGATGGGTGACCACCATCAGCAGGCCGAAGCCGATCGCGGAGAGCGCGAGGTAGATCCCGGCGGCTGTCAACGCCTCACGGCGGTCAACATGTACCGTGACGGGCTCGCGGCGCAGCAACGTTTCCAGCCGCGCGAGCGGTTCACGAGCAGGCTTCAATTCTGGTGACCCCTGCTGGGCCGGCACCGTCCCCGATGCCTGAGCGATCTTAGCTGGTCCCTCGGGGGGATTGGTCACATCGACCATGAGGTACTCCGGGGGAAACTGAGAGGGGAAACAGGGGGAAGGAATTACCCAATGATGACCTTTGGTCAGGCTGGTCAAGGTCGTCATCAGGTTGAATTCCCGCCCGAATCCGGACAACGGCGCCCGTGGGGCGGACCGGACTACGTGCAGCGTAGCGCCTGTCGCCTGGCAGGGCGCCGTTCCCGCGTCAGTCGGATTGACCGCCGCCCAAGTGGTGGACGCGCACCATATTCGTCGTGCCGGGTACACCCGGGGGAGAGCCGGCCGTGATGATCACGGTGTCACCCCTGCCGTAGGCGCTGATCTTGAGCATCTCCTGGTCGACGAGGTCGACCATTGCGTCGGTGTGATCCGTGTGCTGGACGAGGTGCGGCTGCACACCCCACGTCAGCGTCAGTTGGTTACGAGTCGAGGGGTCGGTGGTGAACGCAAGCACTGGCTCCGGGACGCGGTAGCGGGCGAGCCGCCGCGCTGTATCGCCCGATTTGGTGAAGGCGACGAGTGCCTTCGCGTCGAGGAAGTCCGCGAGCTCCGCGGCGGCGCGAGCCACCGCGCCGCCTTGCGTGCGCGGCTTCTTGCCCGGTGCGAGCGGCTGCAGCCCACGGCAGAGCAGCTCGGTCTCGGCAGCCTCGACGATCCGGGACATCGTCTTGACCGTCTCGATCGGGTACTTGCCGACCGAGGACTCGGCCGACAGCATCACCGCGTCCGCTCCGTCGAGCACCGCGTTGGCCACGTCGGATGCCTCGGCGCGGGTCGGCCGCGAATTGTTGATCATCGACTCCATCATCTGGGTCGCGACGATCACGGGCTTTGCGTTGCGCCGGCACATTTCGATCAGCCGCTTTTGGACAACCGGCACTTTTTCCAACGGGTATTCCACGGCGAGGTCGCCGCGGGCGACCATCACCGCATCGAAAGCCGCGACCACGGCCTCCATGTTCTCGACCGCCTGCGGCTTCTCGACCTTGGCGATCACCGGGACCCGGCGGCCCGCCTCGTCCATGACGCGGCGCACGTCCCGTACGTCGTCGGCGTCTCGCACGAAGGAGAGCGCGACCATGTCCACGCCCATGCGCAGCGCGAACTTGAGGTCCTCGATGTCCTTCTCGGACAGCGCCGGGACATTGACGGCCGTGCCGGGCAGGTTGATCCCTTTGTGGTCGGAAATCACGCCGCCCTCGATCACCAGGCAGCGCACCTGCGGGCCGGAGACCTCGATCACCTGCAGTGCGACATTGCCGTCGTTGATCAGGACAGGGTCGCCCTTGCGTACGTCGCCGGGCAGGCCCTTGTACGTCGTACCGCAGATCGAGCGGTCACCGGGCACGTCCTCGGTGGTGATGGTGAACTCGTCCCCGGCGACGAGCTCGACGGGGCCGTCCGCGAATGTCTCCAGACGGATCTTGGGGCCCTGCAGGTCAGCGAGGACGCCCACGGCGCGGCCGGTCTCCTCGGAGACTTTGCGGACCCGGTGGTAACGCTCCTCGTGCTCGGTGTGCGTGCCGTGGCTGAAGTTGAAGCGGGCCACGTTCATCCCGGCCTCGACCAGTGTCTTGAGCTGGTCGTAGGAGTCGACGGCGGGACCCAGGGTGCAGACGATTTTGGCTCGGCGCATGAGGTCGATCCTATCGATGGTTTGTTCCGGCGTGTCCGCCGCGTTCGGGGCAGGGGGAGGCGGATGTCATGGCATGGGCTGCAACGTGGGCTACGGCATGGGCTGACGAGCGGATATGCCTCCCGCGCGATCTCCAGCTCCTCGTCGGTGATCAGATGATCAGGTGATCAGCGTCGGCTCGTTGAATCTTCCAGGAATCTTCCAGCGCTTCCTGTACGTCTCCTGTGGTGGAGGCGGAAGCACGGTGGACCCGGGCGCGGGACAGCCGATCGCCTACCACTACTCGCTTCTGGGATACGCCTGCGGCGCCATCACTGCCCCGGTCTCCAAAGCCGTTCTGGCCCACGTCAAACTCCGAAGCCCTTTGAATTCGAATACTTCAAAAACAAGGGGGAGGTCTGCAGCCGACAATGACCGGTGACACCTGAAACGCCAATTGACGCGCAGACAAAATCAGGTCCCGCCCGGTGGTTTGCCGACAACGGCAGTCGATCCGCCGTTGATGAGACACTCCACATTCCGCAGCAGCCGGAATAGCTGGGAGTGCTGACTCCTCGCCACAGCCCTCGGTGAGTGAATGCCCCACCTGCCCTCGGCAAACGCACCGGAACGGCTGTTCGTAGGCGTGGCGTGCGGGAGTCTTGATCACTGGGTGAGTACTGTGTGAGATACCTCACACAGGTGAACTCCAGTCATGGTGACGTTCGTTGGGGGCCGACGCAGGCCATCAACGTAGTCAGCAGCACGAGGGATACCGGTGAGGACGGCCGGTACCAGCGAGCAGCCACTTCCTCGGATTCGCATCGGGTCCCGGTTCGCGGGCATGACCACCGAGCGAAAGGGAAGTTGTGCGGGAGAACAGCGCCAGGCACAGGCTGAAGAAGTACCTCAGGTTCAAGAGAAGCATTGCTGCCGCGACAGCGCTTGTCGCCGGGACGGCGCTCACCGTACCCACCGCGGCGTACGGCCTCGTGCAGAGCGCATCGGGCACGTCGGCCGGTCTGCAGAGCAAATTCAGCCAGGCAGCGCAGGAGTTCCATGTGCCGTTGCCGGTCCTGCTCGGCCTGTCGTATGAGGAGTCGCGGTGGGACGGGCATCACGGGCAGTACAACACCGAAGGTGGCTATGGGGTGATGGGTCTCACCGACGTCACACCGAGCATGCTCTCCGACGGAGGTGCCGGTGCGGTCGGACGGCATGATCTGTCTGCGCTCCTCAGTAACCCGGTGCTGCACACTTTGACTGCCGCCGCCAAGCTGACCGGCGCCTCACCCGCACAGCTGAGGGGCAACGACCTGCAAAACATCCGGGGCGGCGCGGCGCTGCTCGCTTCCTACGAGCGGAAGTTGACTGGCGGCACACCGCCCGATCCAGCCCAGTGGTACGGCGCTGTGGCCGAGTACAGCGGGATCTTGAGCCAGGCCGGGGCGAAGAGCTTCGTGGACGATGTGTTTCGGACCATCGTGCAGGGAGTCGTCCAGCGGTTGCCGGATGGCGGCGAACTCCACCTGCAGGCCCAGGCCGTCACGCCCATTACCGTCCAGCTGGACAACCCACTGCTGGGGCTGAAGCGTGACTTCGGGCGGGAAGTCGAGTGCCCGCCCGGCGTGGCGTGCACCTTCCTACCGGCCGGTTCCGGCAACTACCAGGAGGCGAACCGGCTCGCTGACGGGCTGGCCATCCGCTACATCGTCATTCACGACACCGAAAGCTCCTACCAGCAGGCCATCCGCGCCTTCAAGAATCCGGCCAACGGCGCTGCTGCAAATTATGTGATGCAGTCATCGACCGGCAAGGTCACCCAGGTGGTTCCGGACAAGGACGTGGCATTCCACACCGGCAACTACTGGTTCAACATGCACTCTGTCGGCATCGAGCACGAGGGCTTTGCCGCCAGTGGAGCGACCTGGTACACCACGGCCCAGTACCGGGCCACGGCCCACCTGGTGCGGTACCTGGCCGCCAGATATGGCATTCCACTGGATCGCCGGCACATCATCGGCCACGACAATGTCCCCGGCCCGGCGAGCAGCAAAGTCAGCGGAATGCACTGGGACCCCGGACCGTATTGGGACTGGACGTATTTCATGCATCTGCTGGGCGCCGGAAGGGACTTCGGCCTGCTGCACGGGGTCGGCCCGGTCGGCACCGCCATCACCATCACGCCGGATTTCGCCACGAACAGGCAGACGGTGCAGGTCTGTGGTCAGCCCACTGGGGAAGGCGGCACCCCGGCATCGACGAGGTCGACGAGGTGCAGCACCCGGACTCAGCCGTCGAACTTCCTGTATGTGCGCACCGCACCCCGCCCCACGGCTCCGCTGTTCGCGGATCCTGGAATGCACTCCGCCGGCACCACTGGAACACAGCGGATCGACAACTGGGGCAACACGGTCGTCGCCGGACAGCAGTTCGTGGTCGCAGACAAGCGCGGTGACTGGACGGCGATCTGGTACGCGGGATCGAAGGTCTGGTTCTACAACCCCGACGGCGTGAACACCACACCCGCGCCGGGAGCCACCATCGTCTCCGCCAAGCCGGGCATCGCATCCGCCGCGGTGTACGGGCAGGCCTACCCGCAGCCGTCCGAATACCCTTGGGGTTTCGCGCCGTCCACGCAGCAGCCACTGAGCATGTACTCGGTGCGCGGCGGCCAGGCATACGTGGCGAATGCCGCACCGGTCCCCGCGGACGACTTCTTCGCGAAGAACCCGCCGGACACTGTGGTCACCGGCACCGAGAAGTACTACGTCATCCAGTACAACCACCGGCTTGCCTTGCTCAATGACGCTGAAGTGGCGCCGCACTCGCAGGTGAAGTCACAGGTGAAGTCGCAGTTTCAGCGGCCGTGACCCGGCCGACGAAGCTCCTCGCTGTTGCGTACAGGACCACCCGCCGCGCCACGCGAGGAGCTTCGTCAAGTACGGTGAATCCAGCGGTAGTTCAACTCCGGGCGGCCCACCTGCCCGTACTGCGGTGCCCGGCGCGCACGTCCAGTGCCCACCAAGTGCTCCAGATAGCGCCGTGCCGTGATCCGCGAGATGCCCACCGTCTCGGCAGCCTGGCCCGCAGACACGCCGGCGGTCGATTGCCGCAGCGCCGCTGTCACCGCCTCGAGCGTCGACGCGCTCAGCCCCTTGGGCAACGTGGCCGCCGACTCGCGGCTGCGCAGCACCGACAGCGCGCGGTCCACCTCCTCCTGCCCGGACGCCTCGCCGCCCGCCAACTCGTCGCGGAACCGTGCCCACCGCTCCATCCGCTCGCGCAGCGCCGGGAAGGTGAACGGCTTCAGCAGATACTGCACCACCCCCACCGACACGGCCTGACGCACCATGTCCAGCTCGCGTGCCGAGGTCACCGCGATCACGTCCGCGCCGTGCCCCGCCGCACGCATCGACCGTACGACCTGCAGGCCGTGGCCGTCCGGGAGGTGCAGGTCGAGCAGGACCAGATCGACCCGCTGACGCTCGATGAAGCGCAGCGCCTCGGTGCCGGAGTGCGCGATCCCGGCAACGGCGAAGCCGCTGAGCCGCTCGACGTACATCCGGTGGGCGTCCGCCGCCACCGGATCGTCCTCGACGACCAGCACCTGGACAACGTCGCTCACGCCTTGGCCCTCTCCGTACCTTCGCTTCCCCACCCACTCGCACTCTCCCCGGCCGTCCTGTCGCGCCAAAGGCGCGCCCCTCGACCGGAGTCTCGACCGCCCATTCTGCCCACTCCGCCTGTTCCCGTGCGTCGCTCATGTTCTGCCACCGGCAGCCGCACGGTGAACACTGCGCCCACCTCCCGGTCGACGTGCACCGTACCGCCTCCGCGGTGCGCCGTTTGCTGGACGAGGGCGAGGCCGATCCCGCGGCCCCGGTCGTCGGCGGCCTGTTTGGTGCTCCAGCCGCGCCGGAACACCTCCTGCAGCTCCTCGGCATCCACCCCGCGGCCGGAGTCGGCCACCCGCAGCAGCAGCTGCCCCTCCTCGATCCGGGCGGTCACCTCGACATACGGGCGCGGCGAAGGAGAGCCGGGCGATTCGGGCGAGCCGGCCGCCTCGATCGACGCATCGAGCGCGTTGTCGATCAGATTGCCGAGGATGGTGACGAGATCGCGGGGGCTCAGTGCGGGTGGCAACAGCCGGTCGTCGATGCGGCTGTCGGAGGTGACGCGGAAGTCCACACCGCGCTCGTTGGCCTCGGCAGCCTTGCCGAGCAACAGCGCGGCGAGCACCGGCTCGGCGACCGCAGTTATCACCTGGTCGGTGAGGGCTTGTGCCAACCCCAGCTCAGCGGTGGCGAATTCCTCAGCTTCCTGTGGTCGGCCCAGCGCAATCAGCGAGACGATGGTGTGCAGGCGGTTGGATGCCTCGTGGGCTTGGGAACGCAAAGCCTCGGCGAAACCGCGCACCGAGTCCAACTCGCCGCTGAGCGCCTGAAGTTCGGTATGGTCGCGGAGTGTGGCCACGACGCCGCGCCGGGAACCGGTCCGCACCGGCCGAGTGTTGACGAGCACGACCCGCTCGGCGGTCAGATGCACCTCGTCCACCCGCGGTTCCGACGCCACCAGCGCGGTGATGAGCGACTCGGGCAGCCCGAGATCATCGAGACGGCGGCCTTCGGTATCGGCCGGCAGCCCGAGTAGCTCGCGCCCGGAATCGTTGCACAAAGTGATCCGGATCTGCCCCTCCCGGTCCTTGTCGAGCAGAAGCAGGCCTTCCCGCACCGCATGCAGGGTCGCCTCGTGGTAGTCGTACATCCGGCCCAGCTCCTGCGCGCCCATGCCGTGGGTATGGCGACGCAACCGGGATCCGACGAGCCACGTGCCGATACCGGTGACGGCCAGCGCGGCGAGGGCGAGCCCGGACAGGGCCAGCAGTTGGTCGCACAGGCGGCTGTCGATGCTGTGCACGGTGACGCCCACGCTCACCAGGGCGCTGACCTCGCCATGCGTACCCCACACCGGGGTGACGACGCGGATGGAGCGGCCCAGGGTGCCCCGATAGGTCTCGGTGAAGGTGTGCCCGGCCAGGGCCCTGGCGCGGTGCCCGAGGAAGTGGCGGCCGATCTCCGCCGGGTTGGGGTGGGTGAACCGTATTCCGCTCGGGCTCATGATCGTGATGAACGAGACACCGGTGTCGCGGCGCACTTGTTCGGCGTACGACTGGAGTACGGCGGTCGGGTCCCGGCTGACGACTGCCTGGCGAACGGTCGGCGTGTCCGCGAGAGTGCGCGCCTCGCTGACGACGTGCTGGCGCGCGGTGTCATCCGCCTCGTCCTGAGCGAAGACGTACGCTACGAAGACGCATCCCAGCAGCACAGCTGCGATCACCATGATCTGCATGGTGAGTAGCTGACCTGCCAGGCTGCGGGGGCGCCTGGAGGGGACAGGCCGGCCCCACCAGCGGCGAGGCCGGCGAGGCCGTGGTATGGGCATGCCGTCCAGTGTGCCCTGCCGGGCGTGCTCTGTATCGGGAGCGTGCGCCGGATTCTCCCGGGATGGCCCGGGCCGGGATCGCCCGGGCCGGCACAGGGGCTGTCAGGAGTACACGGTGGTGGCTTCCGCGGCGGCCGGTTCCGATCCGAACGAAATGCCCTTGGCCTCCTTGCCGATCAGGGTCAGCACGGCCACGATGATCAGCGTCGGCACGACCGTCACGGCCAGTGCGAAGGGGTAGCCGTGGGACTCCCCCAGCGCCACCTGGATCGGCAAGTTGAAGGCAGCCAGGCAGTTGCCGAGCTGGTACGTCACACCGGGGTAGAAGCCGCGAATGGCATCCGGTGACAGCTCCGTGAGGTGAGCCGGGATGACACCCCACGCCCCCTGCACCATGACCTGCATCAAGAACGCCCCTAGGGCGAGCATGCCCGCCGTGTGCGAATAGGCAAACAGCGGCACGATCGGCAGAGCCAGCAGCGCGCAGAAGGCGATCATGTAGCGGCGCCCGTAGCGCTCGGAGAGCATGCCTGAGATCGGACCGCCGATGATGGCGCCGATGTTGTAGATCACCGCGATCCAGCCGGCCGTCGACGCCGACAAGTGGGCGCCGCCATGCTCGGTGGCCTTCAAGAAAGCCGGGAAGATGTCCTGAGTTCCGTGGCTCATCCAGTTGAACGCGGTCATCAGCGCGACGAGATAGACGAAACGCCGCACAATTTTCCCGTTGAGCAGCACCTCACGCCTCGATGTCCGGGTGACTCGCATCGATTCGCGGGTGTTCTCCCAGACCTCGGACTCCTTCACCCGGGAACGGATGACGAGGCTGATCAGCGCCGGGAGAATGCTCAGCCCGAACAGCCACCGCCAGGACAGGTGCATCTCGGAGTGGATCAGCAGATAGGCGAGTGCGGCCAGCAGATATCCGCAGGCGTAGCCCTCCTGCAGCAGACCGGAGAAAAAGCCGCGCCGCTCGGCCGGGATCTTCTCCATCGCGAGTGCCGCCCCAAGGCCCCACTCACCACCCATGCCGATCCCGTACAGCAGCCGCAGCACCAGCAGCACGGTGAAGTTGGGGGCGAAAGCGCAGAGGAAACCGACCAGCGAGTAGAAACAGACGTCGGCCATGAGCGGCAGCCGGCGACCCGCTTTGTCTGCCCACAGGCCGAACAGCAGCGCACCCACCGGTCGCATCAGCAAGGTGACCGTGGTCAGGAAGGCTACCGTCTCCAAAGAGACATGAAAGCTCTTGCTGATCTCGTCATATACGAAAACGACGATGCAGAAGTCGAATGCGTCCATCGCCCAGCCGAGTTGGGCCGCGAGGAACGCGTTGCGCTGGTCGGCTGTGAGCCGCCGACGAGGGGGCCTGGCCTCGCGCTCACCGAGTAATTGCCTCATGACGGGGACCTTTCACCACAGGGTCGGGTGCATTACTCGCCACAGCATGAGGCCGTGCGGGTCTGTGGTCACTATTGCGTTCCTTACGGTCATGAGATTGCCGCAGAATTGCGAGGCGTCGGAAAGAACAGCGGCCCTTGCCACAGGAGTCGGCAGGGGCCGCCACGTCTTTGATGCCTTACCTTGTGGCGGCCGGACGTAGCCATACCGTCGCCAGTGGCGGCAGCGTCAACTCTACGCTGACCGGGCGGCCGTTCCATGCGAGAGGTTCGGTCTTGAGCGGCTCGGGGTTGATCATTCCGCTGCCGCCGTAGCCATGGTCATCGGTGTTGAGGACTTCCTGCCAGGACGCCGCCACTTCGGGAAGGCCGATGCGGTAGCCGTGCCGTACGACAGGTGAGAAATTGCTGATCGCGGCGAGCGGCTGCCCGCCGGTGTCGTAGCGGATGAAGGAAAAGACATTGTCGTCGGCGGCACCGGAGTCGAGCCAGGAGAAACCGGTCGGGTCGGTGTCGAGTTGCCACAGCGCGGGGGTCGCGGCGTACTGTCGGTTGAGTTCGCGGACCAAATCCTGCACGCTGCGGTGGTCACCGGCCGCCGAGTAGGCCTCGTCCAACAGCCACCAGTCGGGGCCGCTTTCGTGCGACCACTCCGCTCCTTGCGCGAACTCCTGGCCCATGAACAGAAGTTGCTTGCCAGGGTGCGCCCACATGAAGGCAAGGTAGGCCCGGTGGGTGGCGCGCCGCTGCCACCAGTCACCCGGTGGTTTGGAGACCAACGCGCCTTTTCCGTGCACCACTTCGTCGTGCGAGATGGGCAGTACGTAATTCTCGGAGTACGCGTACACCATGGCGAAAGTCATCTCGCTGTGGTGGTATTTGCGGTGGATCGGCTCGTGGGAGAGATACACCAGGGTGTCGTGCATCCACCCCATGTTCCACTTCAGGCCGAAGCCGAGGCCGCCGAAGCCGTTCGGGCCGGTGTGGTGGGTGGCTCTGGTGACCCCCTCCCATGCCGTTGACTCCTCGGCGATGGTGACTACGCCCGGGCAGCGGCGGTAGATGGTGGCGTTCATCTCCTGCAGGAATTCCACCGCCGCCAAATTCTCCCGGCCGCCGTGCCGGTTCGGACTCCACTGGCCCTGCTCGCGCGAGTAGTCGAGGTAGAGCATCGAGGCGACGGCGTCCACTCGCAGACCGTCGATGTGGAATTCGGTGCACCAGTAGACGGCATTGGCGACGAGGAAGTTGCGCACTTCGGTGCGGCCGAAGTCGAATTCCAAGGTCCCCCAGTCGGGGTGCTCGGCCCGCGCGGGGTCGGGGTGTTCGTACAGCGGCGTCCCGTCGAAGCAGGCGAGCGCCCACTCGTCCTTGGGGAAGTGCCCCGGCACCCAGTCCATCACCACCCCGATCCCGGCCCGGTGCAGCGCGTCGACCAGGTAGCGGAAGTCGTCCGGGGTGCCCAGGCGGGCGGTGGGGGCGTAGTACGAGGTGACCTGGTAGCCCCATGAGCCGCCGAAGGGATGCTCGGCAATGGGCATCAACTCGACATGGGTGAAGCCAAGGTCCTTGACGTAGGCGGGGAGTTGTTCGGCGAGCTCGCGGTAGGTCAGGCCGGGACGCCACGACGGCAGGTGTACTTCGTAGACGGAGAACGGCGCCCGGTGGACGGGGATCTCGGCGCGGTGCGCCATCCACTCCTCGTCCTGCCACTGGTGGTGGGAGACGGTGACGAGGGAAGCGGTCGCGGGCGGTACCTCGGTGCGGCGGGCCATCGGATCGGCCTTGGTCTGGCGGGAGCCATCCTGGCGGGTGATCTCGAACTTGTAGAGAGTGCCCTCGCCGATCCCCGGCAGGAACAGTTCCCACACCCCGGACGAGCCGAGTGAGCGCATCGGATGGCCGGTGCCGTTCCAGTAGTTGAAGTCGCCGACTACCCGCACCCCGCGCGCGTTCGGTGCCCACACGGTGAACCGGGTGCCCGTCACGCCCTGATGTGTCATCGGATGTGCGCCGAGCGCCGTCCACAGCTGCTCATGGCGGCCCTCGCGGATCAGGTGCAGATCGAGGTCGCCGAGCGAAGGCAGTAGTCGGTAAGGGTCCTCGACCTCGTGCGTCCCGCCGTCGTACTCCACCATCAGCCGGTACTCGGGGATCTCCTGCAGCGGCAGCACGCCGGTGAACAGGCCTTGGCGGTCGTCGTGGAGCTCGGCGCGCAGCCCCTTGGCGACGACGGTGACGGAGCGGGCGCACGGACGCAGCACGCGGAACGCGATACCCCCGCTGACGTGATGCGCGCCCAACAGCGCATGCGGGTCGTGATGAGCGCCGTCGAACAGCTGCCGGTGCTCCTCGGGGCTCAGCGGTGCGCTGTGGTCGGGGCTCAGCGGTGCGCTGTGGCCCTCGCAGGGCCGTGCTGCGCCCGGCTCTGCGGCCCCGCCCGAGCCTGCGCCCGGCCCTGCGGCCCCGCCCGAGCCTGCGCCCGGCCCTGTGCCCGGCAGGAACGTGGCCGGTACATACCCGGGCGCAGGGTGCGAGGGATAGCGCGGATTCACAGTCGGGTCCTCCTAGAGGGCCAGTCAGGGACGGGCCGGTTGCGGATGGCACAGCCGCTCGATCGCGGCCATGGGGATGGGCAGCCAGTCGGGTCGGTGACGGGCTTCGTAGACGACTTCGTAGACAGCTTTGTCCGTCTCGAAGGCGCGCAACAGCACCGGTGAGCCGTTCGGGTCATTGCCCGACCGTTCGGCGTAGCCGGCGACGTAGGCGGTGCGATGCCGTGCGGCCCAGTCGGCGGCATAGGGGGACGTCGGATCGCGGTGCCGTGCCGCGTAGTCGAACGAGCGCAGCATGCCCGCGATGTCCTGGAGGGGGGAGTGCGGGCGGCGCCGCTCCGCGAGCGGCCGGGCCGGCTCACCTTCGAAGTCGATGAGCACCCATCCTTGCGCCGGGGTCAACAGCGCCTGTCCCAGGTGGAGATCGCCGTGGATGCGCTGTGCCCGTACCGTCCCGCCGCCCGCGCCGAATGCGGCGAGATCCTGGAAGGCATCCCGCAGCCCCGTACGGTAGGGGCCGAGCGCGGGCACGGCGGCCACCGCGCTGTCCAGGCGCCCGGCCATCGCCGCGGCGAGCTGTTGGATCTGCGGGCGGCGCAGGAGGGTCATGGGCAGTGCGTCGGCGAGCGCTGTGTGCACCTCGGCGGTGGCACGCCCGAGTGCGTGGGCATGTTTGGTGAAATCCCCGTCGGCGAAGTCGCCCTGGGCACCTGATGCGTCGACCGCTTGCAAGGCAAGCTCCCAGCCGTCGGAGGAGCCGGGAAGATAACGCTGCAGGACGCCGAGGGTCGCGGGCTCCTCGTGCAGCCCGACTGCCTCGAACCATGCCGCGGGCGCAGCCACCCGCGTCGAGCCCACTCGTGCGAGGGCGAGCGAGAGTTCCAGGTCGGGGTTGCAGCCCGGCAAAATACGCCGAAATAGTTTGAGGATGAATGTATCTCCGTAAATGATGGATGAGTTGGACTGCTCCGCCACTGACATCCGCGGTGCGAGCCCTGAGGGGATCGCGGTATCCGGCTCCGCCGAGAACCGCAGATGTCCAGCCGATCCCGAGGCGCGCAGCCGCTCCAGCAGCAGCGTCGCAAGCCGCGGGTCGTGCAGCCCCTCGAAGACGGTAAGCCCGTCGAGCGGCCCGCCCACCGCATGCCCGATCAGCGCGGGGGCGAGCGCTGGAGGCAGCAGCTCGCGAATGCCGAGCAGGAGTTGGTAGCAGTCGGGAGGGGTGTCGTCCTGGTGCACGTCGAGCAGCAGATGGAGCAGCCGCGGTCGACCGGCCCCGCCGTCGGCGGGCAGCAACTCCGTCGCGCAGACCAAGCCGAAGCCGGTGATCGGCTGGCCCTTGCCGGCGAACCACCGCTGCCGTGGCAGCCATTCCCGCAGCAGCGGAGTGAGCGCCCGCAGTAGCCCGGGCGCCCCCGCTTCCGCCTCCGCGGCAGTGGCGGAAGCAGAGGCGAGCCGGGGAGCGCCGACGACGCCCCGCGCAGGGGAATGACCAGTCATGGGACAAAGCCGCCAGGTATCCGACATGACGTCCCTTCTTTGGGGGCGCGCGCCCATCTATGCTGAGTCGCGGCGCAGTCGGAACCAGTAGAAGCCGTGACCCGCGAGGGTGAGCAGGTATGGCAGTTCGCCGATCGCCGGGAAGCGGACCCCGCCGATGAGTTCGACCGGATGACGCCCTGCCCAGCGGTGCAGATCGAGTTCGGTGGGCTGCGGGAAGCGCGAGAAGTTGTTCACGCACAGCACCAGATCGTCCCCGTGCCCGGGGACGGAGATCTCGCGCAGGAAGGCGAGCACTGCCGGGTTGCTGGAGGACAGTTCGGTGAACGAGCCGAGGCCGAAGGCCGGATTCTGCTTGCGGATCTCGATCATCCGGCGGGTCCAGTGCAGCAGTGAGCTCGGGCTGCTCATCTGGGCTTCGACATTGGTGACTTGATAGCCGTAGACCGGGTCCATGATCGTGGGGAGGCAGAGCCGCCCTGGATCGCAGGACGAGAAACCGGCGTTGCGGTCTGGTGTCCACTGCATGGGGGTGCGCACCGCGTCGCGGTCACCGAGCCAGATGTTGTCGCCCATGCCGATCTCGTCGCCGTAGTAGAGGATCGGCGAACCGGGCAGGGAAAGCAGGAGTGCGGTGAACAGCTCGATCTGGTTGCGGTCGTTGTCGAGCAGCGGGGCGAGCCTGCGCCGGATGCCGATGTTGGCGCGCATCCGTGGATCCTTGGCGTACTCCGCGTACATGTAGTCGCGCTCTTCGTCCGTCACCATCTCCAGCGTCAACTCGTCGTGGTTGCGCAAGAAGATGCCCCACTGGCAGCCGGAGGGGATCGCGGGCGTCTTGGCGAGGATTTCCGAGACCGGGTAACGGGACTCGCGGCGCACCGCCATGAAGATCCGCGGCATCACCGGGAAGTGGAAGGCCATGTGGCATTCGTCGCCGCCGGTCGAGAAGGAGCCGAAGTAGTCGACGACGTCTTCCGGCCATTGGTTGGCCTCGGCGAGCAGCACGGTGTCCGGGTAGTGCGCGTCGATCTCGGCTCGCACCCGTTTGAGGAAGGCGTGGGTGGTCGGCAGATTCTCGCAGTTGGTGCCCTCCTCGGCGTAGAGGTAGGGGACGGCGTCGAGCCGGAAGCCGTCGATGCCGAGGTCGAGCCAGAAACGCAGCGCCGCGATCACCTCCTCCTGGACTCGCGGGTTCTCGTAGTTGAGATCCGGCTGGTGGGAGAAGAAGCGGTGCCAGTAGTACTGCTTGCGCACGGAATCGTATGTCCAGTTGGATGCCTCGGTGTCGATGAAGATGATCCGGGCGTCCTGGTATTGCTTGTCGTTGTCGGCCCACATGTAGTAGTCGCCGTACGGCCCGTCCGGGTCGCTGCGGGATGACTGGAACCATGGGTGCTGATCGCTGGTGTGATTCATGACGAAGTCGATGATCACCCGCATGCCACGCTGGTGGGCGGCGTCCACGAACTCGACGAAGTCGGCGAGGTCGCCGAATTCGGGGAGGACAGCGGTGTAGTCGGAGACGTCGTAGCCGCCGTCGCGCAGCGGCGAGGCGAAGAACGGCGGCAGCCACAGGCAGTCGACGCCGAGCCACTGCAGATAATCGAGCTTGGCGGTGAGGCCCTTCAAGTCGCCGATGCCGTCGCCGTTGCTGTCCTGGAAGGAGCGGACGAGGACTTCGTAGAAGACTGCGCGTTTGAACCAGTCGGGGTCGCGGTCCTTGGCCGGAGTGTCCTCGAACAGGTCATGGACAGGCTCATTGATGATCAATTGGGCGACCCTCCGATCGGTGAGGACGGCCGCAGGGACAACACGTGCGCGGGCGCGACGCCCGGCTCGAGGCGCACGTAATTCTCCCTGCCCCAGTAGTAGGTCTCGCCGGTGAGCTCGTCGCGCACCGGGATGGAGTCGTGCCAGTCGAGGCCGAGTTCCGGCATGTTCAACGAGATGGTTGCTTCACGGGTGTGGTGCGGGTCGAGGTTGACCGCGACCAGCACGGTGTCGTACGTGTCGGGTCCTGCGCACACTCCTTCGGCGGTGCGGGCACGTTTGGAGTAGACGATGATTGAGTCGTTGTCACTGTGATGGAACCGCAGGTTACGCAGATGTTGCAGGGCCGGGTGGTGGCGGCGCAGGTGGTTGAGGCGAGTGATCAGCGGGGTGAGGGAGCGGCCTTCGGCCTCGGCTCTTGCCCAGTCGCGAGGGCGCAGTTCGTACTTCTCCGAGTGCAGGTACTCCTCGCTGCCCTCCCGCACAGGGGTGTTCTCGCACAGCTCGAAGCCGGCATACATCCCCCATGTGGGTGACAGGGTGGCGGCGAGGACGGCCCGTGCCTCGAAGGCCGGCCGACCGCCGTGCTGCAGATAGGCGTGGAGGATGTCAGGGGTGTTGACGAAGAGATTGGGTCGCATCCACGCGGCGGCCTCGCCCGTCAACTCTCCAAGGTAGCTGGTGATTTCCTCCTTGGTGTTGCGCCAGGTGAAATACGTGTACGACTGCTGGAAACCGATCGAGGCAAGGGTGTGCAGCATCGCCGGCCGAGTGAATGCCTCGGCGAGGAAGATCACGTCAGGGTCGGTGCGCTGGATCTCGCCGAGCACCTTCTCCCAGAAGACCACCGGCTTGGTATGCGGATTGTCCACCCGGAAGATTCGTACTCCGTGGCTCATCCAGTGACGCAGTACGCGCAGCGTCGCGGCGACAATTCCGGGCATGTCGGCGTCGAAGGCGAGCGGGTAGATGTCCTGGTACTTCTTGGGGGGATTCTCCGCGTATGCGATGCTGCCGTCCGCTCGGTGCACAAACCACTCGGGATGCTTGTCCACCCACGGGTGGTCGGGGGAGCACTGCAGTGCGAAGTCGAGCGCCACTTCGAGCTCCAGCTCGCGGGCGCGGGCGACGAACGCGTCGAAATCCTCGATGGTGCCGAGATCCGGGTGGATCGCATCGTGCCCGCCCTCCGGCGAGCCGATCGCCCACGGCGAGCCGACGTCGTACGGCCCGGCGGTCAGTGCGTTATTGCGGCCCTTGCGGTAGGAGGAGCCGATCGGGTGAATGGGCGGCAGATAAACTACATCGAAGCCCATCGCCGCGATCGCCGGGAGCCGCTCGGCGGCTGTACGGAAGGTGCCGGAGCGCGAGGGGGCGCCCTGTGCGCTCTCGTCTATCACCGCGCCCTCGGAGCGCGGGAAGAACTCGTACCAGGAGCCGAACAGCGCCCGCTGACGCTCCACCAGCAGCGGCAGCGGACGGGAGGAGGTGACCAGATCCCGCAGTGGGAAGCGCGCAAGCACCTCGGTGGCCTCGGGCGACAGCGCGGCGGTCAGCCGTACCGCCGGTGCCTGTTCTTCGTCCTGCAAGAGGGCGAGGGCTTTGAGCACCACGGCGCGGCCGTCCTTCTTGGGTACACCGACCGCTGCACGCTCCAATAGGCTCGCACCTTCGGCGAGAACGAGCTCGGTGTCGATGCCGGCCGGGATCTTGATGCCAGCGGTGTGCCGCCAAGTGGCCAGCGGATCGGACCATGCTTTGACGGTGTATGTCCAGCGGCCCTCCGACGTCGCCGTCACCTCGGCGCCCCAACGGTCGGTGCCCGGGGCCAATTCCCGCATCGGCGTCCATGGACCGCAGCGCCCTTTGGGGTCACGGAGCACCACACCGGCGGCGACTGCTTCGTGTCCTTCACGGAAGATGGTGGCCGTGACGTCAAATGCCTCGCCCACCACTGCCTTGGCGGGGCGGCGTCCGCATTCGACCAGCGGGCGGATGTCCAGGACAGGGATGCGACCGATCATTGACTCACCTGGCTTGCGTCGTTGCGTAGTCTCGGTGCCCCCTGTGCCTTTTCTATCTGCTCCCTCGATTGTGTACGGGCGTGCATGGCCGCTCCAGTTCGCGTTCACCCAAGTGGCTGCGCGCGAAGCGCTCCATTGAGGGTGGTGGTGGGTGACGGGTGGGAGGCTGCGCGCGAAGCGCTCCGTTGAGGGTGGTGATGGGTGACGGATGGGGGCGGGTGGGAGGTTGCGCTGGTGGGGATGCGCATGGGAGCTGTGGAGATAGTAGGGCGGGGGGCCTTGGGAGAAGCCTTCCCTACGATTACCGCGTCGCAACCTCTTTGGATAGGGCCTACTCACGCGTAGGAGTGGAGGATGTCAGATACGGATGGGTAACGGATGAGTAGCCGTAAAGTCCGTGGATCGTTAAGCCGTTCGAGGGAATCCTGGCCGGATCGAGGATTGGGAGGGAGATTGCGGGGCACGGGGGTGAAATGTGTGGCTGAACGCCGCTACCGTCAAGAGCGTGAAGGCTATTCGTCGTTTCACTGTCCGTACAGTTCTCCCCGAAACTCTGCTGCCGCTTCGCGAGCTGACGCAGAATCTACGATGGTCCTGGCACCCGGAAACCCGTGAGCTGCTCCAGTCCGTCGACCCTGGCGGCTGGCAGGCGGCAGGCGGTGATCCGGTGCGGCTGCTCGGCGCGGTCCCCACCGAACGGCTCGACGCGCTCGCCCGGGACCGCAGATTCCTACGGCGGCTCGGCGCTGTCGCGGAGGACCTGACCGATTATCTCACTAATCCCCGTTGGTATCAGGCGGCTCAGGGAGACGGTGCCGAACTCCCCTCCGCTATCGCCTACTTCTCACCAGAATTCGGCATCACCGCTGCCCTCCCCCAGTATTCCGGAGGCCTCGGCATCCTCGCCGGCGACCACCTCAAGGCCGCGAGCGACCTCGGCGTCCCGCTGATCGGCGTGGGGTTGCTCTACCGGCACGGGTACTTCCGTCAGACCCTGTCGCGTGAGGGCTGGCAACAAGAGCACTATCCCGTCCTCGACCCGCACGAACTGCCGTTGACCCTGTTGCGTGAGGACAGCGGCGCACCCGCGCCCGTCGTCTTGTCGCTGCCCGGCGGCCGACGCTTGCGGGCGCACATCTGGAAGGCACAAGTCGGAAGAGTCCCGCTGCTGCTGCTCGACTCGGATGTCGAGGAGAACAGCCAGAGCGAACGCGAAGTCACCGACCGGCTCTACGGCGGCGGAAGCGAGCACCGTCTGCTGCAGGAGATGCTGCTCGGCATCGGCGGCGTCCGCGCGGTGCGCGCCTACTGCCGCATCACCGGGCACCCCACGCCCGAAGTGTTCCACACCAATGAGGGCCATGCCGGCTTCCTCGGCCTGGAGCGGATCCGCGAGCTCATCATCGGTCGGGAGGGCGGGAGCGACGGCGCGCGGGAGGGCGGGAGCGACTGCGCGCTCGACTTCGACACCGCGTTGGAGGCTGTCCGGGCCGGGACGGTCTTCACCACCCACACCCCCGTCCCCGCCGGGATCGATCGCTTTGACCGCGAGTTGGTGGTCCGTCACTTCGGCGAGGACGGCGAACTGCCCGGGGTGGACGTCAACCGAGTGCTGGAACTCGGCACCGAGACCTACGCCGACGGCGACCCGCGGCTGTTCAACATGGCTGTGATGGGTCTGCGCCTTGCTCAGCGCGCCAACGGCGTCTCCACCCTGCACGGCGCCGTCAGCCGCCAGATGTTCGCCGCGCTCTGGCCGGGCTTCGACCCCGAGGAGGTGCCGATCCGGTCCATCACCAACGGCGTCCACGCACCCACCTGGGTGGCGCCCGAGGTGGTACGGCTCGGCGCACGCCAGCTCGGCGCCGGAGGACTGCAGCGCACCGAGGACGCTCTCGCCGTCGGCGGCGACACGCGCTGGGATGCCGCCGCGGACATTCCGGACACGGACATCTGGGAGCTGCGCCGGACCCTGCGGGAGCAGCTCATCACCGAGGTACGGGCGAGGCTGCGTGCCTCCTGGCGGCAGCGCGGCGCAGCCGACCTGGAACTCGGCTGGACCGACCAGGTCCTCGATCCGGACGTGCTCACCATCGGCTTCGCCCGCCGCGTCCCGTCGTACAAACGGCTCACCTTGATGCTGCGCGACCCGGAGCGGCTCACCCGGTTGCTGCTGCACCCGGAGCGTCCGGTGCAGATCGTCGTCGCGGGCAAGGCACACCCGGCCGACGACGGCGGCAAGAAGCTGATCAAGGAGCTGGTGCGATTCGCCGACAGCCCGGCCATCCGCCACCGGATCGTCTTCCTGCCCGACTACGGCATGGCCATGGCCCAGCGGCTCTACCCCGGTTGCGACATCTGGCTCAACAACCCGCTGCGCCCGCTGGAGGCATGCGGTACCTCCGGGATGAAGGCGGCGCTCAATGGCTGCCTCAACCTTTCGGTGCTCGACGGCTGGTGGGACGAGTGGTTCGACGGTGACAACGGCTGGGCCATCCCCACCGCCGACGGCTACTCCGGCTCCGACCCGGACCGTCGCGACGACATCGAGGCGGCTGCGCTCTATGACCTGATTGAGCATCAGGTGGCGCCGCGTTTCTACGATGCCGACGAACGCGGGATCCCGGGCCGGTGGATTGAGATGGTCCGGCACACCCTTGCCACTCTCGGGCCGAAGGTGCTGGCGTCGCGGATGGTGCGTGAGTACGTGGAGGAACTGTACGCTCCCGCTGCCCGCGCCCATCGCGCCATCGGCCCCGGCACCGCGCGCGAGCTCGCCGCCTGGAAGGCTACGGTACGCCGTGAGTGGTCGTGCGTCGCAATCGACCACGTCGAGGTGGGCGCAGCGGGCGGCATGCCGGAACTCGGCTCCTCGCTCCCGCTGCGGGTGCAAGTACGGCTCGGGGAACTCGATCCGCAGGACGTGGATGTGCAGGTGGTCGCCGGACGGGTGGACGAATCGGACCGGATCGCTGATCCCGCGGTCGTCTCGCTCAAACCGGCGGGACGACCCGACCTGGAGGGCCGCTGGCTCTACGAGGGGCCGCTCTCTCTCGACCGCACCGGGCCGTACGGCTACACAGTCCGTGTCCTGCCCAGCCATCCGCTGCTTGCCTCACCCGCCGAGCTGGGCCTGATCGCAGTCCCGTCGGAGGCGGTGGGCATGCCGGGCGGACTGCTGCGGTAACGGGTCTGTTCGGCGGCCGGTTTTCGTCGGCGCGCGGGTGCTCGGCACCCGCGCGCCGACATACTTTTGACCTGGCGTCAATATGTCACGTCATGGGATGTGCGGAGAAGTCTGCCTTTCAGTAGGACACCATCCGGCCATCCGGCCATCCGGCCATCCGTCCATCCGGCCATCCGTCCATCCGTCCATCTGGCCATCTGGCCATCTGTCATGCAGCCAGGTGCCAGCTGTCATTGGAACAGACGCCATCTGTCGTTAGGTCAGGTTCGCTCTGTCATTGGACAAGGTGGCATTGTGCGAGGCCGTTTCATGCCTCTAGCGTCGGTTCCGGGGGATGAGTTGGCCGACGGTGTCCCGACTCGGGATGACGTATGGCTTCATCAGACGGGGACGGCTGAAACCAGACACAGGAGGTCCCGTTGAGGAAGCGCACGAAACTGCTCTCGCTATCCGCTGGGGTTGTCGTAGCCGCAACCGTGGCCATCGCTCCGGCGTTCGGTGACAACGTTCAGCAGAATTTCGTCCTGATCAGCGATGACCAGATATACGGACATGACGTACAAGTCAACATTCAGGAAACAGACACAGATGGCACCGTCCATCAGGTTTCGCACGATTTTGACGGTGGCAATCCCAAGACCCTGTACTGGCTCATCGACTCGAACGCTACGCAGGTCTACGTGGAGGGAGGTCGCCATGAGTACACGTTTGTGCCACCAGCCCCAGGTCAGCCCTCGCCCCTGCCCGCCTGCTTCCGCATTAGCAACTCAGGGAAGCTGCACCAGGTGTTAGGGAATTGCAACACCGACGGCGGGCAGCAAGCGCAATGGACTAGCTAGCGTCCCATCAACGCGTCCGGGAGGCGGATGGCTGGGCACTGCGCGCCCAACTTCGCCGCCGCCGCCTCCTCGCCGCCTCCTCGCCGCCTCCTCGGCGATGGCACGGTCGATCGGCACCACCTCATCGGCCGGCGTCTCGATCGCGGTTGTCACGCGAGGGGCGGTAGCCGGGCCGTGCCGGTGGGCGCCGACCAGGGTTACGACCAGGGTTACGACCAGGGTTACGACCAGGGTTGTGACCAGGGTTGTGACCTGGGGAGCAATAGGGAGCGGATCAGCACTGCGGACGTTCGTCTGCCACGGCTTTCAAGAGCAGCACAGAGCGTTCCTTGGCCGTGATCACGATGCCTGCCGCATGCCGTATGGGGTCCGGGATGCTCGGGTTGCCCGGGATGCCGTCCGACGAGGTGTCGACGAGGAGCTCGTAGCCATCCGCCCACGGCGGCCCGGGAAGAACAAAACGCACCGGCTCCGCGCCCGCGTGCAGGATCACCAGAAAGCTGTCGTCGATGATCCACTGCCCCTGCGGATTGCGCTGCGCGATGTCTCGGCCGGACAGATACATGCCAAGCGTGGTGGCGGCGCTGAACCAGTCGCCCTCCCTCATCTCCTGCCCCTCCGGTGTGAACCACGCCAGATCCCGCAAACCCGCCGGGGTGCGCGGGCGCCCGGAGAAGAAGGACCCCTGCCGCAACACCGGGTGCGCCCGCCGCAGCATGATCAAATGGCGGGCCAGGTCGAACAGATCACGCCACTGCGGCTCGTCCAGCAACGACCAGTCGACCCAACTGGTCTCATTGTCCTGGCAATACGCGTTGTTGTTGCCGCCTTGCGTACGGCCCATCTCGTCACCCGCGCACAGCATCGGTACACCCGTCGACAGCAACAACGTCGCCAACTGGTTGCGCAGTTGGCGGCGGCGCAGCGCGACCACGCCCGGATCGTCTGTTTCTCCTTCGGCTCCGCAGTTCCAGGAGCGGTTGTCGTTGGTGCCGTCCCGATTCTCCTCACCATTGGCCTCATTGTGCTTGTGCTCGTAGGTGACGAGGTCGCGCAAGGTGAACCCATCATGTGCGGTGATGAAGTTGACCGACGCGTACGGGCGGCGCCCACCCCAGGCGTACAAGTCGCTCGACCCCGACAATCGGTAGCCGAGGTCGGCCAGATCGGGGCTGGCACCGCGCCAGAAGTCACGTATCGCATCACGGTAGCGGTCGTTCCACTCCGTCCACAGCGGGGGGAACGCCCCGACTTGATAACCGCCGAAGCCCACGTCCCACGGCTCGGCGATCAGCTTCACCCGCCGCAGCACCGGGTCCTGGGCGATCACGGCGAGAAACGGTGAGAGCATGTCCGGATCGTCGGCGTGCAGGGATCGCACCAGCGCCGCCGCCAAGTCGAAGCGGAAACCGTCGACGCCCATCTCCGTCACCCAGTACCGCAGGCTGTCGGTGATCAGGCGCAGTGCCTGTGGCCGTACGAGGTTGAGGGTGTTGCCGCATCCGGTGTAGTCGGCGTAGCGGCGGGCATCCGACTGGAGACGGTAGTAGGCGCGGTTGTCGATGCCGCGCAGCGACAGGGTGGGGCCGAGTTCACTGCCTTCGGCGGTGTGGTTGTAGACGACGTCGAGGATCACCTCGATGCCCGCCGCATGCAATGCCCGCACCATGCGCTTGAATTCCCCGACCTGCTCGCCACGGGTACCGGAGGCGGAGTACCCGGCGTGTGGCGCGAAGTAGCCGATCGAGTTGTAGCCCCAGTAATTGCGCAGGCCCCGTCGCAGCAGATGGTCCTCGTGCGCGAACTGGTGCACGGGGAGCAGTTCGACGGCGGTGATGCCGAGACGCTCCAGATGCCCGATGGCGGCCGGGTGCGCCAGGCCCGCATAAGTGCCGCGCAGCTGCGGAGGTATATCGGGGTGACGCATGGTGAAGCCGCGCACATGCAGCTCGTAGATGACCGAGTCGGACCACGGGGTCTTGGGGCGGCGGTCGTCGGACCAGGCATCGTCGTCCTGGACGACGATGCCCTTGGGCACAAAAGGGGCCGAGTCGCGGTTGTCGCGTACGGTGTCGGCGACCGCCTGCTCCGGCCAGTCGCGGACGTGCCCGTAAACATGCGGGGGCAGGGTGAATTCGCCGTCGACGGCCCGCGCGTACGGGTCGAGCAGTAGCTTGGCCGGATTCCAGCGGCCACCGGTCCATGGGTCCCAGCGGCCGTGCACACGGTAGCCGTAGGCGTGGCCGGGCAGCACGCCCGGGACGAAACCGTGCCAGACCTCATGGGTGAGCTCGGTCAACTCGACGCGCGTCTCGATGCCGTCCGGATCGAACAGGCAGAGCTCGACGGCCTCGGCGCCACCCGCCCACAGTGCGAAATTTGTTCCCGGCGTGGCGTCGGGCCCGAGGTGGAAGCGCGCCCCGAGCGGCTGCGGGCTGCCCGGCCAGACCGGCCGTTTCCGCGGATGTGCCTCGGCGCCGCCCGCCTGCCCATTGCCGCTTGCCTGCCCATTGCCGCCTGCCGAGCCGGTGGGCGGCAATGCCCAGTGGCTGCTGTCGCTCGGCGGGGCTTCCCGCCCGGCTGCGCTCGACATGTTTCAGCCTCCCGCGGCTCTGCGGGCCCCAGGCCGTACGGCGTGCGCGCGGCGTCCCATTACCGCGCGCGGGTCCCGTTCTCCTTGATGTCCTTCCCGCTTCGACACCGGAAGTCACGGCGTCCGGGCGCATTGCGGCGGATGGCGTTGGGGGGAGCAGCTCCCTGAAGCTCTCTACCCCTCGAGATGCACGGGCATTCCCCAGGCACAGGGATGTTCCTTCTTGGCGTGTTCTTGCCGGGACTCTTAACGTGGGCTGCCGCGTGTTTGCTGCCGCGGTGCTTTGCGGTGCTTTGCGTTGCTGATGGGATGAGGGGCTGCCATGCGTCGTCCGGCCGGATTCATACGTGCGTCTCGTGGTGTGCGGCTGTCTGTTCTCAGTTGCGTGTCTGCGCTCGTGCTGGGGGCGGTGATCGCTCCCCTGGCGTCGGCAGGCGGTACTCCGGGGCGCACGATCGGCCAGAGCCCCGCCGAGGTGGTCACGATCGGCCAGAGCACCACCGGCTCCTCGCTGACGGACAGTTCCCTGGGAGTGTCGTACGAGGCATCTGATCTGGCGCTGCCCAGTTTCACGTCCGGCAATCTGGCCACCTACCTGCGGACCCTCGGCCGCTCGGTGATCCGGATCGGCGCCAACTTCTCAGATGAGACGTTTTGGACTTCTCGCGGAGAAAAGGCACCGTCCTGGTCCATCGCCACGATCACTCCGGCCGACCTGGATGCCCTTGGCCGACTGGCCCGGGCCAGCGGCTGGAAGGTGATCCTCGGGGTGAACCTCAAACACAACGACCCGTCGCGAGCGGCCGATGAGGCGGCCCACGCCTCCCGGTCCCTCGGCCCCTACCTGCAGGCCATCGAGATCGGCAACGAGCCCGACTATTTCCCGCAGTACTCCCACAACTACCAGCAGTACTTCAAAGACTTCGAGACCTACGCCGCAGCCATCAAGAAGGCCGCGCCCGGCGTGGCGCTCGAGGGCACGGACGCCGCCGGCGCCCCCGACTGGGCCTTCCAGAGCAACTTCGTGGCAAACGAGTCCCGACTGGCCAGGCCCGACATCGCGGAGTTGACCAGCCACGAGTACCCGCTCGTCTCCGGCACGTGCGGCGGGCACCCGACGGTCGCGGAGCTGCTCGGCCCCGGTGCCCACCTCAGCGAGAGGCAGATCGCCGAGCAGGCTGCCGCCCAAGCCGCCAGGCTTCACGTGCCGGCCGTGGTGGACGAGTCCAATTCGGCGGCGTGCGGGGGACAGGACGGCGTGAGCAACGTGTTCGCCTCGGCCTTGTGGGTACTCGACGATGAACTGACCATCGCCCGCGAGGGCGTGGCCGGGGACTACCTGCACGGCACTGTCGTGCAGTGCGGCTCGGCCAAGCCGCTGTACATGTACTACACACCGCTGTGCGCGCCGACAGCAGCCGACGCGGCCGCCGGGCGGCTGGCCGCGCAACCGGAGTACTACGGCCTGGCCGCCGTCCACCTCATCGGCACCGGAGACTTCCTCCAGGTCGACAACCCCGCATGGGCCACCATGCGCGCCTTCGCCCTCAGGCACACCGACGGCACCATGACCGTCGCACTCATCAATGTCCAGGATCCGGCACACAGCGGCCCCACCACCCTCCGGCTCGGCCTCGGCGCCTCGTTCGCCGCGGGCCGCAAGGTTGAGCTGACCGCGGGCAGCCTGTCCGCCACCACCGGCATCACCCTCGGCGGGCAGACCGTATCGGCCGACGGACACCTGGCCCTGCCGCGCTCGACTCCCTTCCAGGTCGGCGGCAACACGCTCACCATCAGCGTGCCCGCCGGCACCGCCGAGATCCTCACGCTCACCCCCACTCACAGCACTCGGTAGTGGGCCATGCGCGGATGTCCTCGCACCGCGGAAGAGTCTTGATGCCGTTCCCTGTCCGGAAGTGAAGTCGCGACCGCATCCGCGAAGAGAAGCCTGGCTGAAGCGTAAGCATTCAGGAAGCTGCTTCGGCTGTGGCGGAGTCGGGCCGCAGGACGGCGGTGAGTGCGCGGGCGGTGGCTACGTTGCAGCGGCCCAGGTGGATCAGCGTGAGCGGGGGGGAGCCGACGCACGAGGCCGCGTCGAGCCGTAGGGAGGGCAGGTTGACTCCTACGGCCCTGAGCGCTTCGTCCAGTTCGCTGCATGCCTTCTTGGCGTCCCTGATCTTCTCGGTTGCCTTCTGCTGCCTGTCTTCCATCGTCGTGCCTGCCAATCAATCCGTACGTTCGCCTGCGGTCCCCGGCGGGGAGCAATTACCTTTTGTAGCCAAAGCGTTGCCCTGTATGACGGCGATCAACAGGTATTTATGTCCCCCGTTCTGCTTGGGGAGATGGGAGCCGTGCGATGCCGGCACGACCGCGCGAACTGACGCCCGACCGAGGCGCCCGACACCTGTTCGGGGCCAAGATGCGCGCTTATCGAGAGCGGGCAGACATGAGTCTTGAAGGCTTGTCGGATATTGTGAACATCAGTCGCAGTCATCTGTCTCGTATCGAGACGGCTGAGGCCATGCCGCCCCTGTCGCTGCCGGCCATGCTGGACGTGGCCTTCGGCACGGATGGCATCTTCGAGGAGCTGTACCGGCTCGCGAGCAAGGAGATCCACCCCGACCAGTTCCGGCGCGTGATGGAACTGGAAGCAGGGGCACGGCTCATCGAGGAGTACGCCGGTCAGGTCGTCCCCGGGCTCGTACAGACGGAGGATTACGCCCGCGCCCAGTTCGTGGTGACCAATCCGAAGGCGACCCAGGACGAGATCGAGGAGCTGGTCACAGCCCGCTTGAGTCGGCAGGCGCTGTTGCGCGCCGATCCTCCGCCCGAGTACTCCCTGATCCTTGATGAGGCGGTGTTGCGGCGCGGCTTCGGTGGCCCGGCGGTCATGCGGGCGCAACTGGTACGTCTCGGTGAGCTGGCGCTCACGCCGACGACCGTGATGCAGGTTCTCCCCTTCGAGCACGGGGGACATGCGTTGCTCGGGGGCAGGCTGACGCTGATGACCATGGACAATGGTGCGCGGGTGGCCTACGAGGAGAGCATCACGGCCGGGACGCTGCTGGAAGACCTGGGGATCGTCGCCGAGCGTCAACGGGCCTACGATCTACTGAGGGCATGCGCCCTGTCGCCTGGCAAATCGGCGGCGTTCATCCGGTCCGTAATGGAGGAACTTCCGACATGAGCAACACCCCTGACCTCTCTCACGCGGAGTGGGTCACGTCGAGCTACAGCGGTAATGGGGGGCGTGACTGCGTTGAGTGGGCACCGGCTTACGTCGACTCAGGTGTTGTCCCGGTCCGCGACAGCAAGGATCCGGACGGCCCGGCGCTCACCTTCGGGCCGTCGGCGTGGTCGGCGTTCATCACCGCCGTCCAGCGTCACGAGTTCAGTTCCTGAGAGCGCTCATTCAGCGTCACGTCACGCGTACACTGGGTTCAACGCCGCTGGCGCTGGGCCCAGTTGTGGCTTGGGGCTGCGTGCGTTGCTTGATCGTGAACCGAAGATTGGTGACCCCGGCGGTGGTGGAACACCCCGGGGTCCGACAACAGGAGCCGAAACCTCCCGATGCAGATCCATCGTACCCAACATCAGCGCTGCTTCACCGTCTTGCCCAACACCGCGCTGCAGGACCGCCAGCTCAGCTACACCGCGCGCGGGCTGCTGGCCGACCTGCTCTCCCGCAAGGACGGCTGGCGGGAGGACGGGCGTCAGATGGCCGACTCCAGCCCCCAGGGGCGCGGCGCGATCCGCAAGGCCCTCAAGGAGCTGACCGAAGCGGGCTACTATCGCGTCGACAAAATCCGGATGCCGGACGGCACCATCCGCTCCGAGGCCCACGTCTTCGACACCCCGCAACTCGCGCTACCGGTACGGATACCGGCGCCGGATGCCACACGTCCGGCACTCGGCGAGGCGGCAGTCGGTCCGGCTGACACCCCTCCCGTAAAGGAACCGGTACAAATACCCTCCCTCCCCGCCGGGCACCAGACAGACGAAGCGGATGAAGCGGACGAAGAGGTACGCGCGGCCGTAGCGATGCTGTTCCGGGTGATCCGCCCAGAGCCGCGCCTGCGCCTGGGCCAGGCCGAGGCCGCCGAGCTGGCGCCGCTGGTCGCACAGTGGCTGGAGCGCGGCAGCACTCCGGGCGACCTCGCCCAGGCCCTGTTGCCCGGCCTGCCGCCGATCGTGCATGCTCCAGTCGCCCTGTTGCGCAACCGCCTGGAGCGGAAAATGCCGCCCACCGCTGCTCTCCGCGCCCCCGTTCTCCCACGCCCGGAGTGTGAGGGATGTCACGATCCCGCGCCGCGGCCGGGCCTTTGCCGGGCCTGCGCGGGCCTCGGCCCGCGCGTGGCGGCCGTGTCCGGCACTGGAGCCGCCGTTACCGTCGGGGCCGCGCGCGTCCGCGCCGCGCTGCGCGCCACCAAGACGGCCACTGCCGCGGTGCGCGGTGCACACAGCCCCACCTTCGCTGCTGCGGGACGGTAGAAGGACGGGCGCGGCGGGTCGCGGTGCCCGTGCACGGCCGAGCGGTATGCAAAGGTGACTTTCCCTTTGCCCTGGGCGAGCCATTCGTATGGTTATCTATCGGCTGACGTGTCCGACGTATCGGAGCCGTGCGCAAGGAGCGCGGCGGAACCGCGGGGGCATGGGCAGACGTCGGCCGGAAGAGATCGCTATGTGGCGCGTGTCACACACGTGTCCGGAGTGCGGCCGCGTACGGTCGTTCGAGGGGAGAGACAAGGTGGAGCAAGACCAGCCGTCGGCACGGAGTGCGATACGGGGGATACGGGCGATGCGTTCGACGTTGGGTGCCAAGCGAGGGTTGTCGGCCCTGGCGCTCGGCGCGGCTGTGCTCCTGGCCACGGCGGGCGGTGTCGCGGCGGCGCAGGCCGGTTCCAACGGTGTGCAGGTGTCCCCGGCCGCAGCGAACACGACCGGCGCACCCAAGAACACCTTTATCGGCTACTTCAACGTCGACCCCGGTGCTACGTACGGTGTCGGCGAAGAGGTGTCACTCAGCTTCAACCACCCGATCACCAACAAGGAGGCGGTCGAGCAGGCGCTGACGGTTACCTCCAACCCGTCCGTCCCAGTCGTCCCGCACTGGTTCGGCAACCAGCGTCTCGACTTCCGTCCGCAGCACTACTGGGCACCCGGCACGCAGGTCACTCTCCACCTGCGGCTGCGTGGCGTCGAGGGTGCGCCCGGCTTCTACGGCGTCCAGTCCAAGGACGTGCAGTTCTCCATCGGCCGCAACCAGGTCAGTTACGTCGACGCCGGCACTCATATGATGCGCGTCACTCAGAACGGCCGGACGATCAGGACCATCCCGATCACCGCCGGCCAGCCCGACAAGACCACTTACAACGGCGCCATGGTCATCAGCGAGAAGGACCTGACGACCGAGATGAACGGCGAGACGGTGGGGTTCAAGGGCCAGTACGACATCAAGGATGTGCCGCACGCGATGCGCCTCACCCAGTCCGGCACCTTCATCCACGGCAACTACTGGTCCAACCTTTCGGTTTTCGGCAAGGCCAATGTCAGCCACGGCTGCGTGAGCATGCACGATGTCAAGGGCGGCGGCGACCCCAGTACACCGGCCGCGTGGTTCTTCAACCACTCCCTCGTCGGTGATGTCGTAGTGGTCTCCCACTCGCCCGACAAGACCGTGCAACCCGACAATGGCTTCAACGGTTGGAACATGCCCTGGTCGCAGTGGGTGGCCGGAAGCTGACCTTCCTGCCCGTCGCCCACCACCACCCTCAGGGGAATGGCTCCGCCATGCAGTGGCATCCAGTGACATGCAGTGACATATGCGCGACCACCGAAACGGCCCGCCTCTGGCGGGCCGTTTCGCGCCTTCCCGCAGGTAGAGTCCGGCCATGACCGTTCACCTTGAGGCCACCGAAGGCGTCGGCACCATTCGGCTCGACCGTCCCCCGATGAACGCACTCGACACCGCCACCCAAGACCGGCTGCGCGAGATCGCGGAGGAGGCCGCCCGCCGCGACGACGTACGCGCCGTCGTCGTGTGGGGCGGCGAGAAAGTGTTCGCGGCGGGCGCGGACATCAAGGAGATGCAGGCCATGAGCTACCAGGACATGGTCGACCGCTCCCGCGGCCTGCAGGACTCCTTCACCGCCCTTGCCCGCATCCCCAAGCCCGTCATCGCCGCAGTGAACGGCTACGCGCTCGGCGGCGGCTGCGAGTTGGCGCTCTGCGCGGACATGCGCATCGCGGGCGAGAGCGCCAAGCTGGGCCAGCCGGAAATCCTGCTGGGCCTGATCCCCGGCGCGGGCGGCACGCAGCGGCTCTCCCGTCTCGTGGGCCCTGCCAAGACCAAGGACCTGATCTTCACGGGCCGGCAGGTCCGCGCCGACGAGGCGCTGTCGCTCGGCCTTGTCGACCGCGTCGTCCCGGACGCCGAGGTCTACGAGCAGGCATACGCCTGGGCAGCCCGGCTTGCCCGCGGCCCGGCGTATGCGCTGCGCGCCGCGAAGGAGGCCGTGGACGCCGGCCTGGAGACCGACCTGGAGACGGGCCTGGCCATCGAACGGGCCCTGTTCGCGGGGCTCTTCGCTACCGAGGACCGTCAGACGGGCATGCGCAGCTTCGTCGAAGAGGGGCCCGGTAAGGCTAGGTTTTCCTGAGCAACACCCTTGAAAGCAGGACGTTCTGCTCAGTCAATTCCCCCAATTCCCCCGGTTCGGGCACGAAGCCGCGTCTGGGTAGTCATGATGAAGTCATGGCGAGTCATCGGGGAGGCATTGAACAGATGCAGCGGTCCGGCGCCACTACTGCGGCTGCGTGGATTCCCACGCAGCCAGGGTCTGTTCCGAGCCCGGCCGGGAATCCGGAGCAGACCCTGGAGCAGAGCCGGGAGCAGAGCCGGGAGCAGAGCCTGGAGCAGAGCCTGGAGCAGCGGGATGCCAGCATGCTGGACATGCTGGGCAATCCATCGGTCGACGAGGTACGGCTGACCTCCCGCCCGGAGTCCGCGTCCACCGCGCGCCGGCTCACCCTCGCCGTCATACGACTGTGGGCGCTGCCCCAGCTCGGCGAAACCTGCGAGCTGCTGGTCTCCGAACTCGTCGGCAACGCCGTTCGGCACACCGGAGCACGCACCTTCGGGCTGCGGATGCTGCGCCGCCGAAGCAGGATCCGTGTCGAAGTACGCGATCCCTCGCGCGGCCTGCCCTGTCTGCTGCCGGTCGGCGAACTCGACATCAGTGGCCGCGGCCTCTTCCTTATCGACAAGCTGTCGGACCGCTGGGGCGTCGATCTGCTCGCGCGCGGCAAGACGACTTGGTTCGAGCTGCGCGTCGTCGATCGATGACACGGTTGTTAATGGTTGTTAACGGTGGTCCGTTGTGATCGGGTTGATGGTCATGGGGGTAAATAGAGGTTGATGCCCTGTCCGCTGGCCAGGCTGACGGTCAGTCGGTGGATCTCGCGGGGGACGTGGTCGAGCACGTCGGCGCGGATGATCCGCGCGAGGTCGT
>JAFAUH010000119.1 GCA_019243445.1 Streptomycetaceae bacterium | reverse complement strand
CGGCGCGCTCTACGTCAGCGACGAGGTCATGACCGGCTTCCGGGTCGGCCCGGCCGGCTGGTTCGGCATCGAGGGGGTGGCACCGGACCTGCTCACCTTCGGCAAGGTCATGGGCGGCGGCTTCCCGGCCGCGGCGTTCGGCGGGCGCGCTGATGTCATGGCGTACCTGGCGCCGGCCGGGACGGTCTACCAGGCGGGCACGCTCTCGGGGAACCCGGTGGCCACAGCGGCCGGCCTCGCGCAGCTGCGGCTCCTCGACGACGCGGCGTACGCCAAGGTCGATGCGGCGGCGGCTCAGGTGTCGACGTTGGTGAGCGAGGCGCTGGCCAAGGAGGGCGTGGCGCACCGCCTGCAGACGGCGGGCAATATGTTCTCGGTCTTCTTCACCGATGAGGCTGTGACCGACTACGCCAAGGCCAAGGCTCAGCAGGCGTACCGTTTCACCCCCTTCTTCCACTCGATGCTGGCCCAGGGCGTCTATCTGCCGCCGTCCGCGTTCGAGTCGTGGTTCGTCTCTGCGGCGCATGACGACGCCGCTATCGAGCGCATTGCGTCCGCCTTGCCGGCGGCTGCCCGTGCCGTTGCGGAGGCTTCACCTGTGAGTGACAGTGACATGAGCCGCTGGCGCGGCGGAGAGAACGGAGGGTCCCAGTGAGCGGGCCAGTGAGCGGGCCAGTGAGCGGGGCCGACCAGAGCGAGGAGATCACCGTCGTGCACCTGATGCGGCACGGCGAGGTCGAGAATCCCGGCGGCGTGCTGTACGGGCGGCTCCCCGGCTATCACCTCTCCGAGCTCGGCCGTCGGATGGCCGAGCAGGTTGCGGAGCATCTCGCCGATCATGACATTGCGTATGTTGCCGCTTCGCCGCTGGAGCGGGCGCAGGAGACGGCGATGCCGATTGCGAAGGCGCATGGGCTGCAGATCGCGGTGGACGAGCGGTTGATCGAGGCGGACAACACCTTCCAGGGCAAGACCTTCGGGGTCGGCGACGGTGCACTGAAGATGCCGTCGAACTGGAAGCACTTGACCAACCCGTTCAAGCCGAGCTGGGGCGAGCCGTACATCGAGCAGGTGGTGCGGATGATGGCGGCGCTCGGTGCGGCGCGGGACGCGGCGCGCGGTCGCGAGGCCGTGTGTGTCAGCCATCAGTTGCCGATCTGGGTGGTGCGCAGCTTTGCGGAGCGGCGGCGGCTGTGGCACGACCCGCGTAAGCGGCAGTGCACGCTGGCGAGTCTGACGAGCTTCATCTTTCAAGGCGACAAGATCGCGGCGGTCGGCTATTGCGAGCCTGCGATTGATCTGGTGCCGGCGCATCTTCGGGCGGGTGCGAAGCGCAAGGGCGGTGCGAAGGGCTTTGGCACCTGACGGTCGGTAACGACCGTGTCGCCAGCCCCGAGCTGCACGCCACTTTTGTCCCTTTTGTCTCTTTTATTCCTTAATCTTAGTGGCGATTTGTAATTCATTAAGAATTTCATGAGATTGGATTGCAACCTGCCCCCCTGGTATGGCGTCTTATGTCATGTGCACCTGATGGATGGGTGCGCCGACTACTCGCCGCTGGATGCGGAATCAACTGCCAGCGGCTTCGACGTACCGGGGCGGGGACAGTATGCGATCGATGACCCGAAGGGGTTTGTTTTCACTCACGGCGGGAGCTGCCGTAGGCGTGACTGCCGTTGGCTGCTCGGCGCTCAGGGGGTCCGCCAAGGGCCAGATTTTCGGGCAGTTTTCCCAGGGCGGAGGGCCGGCCGGTACCCCGATCGGTGACGGTTCCACCTCCGACACCGGGCCCCAGCCGTTCCAGCCCACCGCCGAGCGCCTCGAACCGGGTCAGATGCCACCACAGTTCGTCATCTTCTCGTGGGACGGCGCGGGTGAGCTCGACAAGGGTCTATTCGCGCGCTTCCGCAAGCTTGCCCAGGACCACAACGCGAAGATGACCTTCTTCCTCTCCGGCTTGTACTGCCTGCCGGAGTCGAAGAAGCACCTGTACCAGCCGCCGAACAACCCGGTGGGCGCCTCCGCAATCGGGTACTTCAGCGATCAGCACATCAAGATGACCCTCGAGCAGGTGCGGCTTGCCTGGCTCGAAGGCCACGAGATAGGCACCCACTTCAACGGCCACTTCTGCGACGGCCACGGCTCGGTCGGCAACTGGTCCCCTGCACAGTGGCAGAGCGAGACGGAGCAGGCGATATCCTTCGTCACCCAGTGGAAGACCAACACTGGCTTCACCGACGTCCAGTCGCTGCCGTTCGACTACCGCAAGGAAATGATCGGCGCCCGCACCCCCTGCCTCCTCGGCCAGAACCAGTGGCTGCCGACGGCGAAAAAGCTGGGGCTCCGCTACGACGCGAGCTCGCCCGGCGGTCGGCAGGTCTGGCCGACGAAGAAGTACGGGCTGTGGGACCTCCCGCTGCAGGCGATCCCATTCCCCGGGCGCAGCTTCGAGGTCTTGTCGATGGACTACAACATGCTCTACAACCAGTCGAAGAACGCGACTCGGAGCGATCCCCGCAACTACCCGGCATGGCGCCAGCAGGCAACCGATGCTTACCTCGCCGGTTTCCAGCGGGCATACCAGACCAACCGCGCACCGTTTTATATCGGCAACCACTTCGAGCAGTGGAACGGCGGCATATACATGGACGCCGTCGAAGAGGCCCTCAAGCAGATCTCCGACAACAAGTACAGCGATGTGCGGCTTGTCTCCTTCAAGCAGTATGTGAACTGGCTCGATGCCCAGGATCCGAGACTGCTCGCCAAACTGCGGACTCTCGGCGTCGGACAGAAACCGGCCGAGGGGTGGTCTGCCTTCACCAAGGACCTCGGAGCGAGCCATGCGCAATCGGGGGCGCGGGCTTCGGTCGGCTGATGCAGTACTTTTCGCCTCATGGGCCCCTCATGGTCGCGGGCGCGCGAAGTGATGCCGGGGGCGCCAAAAGGCACCGGAAGAGTCATGCGAAACTTTTCACATGAGTCTGACGCGCGCCCTTTCTCCGCGCCCCCGCCGCCCTCGTCTGCTCGCTTCTCCGCTCAGGGGGCGCCGCGCCGTTGCCGGCTTCGCCGCAGCGGTGTCACTTGCGCTGGCGCTCTCTGGCTGCGGCTCGCTGTCGGGCTCCGGGGGCGCCTCGTCGGGCGCCGCGGACACCAAGTTCGTCCAGGGCACGGGTGAGATCACCAGCGTGCCCAAGGGCGAGCGCCCCACCGCTCCCGATATTTCGGGCAAAACGGTTGATGGGGCTCAACTTTCTCTTTCTGCCTTCAAAGGCAAGGTCATTGTCCTCAACGAATGGGGCTCTTGGTGCTCCCCCTGCCGCGCTGAGGCTCCCAACCTCGTCGCGGTCGCCAAGGCCACTCAGTCCCAGGGCGTCCAATTCGTCGGCATCAACACCCGTGACTACCGGCCCGACCAGGCGCAGAGCTTCGAGCGCCACTTCGGCGTCCCCTATCCGAGTTTCTTCGACCCCGATGGCGCCTTGGTGCTGAAGTTCCCGCCGGGCAGCCTGTCTCCGCAGGCCATCCCCACCAGCCTGATCATCGACCGGCACGGGAAGATCGCGGTCCGTGCCCTCACCGCGCTCACCCAGGATCAGCTGACCAAGGCGCTCGCCCCGGTCATCGCGGAGAAGTGACGGAGACATGACGTGACACTTCTCATCGCCGCGACCGACACCGCCGACCAGACCGTGATGTCCGGCGCACTGCTGCTGGCGATCCCCATCGCGCTCCTCGGCGGCCTTGTGTCGTTCTTCTCCCCCTGTGTTCTGCCGCTTGTGCCCGGCTACCTCAGCTATGTCACCGGCGTTTCGGGCGCCGACCTCGGCGAGGCGAGGCGGGGGCGGATGGCGGCGGGAGCATCGCTGTTCGTGCTCGGCTTCACCGCGGTGTTCGTCTCCGGCGGTGCGCTCTTCGGCAGCTTCGGCTACACCCTGCAGGCACACAAGGACGTCATCACCAAGGTGCTCGGTGCGCTGACCATCGTGCTCGGGCTCGCCTTCATGGGAGTGCTGCCCGGTGTCTTCCAGCGCGAGTTCCGCGTTCACAAGCGGCCCTCGATCGGGCTGGCGGGCGCGCCCCTGCTCGGCGTGCTCTTCGGCATCGGCTGGACGCCGTGCCTTGGGCCGACGCTCTCGGCGGCCCTCGCCCTGTCCACTGCGCAGGCGAGTGCGGGCCGCGGTGCACTGCTCGTCGCCGCGTACTGCATAGGGCTTGGGGTTCCGTTTATCCTCGCCGCGATAGCGTTCCGCAGGGCGCTCGGTGCGTTCGCGGTCGTCAAACGGCATTACGCGTGGGTAATGCGAATTGGCGGCGGGATGCTCGTCGTCGTCGGTCTGCTGCTCATCACGGGGGCCTGGGACCGGATCGTCTACCAGATGCAGATCTGGTCCAGCGGCTTCAATGTGGGGATTTGATTCATGGGTACCACCGAAACAGGCGCGAAGGGCAAGGCCGGCAACGCGGATGCGGGGGATACGGCGGACGCTGTCGCCGAGGCGATCAGCACCGCGCCGCGCGAGGAGGCCGAGGGGCTGGACGGCGGCGACGATACCGCCGCATCGGCCGACGGACCCGGGCTCGGCCTCTTCGGCTGGATCCGCTGGTTCTGGCGGCAGTTGACCTCGATGCGGGTCGCGCTGATCCTGCTCTTCCTGCTCTCGCTCGCCGCGATCCCCGGCTCGCTGATCCCGCAGGAGAGCAACGACCCGGTCAAGGTTCAAGACTTCCTGAAGAACCACACCACGCTCGGCCCGATCTACACCAAACTGGGCCTTTTCCATGTCTACAGCTCGGTGTGGTTCGCCGCCGTCTACCTGCTGCTGTTCATCTCGCTCGCCGGTTGCATCATCCCGCGCAGCTGGCAGTTCATCGGCCAGCTGCGCGGTCGCCCGCCACGCGCCCCCCGCAAGCTCGACCGAATGCCCGCCTACGCGACGTGGACTACTGACACCGAGCCCGATGCCGTACTCAGCGTGGCGCGGCGGCTGCTGCGTAAGCGGCGCTACCGCGTCGAGCCGGGAGTAGGCTCGGTCGCCGCCGAGAAGGGGTATCTGCGCGAGGCCGGGAACCTGATCTTCCATGTCGCGCTCTTCGGGATGCTGATCGCTTTTGCGATCGCCACGCTGTACAAGTCGGACGGCAATAAGGTCATCGTCCAGGGCACAGGTTTCACCAATACCCTCACCCAGTACGACGACTTCAAGCACGGCGCGATGTTCGACCCCGACGCCATGGCGCCGTTCGGCTTCACACTCAACGCGTTCCACGCCACATACGCGCCCTCAGGACCGCAGAAGGGCACCCCGCGCGAGTTCGCCGCCGACATCACGTACTTCGGCGGTGACGGCAAAAACCACAACACGACCATCCACGTCAACCAGCCACTGCAGATCAACGGCAACAACGTCTACCTGACGTCGCACGGTTACGCGCCGGTGGTGACCGTACGGGACGGCGAGGGCAATATTGCGTACCAGGGCCCCGTGCCGTTCCTCCCGCTCGACGGGAACCTCACCTCGCAGGGTGTCATCAAGGTGCCGGACGCGCTGGGCAAGGGTGGCACGCAGGATCAGCTGGGTTTCCAGGGCTTCTTCGTGCCGAGCTTCGTGCCGCAGTCGGGCTCGATGTTCTCCCAGTTCCCGGCGCTCGGCAATCCGGTGATGATGCTCACCGCCTACCACGGTGATCTCGGCATGGACGCCGGACTGCCGCAAAACGTCTACCAGCTCGACACCACCAATAAGAAACTCAAGCAGTTCAAGAACGCGGACGGCAGCGCACTGGCGCAAAAGCTCGCCGTCGGCGACACCATGACGCTGCCGGACGGCGCCGGGTCGATCCACTTCGACCGCGTCGACCAGTGGGCGAGCTTCGAAATTGTCCACCAGCCTGGCAACGAGCTGGCGCTGGGCAGTGCGATCGCGATGCTCGCCGGACTCGCTGGATCGTTGTTCATCCAGCGGCGCCGGGTGTGGGTGCGAACCACCCGGGATGCTGCCGACCGCACCGTCGTAGAGCTCGCGGGCCTGGGTCGCAGCGAGTCTCGATGTGTCGGCGAGGAACTCACCGTCCTGGTCGGCGAACTGCACGCGGAAGCACCGACCGCTGCGGATACCCCGGATACCCCGGATACCCCGGATACCCCGGATACCCCGGATACCCCGGATACCCCGGATACCCCGGATGCATCTGATGCACCGGACACGCCGGATGAACCAGTAGAAGATTCCCCCGAGAACGGCTCGGACAAGGAGCGCGTGTGAATATCGCAGCCGGAGTCAACGAGAGTTTCGCTCAGCTCAGCAACTATCTGATCTATTCGGCCATGGCTGTCTACACGCTGGCGTTCCTCGCCCACATCGCCGAGTGGCTCTTCGGCAGCCGCAGCAAGGTCGCCCGCACCTCGGCCGCCCTCGCTGCATCGGCTGCTGGTGCCGCTTGCGCCACTCCCGCTGTGAAGGTCACCCAGCACGGCGGTGGCACGGCACTCCTGGACCGCCCCCAAGTCGTCGTCCGCAGCACTTCCGACGACCGTGGTGCCACGGACGGCATCGGCGCCGCCGGCACCGACGAGCAAGGTGAGCTGTACGGGCGGATCGCGATCTCGCTCACCGTGCTGGCGTTCCTGCTGCATCTTGGCGGGGTGCTGTTCCGCGCCCTGTCGGTGGGCCGGGCGCCGTGGGGCAATATGTATGAATTCTCCACGGCTTTTGGCGTAGTCGCGGTCGGTACCTACCTCATGCTGCTCTCGCTGGGTAAGAAGGTCCGCTGGATCGGCCTCTTCCTTGTCGGTGCCGTCCTGCTCGACCTGGGCCTCGCCGTCACCGTTCTTTACGCCGCCTCCGACCAGCTGGTGCCCGCCCTGCACTCGTACTGGCTGTGGATCCACGTCAGTTGCGCAATGATCTCCGGCGCCATGTTCTTGCTAGGGGCACTGGCCACCCTCCTCTACCTTTGGCGAGACCGGTACGAGATCAAGGCGGCGGCCGGTCGGAGCAGCGGCGCGCTCGCCTCGATGATGGAACGGCTCCCGGCTGCCTCAACGCTGGACAAGTTCGCTTACCGGGCCAATGCGGCGATCTTCCCGCTGTGGACGTTCACCATCATTGCCGGATCGATTTGGGCCGAAGCGGCGTGGGGCCACTACTGGCAGTGGGACCCGACCGAGACCTGGTCGTTCATCACCTGGGTCGTTTATGCCTGCTACCTGCACGCTCGTGCCACTGCCGGCTGGAAGGGCCGCAAGGCCGCCTATATCTCGCTGGCCGGCTTCGGGTGCTTCCTGTTCAACTACTTCTGCATCAACATCTTCGTCGTCGGCATGCACTCGTATGCAGGTGTGTAAAGGCGTGTAAAGGCGTGTAAACATGATGCCCAGTCACTTATAAGTGTGCTCCCTGTGCGGGGTTGCCCTGGCTCTTCGGGCATGGGGCACCCCGGCGAGCCCTGCCGCCGGCGCCGGAAGCTCTGCGTGCGTAACGGATACTGAACACATGGCTTATGACGATCTTCGCTCGTTTCTGAGGGCGCTTGAGCGGGACGGCGACCTCAAGCGCATCAAGGCCGAGGTCGACCCGTATCTGGAGGTCGGCGAGATCGTTGACCGCGTCAACAAGGCAGGCGGTCCCGCGCTGCTCTTCGAGAACGTGCGAGGCTCCTCGATGCCGCTCGCGATGAACGTCTATGGCACCGACCGCCGTTTGCTCAAGGCGCTCGGGCTGAGGTCGTACGACGACATCAGCGAGAAGATCGCAGGCCTGCTCAAGCCCGAACTGCCGCACGGATTCACCGGCGTACGTGAGGCGTTCGGCAAGCTCGCCGGGATGACGCATGTGCCGCCGAAGAAAGTGAAGGCAGGTGATGCGCCCGTCCAAGAGGTCGTGGTCACTGGGGAGGAGGTGGATCTGGGGTGTTTGCCCGCGCTGTTCACCTGGCCGCAGGATGGCGGGTCGTTTTTCAACCTCGGACTGACCCATACCAAGGACCCTCAGACGGGCATCCGCAACCTCGGTCTGTACCGGCTGCAGCGGCACGACCGCAACACCATCGGTATGCACTGGCAGATCCACAAGGACAGCCGCAACCACTACCAGGTCGCGCAACGGCGCGGCGAGCGGCTGCCGGTGGCGATCGCATTCGGGTGCCCGCCCGCGGTGACATACGCGGCGACGGCTCA
>JAFAUH010000066.1 GCA_019243445.1 Streptomycetaceae bacterium | reverse complement strand
CAATGGTCACAGAGCGTCGTAACTCCATGATCACAGGGACCTGTGCCCACCTTGTTGCCGGGGCTCCCCACGCCGCCTATTTGCGCGAGCTCTAAGGCAGCTTACCGGAAATCAGAACGGCCGAGGACTCAGCGAGTCTCCCCCTTTCCTCCGGTTTCCCAGGTTTCCCGATCCAGCTAGGAGACGGGAAACCCCTTGCCCAGCCTGCAGGGGCAACGCCAAGCTCTGAGCAACGAGCTGGAACAGGGAGCCCCAGAGCAAGCCGCTAACGAGTACGAGAGCGGATGGAGGGCTCGGCCTCTCGCCGGTACGTCGACACGACACAAGGAGTCCCCATGCCCATCATTCGCACGCTCGTCGGCGGTGTCGCCGCAGTGGCACTCGCGGCAGGTCTCACCGCAGGGCTGGCAACCACCGCCTCGGCCGCTGACGGTGCCTGCAACCTGGGATATGTGTGCGGATGGCAAAACCCCTTCTTCGAGGCGCCAAGGAATCTGTACACCACGACCCCCACAGACTGCGTCAATACGGCGGCCGTGGTGCAATCAATAACCAATGCGACCGGGAGGCCGCTGAAGGTGTGGAGCAATTCGAACTGCACGGGTGCTAGCGATGTGGTAGATCCGAACCAGTCCGTTGGGAATTTCAGCTACACCATCTATTCGGTTTCCAACGCCTAGCTCGCGGCGGGCGAGCAGGCCACCAGATACACCCCGCAGGCGACCAGGCCGCTGATGAGCGCCAGTCAGGCGATGCCGGTTACGGCTGAAACGAAGTTGGCCCCACTTTGGTTCGGCCGAGCCAAGGTGGGGCCCGTCACATGGGCATCACGCCGACACACTGATAGGACGCCAACATCAAGGAAACGCATCCACAACGGCCTTGCAAAAGGCAATACTTGACGTGACTTGGCGTGCTTTTGGGCACATCCCGCACGCCTCGCGTCACAACTGAAGGGACATCAGACAAAAGTGAAGGCAACCAGCCTCGTCCGCCGCGCCGCGGCCATTGCCACGTCCGTGGCAGCGATGACGCTCACCACCGTCCTGGTGCCCACCGCCGCGCACGCGGCCGACCCGGAGCACTACTACATCGAGATCGGGGGCACCGGCGCCACGCCGCCTGCGCCCCACTGCACATTCTCCTACGACGCCGCGAACCAGGCTCTCAACCTCGGGCCCTCCGCGATCACAGTGTGTTACCCGGCCACCGCCGGCCCGGTCATCGGCCCCACCGGCGGTCTCCTCGACAACCTCCCGCCTCACCTCGATGCCCTCACCGCACCGACCTACGACGCCAGCGTGCAGCAGGGCATCCAGGCCGCGTTGAGGCAGGTGAAGACCACCCGCCAACAGCACCCTGACGCCGAGATCACGATCACCGGCTACTCCCAGGGCGCACAGGTCGCGGACGATGTGCTCCAGCAGATCGCGAACGGCACCGCCGGTATTCCGTCTTCCAAGATCGACGGCATGCTCTACGCCGACCCGGAACAGCCCGACACCGGCTTGTTCGCGCATCTTCCCAAGGGGCTGGGCATACCCGGGGTGGCCACCGCTGAAGGTCCCGGTCCGGTGGAGTTCAATGGCATTCCGGTCAGGCGGTACTGCATCACCGGCGACCCGGTCTGCGACTTGAGGTCCATCACGAACGCACCCGGATACTTCACTCTGCATCCGAGGTACATGTGGCGCGGCAACGTCATCGCCCAGACCCTCGCCGACGACGGTAAAGACGGCGTCCAGTGGAGGAACGCCGACGGAGGCCCCGGCCCCGCGTAAGGCTCCTGACGGAACAGGGGAACAACGGCCCGGTCGAACACGCTTCGGCCGGGCCGACTCCATCTCCATGGGGTGATGGTAAGAACTGCGTCACTCTGCGCGATATCCCGCGAGTTCCGCGCTGGCGGTTTTCGGAGCCGTGACCGCGTCCTACCTGGCCAGCGCCAATGACATGGGCAGCCTGACCACCTCGCGATCATGAGGAATCTTCAGGATTCCCGAGGACACTTCATGATCCATCAACGGGGGCGAGCACCGAAGCATCGGTAGCCACTGCTCAGGGGAGTTCCCGCTTCGAACGGGGCCCGACCGAACCCGTGGGATATTGCACAACCGGTCCATCCGTCATCCGGGAAGGCCCCTCGTCGCGCACACGACTACGGCCAAATCGACCGTAATGCAGGTGACTTCAGGCTGTCTGCAGAGTTCACAGTTCCCTGCGCTCGGCAGATCCTCCGCCATTGCGGGGTGAGCGGGCATGTCCGCTCACCCCGGATGTTGCCGGTCGTGCAGGTTACTCGTGGTGGGCGGTTCCCGGGGAGTGCCTGACAATGCTCAAATGTTCCGCGTGCCAGCCGTGTTCGTCTTCCACGGGCACGAAGGTCACCCGCAAGCCCTCGACGACAAAGGTTCCGTCCTCGATGAACTCGCGGTCCACCCTCACCTCGCGGTCGTCGTCCCCGTCAATGTACCCGGTGCCCCGGGCCTGGTTGTACCACCGGACCACACCACCGACCCTGTCAGCCATCTTCTCTCCTCCAACTCAGCTTCCTGAAAGCACTGTTGACTGTCTCATGGAGTCATTCCCGCCCCGAAGTGGTGCGCACCCCGGTCAGATGTACTAACTCCGCTACAGTCCCTGATCATGCTGGCAAGGCTGCTCCACCCGGTGCCGCAAAGCAGTGAGCTGCCCGGTCAGCTGTCCTGGCTTCCGATGGCGTCGACCGAAAAGCCGCGCCGGCGGGCGGTGGCCTGGACGTAGGGGATGTGCGTGGGGCAGGTGTCGATGGCGGCGACCTGGATGCCGGCCGCATCGCGCAGCACCAGCTGCTCGACGGCTGCGGGGATGCCCGTAACGATCCGTCATCCCCCGACCTACACACACCTCGCACTCGGTGTAACTGCCCTTCGGCAGCGGCGGCGCCAGAACCTCGACGGTGATCTCCCGGACCACCTCCACGATGCGGGTCATCGCGGCCCGCTGGGCGGCGATGATCTCCTCGGCTCAGCTTGGCGCAAACGTTCACGCAGCTGCTCGGCGGCCTCATACACAAGCCGCTGACAGGTCTCGATTCTTGTCCAGGTAGATCCACCCATTCGCGCGTCTTTTCCCGACTCACTATCAGAGCATTGAAATCTAAGCTAAATCACCACAAATGCTCGCCTGAATCATGGAGGATATGCCGCCTGGTCCGCGCGGGCAGGTGACCGCTCGCCCTCGTGAATTCGGCGAGCGGACGTCCTCGACTGCCGACGCGAAAGGTGTCTGCCGCCCATGCCCCCACGTGCCCCCGCTCACCCGCTCAACGGCGCTCATGCTCCCCGCGGCCCCTGGCCGAAGCTGGTCACACTGGTCGCTGCCCTGATCGCTGTGCTCATGGTTGGTATTGGTGACGCGAGCGCTGCGATGGTCTGCCCACCCGCCAAATCACTGTCCGGCGTCGACGTATCGAGCTACAACGGCGTGATCGACTGGAGCCAAGTAGCAAACGCCGGATATTCATTCGGTTACGCACGCATCGGCGACGGCCTGTTCCCAGATCCGAACTTCCAGGCCAACTTTGCGGGCATGAAGGCCGCAGGACTGAAGCCTGGAGGATACCTCTTCTTCGAGCCTGCGGAAGACCCGCACGCACAAGCCAGTGCCATGCTTGCGGCGCTCTCTACAGCCCACTTCGCCCCCGGAGATCTGATCCCCGCCCTCGACGTGGAAACAACCGGTGGCCTGTCGCCTATGGCCCTCGCTGCGAGTATCCAGACGGCCGTCAACGACATCAAAACCGCATTGGGCGTGACCCCAGTCATCTACACGGCCAAGGGCTTCTGGGACTCCAACGTGAGCCTTACCGACAACTTCGGAGCGCCGCTCTGGATCGCCAATTGGGGAGTTCCCTGCCCGAACACCCCGGACGCCTGGAGCACATGGGCGCTGTGGCAGTACACCGACGCGGGTACGGTGCCTGGCATCCCCAATACAACCAACCTCGACCGATCCTTCGGACCGAACCTCCCCATCTTCATGCGGCCCCCGGCACTCACAATTACCAAGAGCCACACCGGAAACTTCACCCAGGGACAGCAAGGCTCCTACACGCTCACCGTGGCCAACTCGACCGGCCCCACGGTCGGCCCTACCGACGGCTCTCCCGTCACTATCCAGGACACCCTGCCGACGGGACTCACCCCTACGAGCATCGCCGGCACCGGCTGGAACTGCACCCTCTCCTCGCTCACCTGCACCCGCAGCGACATCCTCAACCCTGGACAGAGCTACCCCCCTGTCACCCTTGCCGTCAACGTCGCTTCCAACGCCCCTGCGCAAGTCACCAACAACGCCGCCACTCAAGGAGGAGGCGACACAACCGTCCACACGGCCGCGGATGTAACCACCATCAACCCCGCCGCTCCTTCCCCCGCCCCCGTCACGGTGAACATCACGATCAACAACTTCATCAATGACCACAACATCGTCAAACGTCGTCATCATCACCGCCACCGCTATCACCACCGTCAATACCACCGCCACCGTCACACATCGGTCTCTGCATAGCGCCTGGGCGGCCTGCGTGCGGCGACGCGTCGGGCCCGTTCGATCGCCGCGGCTCGAGCGGTCGGCCGGAGGTGCCCCACGCGGTCGCGAGACGCCGGGGCGGGTCGCGTCTGTCGCGCGTCTCCGCGTCCCTGAACCGACCGATTCCGGGACCCCGCTTTCGCGTGTACACGCGAACATCTGCGGCGGGAGCCACCCGCTCAGCCCGGCACCCTGAGGAGTGGGCTGCCGGGTCAACCGTCCTGGCTGCCGGTGGCGTCGACCGAAAAGCCGCGCCGGCGGGCGGTGGCCTGGACGTAGGGGATGTGCGTGGGGCAGGTGTCGATGGCGGCGACCTGGATGCCGGCCGCATCGCGCAGCACCAGCTGCTCGACGGCTGCGGGGACTGCCCGTAGCGGTCCGTCATTCCTCTACCTACGCACACCTCGCACTCGGTGTAACTGCCCTTGGGCAGCGGCGGCGCCGGGACTTCGACGGTGATCTCCCGGACCACCTCCACGATGCGGGTCATCGCGGTCCGCTGGGCGGCGATGACCTCCTCGGTCGGCACGACCGGCGCGGGCGTCGTCCATTTCGCCCCGATCCGTTCGGTCGCGGCTGCCAGGCGCTCGTGCACCGGCAGCGCCAACCAGCGCTCTTTCTCCCGCTTCGCCGCCGCGTTGCGCTCGTTCTCCGGCCGCCGCGCAGCTTTCAACGCAGCCTTCACCGCGGCCTGCTCACACTGCTGCTCGTGAAGCCGGTGCAGTTCCTTTGGAGTCGGCATGCCCCTCAGATACCCGTCTGGTGCGATCCCGCGTGTGCGCCGTGCCGGTCGCCGCCGGTCGGTGCGCGGCGGTCCCTGCCACGGGGAGGAGCGGGGACCGCCGGGGCCGTGCCACGGGGGAGGAGCACGGTGCCGTCAGCGTAATAGATCAGTCGGCGAGCAGCCTCAAAGCGTCCGCCGCGCGGCGGAGGAGGGCGTTCACCGCCTCGGGCCCGCCGTACAGCTGGCCGACGGCGTCCTCGACTGCGTCGGCCGCGGCCTCGGCGTCCTCGTACTCGAAATCGCCCAGGTAGCTGGCGAGGTCGGTGAACACCGCGCAGAGCTCGGCGAGCGGGCCGTCGTCCGCGGCAAGGACGTCGAGCGCGCGCAGGGCGGGGTTGATCCTGTAGCCACTGCGGGCGAGCTCGCCGAGGATGCGCAGTGCCGTGGCGGCC
>JAFAUH010000286.1 GCA_019243445.1 Streptomycetaceae bacterium | reverse complement strand
AGTTGAAGAACTTCACGCCGGTCGGCACCGCGATGAGCATGGTCATGAAGGCGAAGAACGGCAGCAGCACGCCGCCCGTGACGAACATGTGGTGCGCCCACACGGTGACCGAAAGACCCGCGATGGCAATGGTGGCACCGACCAGGCCGATGTAACCGAAGATCGGTTTGCGGCTGAAGACCGGAATGATCTCAGTGATGATCCCGAAAAACGGCAGCGCGATGATGTAGACCTCGGGATGGCCGAAGAACCAGAACAAGTGCTGCCACAGCAGGGCGCCGCCGTTGGCGGAGTCGAAGACGTGCGCGCCGAACTTGCGGTCCGCTTCGAGGCAGAGCAGCGCACCGGCGAGCACCGGGAACGCGAAGAGCACCAGTACAGCGGTGAGCAGCACGTTCCATACGAAGATCGGCATGCGGAACATCGTCATACCGGGTGCCCGCATGCAGATGATCGTGGTGGTGAAGTTGACTGCACCGAGGATCGTGCCGAAGCCGGAGAAGGCCAGACCCATGATCCACATGTCGCCGCCGATGCTGGGCGTGCGGACGATACTGTTGAGTGGGGAGTAGGCGAACCAGCCGAAGTCCGCGGCGCCCTGCGGGGTGAGGAAGCTTCCGACCGCGATGAGCGAGCCGAACAGGTAGAGCCAGTAGGCGAACATGTTCAGCCGTGGGAACGCCACATCGGGCGCGCCGATCTGCAGCGGCATGATCCAGTTGGTGAACCCGGCGAACAGCGGCGTCGCGAACATCAGCAGCATGATCGTGCCATGCATGGTGAACGCCTGGTTGTACTGTTCGTTCGTCATGATCTGCAGACCAGGGCGGGCAAGTTCGGCGCGCATCAGCAGCGCCATCACGCCGCCGATGAGGAAGAACGCGAACGACGTCGCCAGGTACAGCGTGCCGATCGTCTTGTGATCCGTGGTCGTCAACCACGACCCACCACCATGCCCGGCCGCTTGCGCCGTGCAGGCGCAGCCTGGCGAGGCACTTGTGGCCTCGCGACCAGATCGGACCCAGACATTCCGACTCCCCGCACTTGACGCCGTGTGACCTGACAGGCCGTGAACACTCTACGTGTTCACGATATTACGCACCGTACTCTATCCCGGCAGTACGACAACACCCGGTCCGGACACAGGAACCACAGGCAGGAGGGCCACAAGCAGGGTGCGGGGCTGCGCCGGTCGTGAACAACCGTGTGCTGTGAGTGAAACGGTCTGTGAGCGGAACGGTCTGTGAGCGGAACGGTCTGTGAGCGGAACAGAGCAATGACGGTGACGCCCGTGCCGGGCGGCTCATCGCGGGCCGCTTAGGGCCCGCCGGAAAATAAGTTGTGCGTTGGATCTCTTGACACCACAGCTCAGACACAGTGTTCGCATACAACTTATTTCGAGGCGGGCCCTTACCCCCATACGCGCGACTGCCAGTATGTGAACTGCTCCAGCGGTTCGCCGTCCAGCTCCCATGGCCACGGCGTCACCGTAGGCCCAACCGCCCGGAACGCCTCTGCGGCATCACCCAGCCGCTTGGCCTGAATGAGCGCGTACGCGAGCAGATTGAGGTCGGCGAGAGCCGCCGCGTGACGCAGATACCCCGGGCGCAGCCAGTTGTCCAGCGCCCGGTCCAAAGCGGCCGCCGCGGGGGGTTGGGTCCAGATACGACTGGACATCAGCGCGTCGACGCCTCCGGCGGACAGTGTCCTGCGGTAGCGGTCGAGCATCGCCACCAACTCCAGACCGATGGCGGGCGCCTGCGGCGGCATGACGGACTTGGCGGCATCGACGAAGTCGAGCGTCTGGGCGTGGGATCCGCACTCCTCAGGCGAGAGGTAGTGGAGCATCTCCAGATACGCCTCGCGGTGCCAAGGATCCCGGTTGGTCACCTCGCGCCAGATGGGGAAGACCTCACGCGGGGGCCGCCGCAGCAGCCGCAACACGCTGAGCAGCACCACCCACGGCGCCGGGTCGGCCGGTGCCAGCTCGGTGGCACGGTGGCACATGTCAATCGTCGCCTCGGCGTCCGCCAACTCCCCTTCCCAGCGACCGTGGACGACATCGATCCATGACTGGAAGAGCAGCGCGTCCGGGTCGCGCGAGCTCCGCCGCAGCCACAGCCGCGCCAAGCCCTGCGGAGCCACCGCGGCGAGCACCACGAACCGGTGCGTGCGTCGGTCCCAGTCGTTCCCCGCCTCGCGCAGCACCTGTTCCACCTGATCGAGGCGGATGTCCCCCAGGCCGGGGCGCGACGGCGCTTCAAGCTGTTTGCGCACTCTGCCGAGCTTGTGGTCGTCGAGTTCAGGCGCAAGCCGCGGTGCGGCGGCCCGGCGGGATCCAAAGATCGGCATGGCCGCGAGCTTAAAGGGAATGTGGAGCGCGCACAGCCACTACGACTGGATCGTTATCAGTGGTGTAGGCCATATACGTACACGATCTCCTAGCGGCCTGGAGTGGCGACCGTGTCCGGAAGCTCCAGCCATGATCACCCGAACGGGTGGGAAGCCTGCTCTCCATGATTTACTAGTACCCCTGTGTGGTAATCGTTCTTTCGAGCCTGTGGGGGCGGGCTCAACAGGAGGGGAAATGACAGCGCACGCCGCCGTGGAGGGCGAACGCGGCAGCTCCGAGGACCAACAGTTGCACCGCCGCCTCGGCTACTGGCAACTGACCGCCATCGCCTTCGGCGGCGTGATCGGCTCGGGGTGGCTGCTCAGTCCACTGCACGCAGCGCGTACCGCCGGGCCGGCAGCGCTGATCACATGGGTGGTCGGCGGCCTGGCGCTGGTGCTGATTGCGTTGGTGATGGTCGAACTCGGTGCCTCGATGCCGGAGGCCGGCGGGCTGGTGCGGTGGCCGCGCTACACCTCGGGGCGGCTGGTGGCAACGCTGGTCGGCTGGGGCATCTGGGTGGCGTATGCAACAAATCCGCCGAGCGAATCGGCGGCGATCTTGCAGTATGCGAGCAAATATATCCCCGGGCTCTTCCACGGCGGCCGGCTGACCACCCTCGGTGTGCTGCTCGGTCTGGTTTTCATGGCCATTTTGGTGGCGCTCAACTGGTTCGGCGTGCAGTTGTTCGCCCATGTCAATCTGGCCGTGACAATTGCGAAGTTCGCCATTCCCACGATCACGGTGATCGCGCTCCTCGCCTCGGGATTCCACAGCCACAACTTCACCGGTCACGGAGGCTTCGCACCGTACGGGTACGCCGCGCCGCTGTCGGCAATCGCCACCTCCGGGATCATCTACGCCTACACCGGTTTCCAGGGTCCCATCGACATGGCGGGCGAGGCCCGCAACCCGCGCCGTGACATCCCGCGTTCGGTGCTCACCGCGCTGCTGCTCTCCATGGCGCTCTATCTCGCCCTGCAGGTGGCGTTCATCGCTGCAGTCCCAGCCAAGGTCCTCGGCGCCGGCTGGCACGGCATCGACTTCAACTCACCCTTCGCCGAGTTGGCCACCTCGCTCAACCTCACCTGGCTCACCTGGGTCCTGTACGCGGACGCCATCGCCTCCCCGGGCGGCTCGGCACTGGTCTTCACCGCCGAGACCAGCCGGGAGATATACGCGCTGGGCAAGAACGGGCTGCTGCCCCAATGGGTGGTCAAGGTGCACTCGGGCTCCGGTGTGCCGCGCCGGGCTCTTGTCATCAACTTCTTCATCGGTGTCGCGTTCTTCCTGCCCTTCGGCAGCTGGCACTCGATCGTAGCGGCGACCAGTGTGCTCGGTCTGTTCGCCTACTCGATCAGCGTCGTGGCGGAGGCCTCGGTGCGGCGGGCCGACCCGGGGCGGATGGCGAACTGGGTGCGCGGCACCCGGCTGATCGCGCCCGTCGCCTTCGTCATCGCCACCTTGATCTTCTATTGGGCGGGCTGGAAGGAGCTGCGGGTAGCGCTTCCCGTGCTCTTCCTCTCGGCGCTGGTCTACGCGTACCAGCAGCTCCGCCGGGATCGCGACCTCACTGATCTTACGGTCGGCATCTGGCTGGTGGGCTACCTGGTGGCGCTCTTGGTGCTCTCCGCAATCGGCAGCTTCGGGGGTACCGGGATCCTGCCGGCGCCGTGGGACTCCGTTGCCGTGGCAGCCATGGCTCTTGTCGCCTATCTGCGAGGCGTCCACGATTCCGCACGCTATCTCGCCACGCACCCGTTGCCGAGCGAATAGACACCACTGCCGCCGCTTGCTGGAGCAGAATGGCGGTCGTGAACGTAAATCCCACTCAGCATAAGAATGTCCTGTCGGAGTTGGACCAGCGGGCTCCGACGACGTTCTACTGGTCGCTGACCCTGCTGGCGACCATCGGCGGTTTTCTGTTCGGCTATGACACAGCCAACATCGGCTCTGCGCTGAACTTCATTCCGTATCCGCTGAGTGGGTTTGCGCTGGGGTATCTGGTGGCCGGAGCATCGGTGGGTGCCGCGGTGGGTGCCATCCTCGCCGGCCCTCTGACGGATCGCTTCGGCCGTAAATCCCTGCTGATCGCGGACGCCGCTATCTACATGGTCGGAGCGCTGCTTTCGGCATTCACCTGGAACTCGTATGTGCTGCTCGGCGCGCGTACCCTCATCGGGCTTGCGATCGGCGCCGACTCGGCGATCGCAACCGCCTACATCTCGGAGTACGCGCCGCGCGAACGGCGCGGATCACTGGCCATGCTGCAGCAGTGGATGATCACCGTAGGGATTCTCGTCTCCTACCTGGTCGCGCTGGTGATCCTCTGGTCATTGCCGGACCAGGCGCGCGGCATCGACTGGCGGCTGATGTTCGGTATCGGCGCAGTCCCGGCGTTTGCGGGCCTCGTACTGCGCACCCGCATGCCGGAGTCACCGCGGTGGCTGCTGGGCAGGGGCCGTTACGCGGACGTCAAGCGGGCGCTGGGCAAACTGGGCGTGGAGGTGACAGTCGACCAGGTCGAACGCAGCGCCACGGAGATCGCAGCCCTCGAAGAGCTTCGCAAGGGCCGTGAAGGCGTCAACCGCTGGACACCGGGCGTGCGACGGGCAGTGATCGTGGTGAGCGTGTTCTTCGTCTTCCAACAGATCACCGGTATCAACGTACCGCTCTACTACGGGCCGCATTTGCTCGCGCCGCTCTTCGGAAGCGCGCACGGTTCCATGGTGGACGCGGCGATCGCGGGCGTCGAAGTCACCGCCATCATGACCGCGGTCAATGTCGGTGCCACGTATTTCGGTTTCAAGTACATCGACCGTCTGGGGCGCCGCCGCCTCGCGATGGGCAGCTATTCGGGAATGACCGCTTCCTTGCTGATCGCGGCCGCAGGTCTCACATTCCTCTCCGGCATGGCAGAAATCGTCGTGGTGATGATCGGACTCAACCTGTTCATCGCGGCGTTCGCCGTCGGCGTCGGCGGCACCGGCTGGCTGATCCAGGGCGAGACCTTCCCCACAGAGGTCCGCGGACGGGCAGCAGCCATTGCTGCAACCGTGGACTGGCTGGCGAATTTCGCGCTGATCGAAGTCTTCCCCACGTGGGAATCGAGCATCGGCCTCGCCTGGGTTCTGGTCTGCTTCGCCGGCCTGTGCGTCATGGCCATCGCGTTCATCGCGTTGTTCCTCCCAGAAACGAAGGGCCTTCCCGTCGAGGAAATCGTTCACCTCTACGAACGCCAAGCGGGCGTCGAGCCGACGGCGTGATGTGGCACTCTGTCACCAGGCATGACGTGATATCGCACAGTTCGCCTCGACTCGGCGATCTGTGGTAGGGAGAACGGCGCAGGGCCCGGAGATCGGAGATCGATGTCCGGGCCCTGCAAGCTACTGCTGTCGGCCTCACACCGGCTTCATACCGGCCTGACCGGTCGGCTCACCGCCAAAGGCCGTAGCCGCGGTGAGGGTGGAAGCCATGGTGGAAGTAACCGCGCCCGCACCAGTGGTCACGGCGCCAGCCTCCGTGCCAGCGGCGGCAGTGGTGGCGCCGACGCGGGCCGCCGTGCGCCCAGCCGTGGTGGTGAGGGTGGCCGCTGTGTTCCGCGACGACAGTGACGCTGTGCGTCGATTCCGCGGGTGTCTGCGCACTTGCGGCTGCCGCCGAGCCGAAGAGGACGGCGACCACGGCGGCGCCGGTCACGGCTGCCTTCCTGAGGGGGGTGCTCGACATTGCGTTTCCTTTCCGCGCCGGTCGATCCGGCGCGTTCACAGGGAACAACCACACGGCCACCGAAACCCGGAGGACTGACGACTATTCAGGAAAATCTCAGCTACTACCACCCGGAGGGTGGTACAGGACAAGCACCGATGGACTACGCGTGCGTCGCTCACCCCTTTTTTGTTCGCTTCTCCGCCCGCTCCCAGACTCCGCGGACGGCCTGTCGTGCCGAAGGCGCGCCCCTCGATGGGAATCTCGGCCGGCCACTCCGCCTGCTCGCGTGCGTCGCTCACGGATTTCGTTCAAACGCCCCCGATATGTCGGCGACGATGGAGGTCGTGTGGTCGCCCCTGCGGAAGGTCTCGTCCGCGAGCACCCTGCGCAGGAAACCGGCCGTGGTGCGTATCCCTGGGCCGTCGACGACCATTTCGGCGAGTGCACGGTCCATGCGGGCCAGCGCGCGCTGCCGGTCGGGGGCCCAAACCACGACTTTTGCGAGCAGCGAGTCATAGTCGGCGGGCACTCGCCAGCCGGTGAACGCGTGGGAGTCCACACGGGTGAACGGGCCGCCGGGCGGCCGGAAGTCGGTGAGCGTGCCAGCGGTGGGTGCGAAACCGCGGTCCGGATCCTCAGTGTTGACCCGGCATTCGATGGAGACGCCGCGCCGCTCCACGTCCGTCTGCGCAATCGACAGCGGCAGTCCCGCGGCCACCTTGATCTGCTCTTGGACAAGGTCGATGCCGGTCACCTCTTCGGTGACCGGATGCTCGACCTGGATCCGGCAGTTGATCTCCATGAAGGTGAACCGGCCCTGGTCGTCCACAAGGAATTCGAAGGTGCCCGCACCGACGTAGCCAAGCGTGCGGGCAGCGTGCACCGCCATCTCGCTCATCTTGTCGGTAAGTTGGTGCGGGAGATTCGGGGCCGGCGTCTCCTCAAGAAGCTTTTGGTGGCGCCGCTGCACCGAACAGTCGCGTTCTCCGAGGTGCACGGCGTGTCCATGGCGGTCCGCGAGCACCTGCACCTCGACATGGCGGGCGGCGGCAACGTACCGCTCCATATACACGCGGCCGTCGCCGAAGAGCGCGAAGGCGTCGGCCCGGGTCCGGCGATACGCGGGCAGGAGATCGGCCGGGTCCCGGACCACCGTCATGCCGCGACCGCCGCCGCCCGCCACCGCCTTGATCATCAGCGGGAATCCGATCCCCGCCGCGACCTCCTCTGCGGTGGCCTCATCGAGGACGGCACCGTCACTGCCCGCGAGGGTCGGCAGACCGGCCTGCGCCATCATCTCGCGGGCTCGCGCCTTGTCGCCGAGTTCTCGCATCAGCGGCGCGGGCGGGCCGATGAAGGTGATGTCGTACGCCGCGCAGATCTCGGCGAAGTCCGGGTCCTCGGAGAGGAACCCATAGCCGGGGTGGATGGCGTCGGCGCCAGCCTGCAGCGCCGCGGAGATGACCGCCGCCGGGTCGAGGTAGCTGCGGCGCGCAGGTGCCGGGCCGATCTGTACGGCCTCGTCGGCGAGCCTGAGCGCCTCCGAGTCGCGGTCGGCGGTGGAGTGCACCGCTATACTGCGGATGCCGAGCTCCCGGCATGCGCGCGCCACGCGGACCGCGATCTCACCCCGGTTCGCGATCAGGACCCTCTTGAACATCTCACGTCCGGCCATGTCGCTCCTCACGCAGGGGCGCGCCTGTCGGCGGCCTTCATATCACCCACATAGCCCATTCCATCCATTTCCCCCATACCATCCATACCGTTCAATTCTGTGGAGTCCAGAGGTTCGAGGGCGATGAGCGGCTGGTCGTACTCGACGGGGTGTCCGTCGCCGACGAGCACTTCGACGACGCGTCCCGGCTGCTCGGCCTGGATCGGGTTCATCAGCTTCATCGCCTCGACGATCCCGATGTGCTGCCCCTTCTCCACCAAGTCGCCTTCTTGAACGAAGGGCGTGGCCCCAGGTTCCGGTGCGTGGTAAAAAGCGCCGACCATCGGGGCGGTGATATGGAAGCGGCGCTGATCGGGTGCGTCTGCCGCCGCACTGCCGTCGGTCCGCGGATCGGATGGCGACGGCTGCACAGCGGCGGGCGGAGGCATGCCTGCTGCGGCAGCGGCTGATGTCATGTCCACCGCCGGAGCAGCCGCCATGCCCGGGGATACCTCCCTCTCCCTGCCTGCGGCGGGAGGTGCCCCCGGAAGGCAGGGGGAGGTTGATGTCACAGCTTGCGGCCACTCCAACTCGACGACAGTGTCACCCTGTTGGACCCGGACCCGGCTCAACGGTCCGTCCACCGTCCTGACCAGTCGTGTCGCGGTCCGCGCGAGGTGCTCGGCCGTGGCGGCGGGCGTCAGTTCGGCGGCGCCGTCGAATGCCCCCTGGGAGGAGGTCCCTCCCGCGTGCAACTGTGGGAGAGGCTCGAGCTCCATCGCGTAGCGCTTGACTGTCATGCCATGCCCTCCAGTTGGAATGGAACTGACAGATGGGAAGGGTCTGGCGGCTCTTCCGACAGGACAGTAGTGCCGAATCGCCGGAACCGCCGACGGCGTTCCCGTATGAGCGTCTCGCCGTCCAGGCCGATGAGTTCACCCAGGCAGCCGGCCACCGCAGCATGGAGCAGCGCCGCGGCCTCAGTGTGGTCGCTGTGCGCACCCTCTT
>JAFAUH010000383.1 GCA_019243445.1 Streptomycetaceae bacterium | reverse complement strand
GATGAAGACGATCCCCCTGCAGAGGTACGACTTCCACGGCGAGTGGAACTACACCATCCATCCCGCACCCATCCCCGAATCACAACAGAACCAACCAATCACCATCAAAACGATCAACTAATACGTCGCCGCGCCCTAAGGAAGAGGATGGGAGCGCACGCAAGTGCGCACGGTGTGTCAGAGGGTGCATACGCGTCCAGCCCGTCCGCTCATGCATCACGCACGCGCGAAGCTCCTCTGCACTGGCCCTGCACGTACGCGCTGGCTTCCGCGTGGTTGATCCGTAGCGCGGCGCCCGTCACGAGGTAGCAGGCGCCGCCCAGACCATCGGAAGCGGCTCCGCGACGTCAGCGCCCATCGAGGATGTCCAGCGGCGGCAAGGCATCCACGATCTTCATCGTCTCCAGGCTGACCGTGACGATCCGCTTGAGGAGATCGATGATGTAACGCGGATCGTCGGACCAGTCATTGGGGTCGTTGGTGATCTCCGACGCCTTGTCTACCTTGACTTGATAGCGGTCGATGATCCATTCGATCGCGGAGCGAGCGCCGAGCTGGTAGCGGTACGCCTCCTCCGGGACGTTGGTGAGGGTGACGCGATTGTTGTAGATGATCGTCGAACGGTCCTGCTGGCCCTTGACCTTCGGAATCTTCATCTTGGCGACGCGGTACAGCTCACGGGGCGGGGTGCCGGACACGTCGCCGGAGACTTTCTCGACGATGCCTCCGTATGCCTCTGCCTGCTCGTAGTTGATGTGAAGGTCAGCGAGCACGCGGCCGGCCTCGGCGAAGCCACGGAAGTCGCGTACCTTGGGCACCTTGGGGATGCGAGGGAGCGACTTCTTCAGGTCGGCGGCGAAGCGGTCGCGGTACTCCGGCGAGTGGAGCAGACCGTAAACATAGAAGAAGACGTCGTCCTTGGTGATTGCCTGATCGCCATAGGCCGCTTGGTAAGCATGGAGAGTTACATCGGTGATGTTGTCGACACGCTCATAGCCGCTCCCGTCCTCGGCGGAGGAGAACAGGTCATCTTCCTTTCCGGCTTCGCGATAGGTGTAGCGGGGGAAGAACTGGCCGGCGCTTCCTGCACCAGTCACATGCAGATCTGGAATAGAACTAAGCATCAAGACAGAGAACGGCACGGCGGAACCGTTGCCTACGTTATAGAAGCCGAAGTTCTCCGACTCGGGCAATGGGAAAATCTGCGGCAGCTGGAATACCCTGTTGTTCAACTTCCGATCGAAATACGCGAACTGGCGCATGAAGGGGCGATACGTGGTCTCGTAGATGCGGTCGTCATCGAAGGAATATTCCTCCCCCTTCGCCATGCGCGCCATGTCGGCATGGTCCCAGCTGATCTTCTTTCGATCGCGGTCGATGTACCCATCTACATCTGAGGGTTTAGGTGTCGCAACGCTGCCGATCTTGCAATACTTCGCAAAGCCTACCATCTGCTCATTATAGAAATCGATCATCGACCGCATATTCTCCGCGAGTTGCCGCTTGGAGAAGTTGTATGCCCAGGAATCTCGGCCTGTCTTTAGCCCACTTGAATGCAGCTCAAAAATTGCCGAGGTGCGACTAGCCTTATCCTTACTCGCGATGGTTTGAAAGATGCCAAACCGCTCATCCCGTTGATTGATCCAGTCCCCATCGGCGCTTGGCGTGATCTGCTGCCACGGAACCGTGTCGAGGCCCTGAGAAACGAGGACACGGAGCTTATCCTCCCGGCTAAGGTAGTCGCCGATATCCCGGTAATGCAGCACGCACTCCTTGCCTGTGACGGAGTTCTCGTCCCCCTTGACCAGGATCAGGATGGCGACTGTGTTGCGGCTCCCCGAGCCGAAGATCTTGCCGCCTTCTCTCCGGGCCTGCTCGCCAGCTGTGCGCTGGTTGCCTCGGAGGTTGTAGCAGTAGATCGCATCGAACTCGTCCAGCAAGGACTTGCGGAGACCGTCCGCGCTGGTGCCGTCGATGTACCCACCATTGGAAATGTATGCGACGACGCCCTCGTCCTTGATGCGGTCTGAGGCCCATCGAATAGCACGGATGTATGAGTCGTACAGAGAGTTCTTCAGAGTCGCAGCCGAGCGGGCCACGTACGTGCCCTTGATGCGTTCATCGAGCACCTGGTACTTCAAGTTCTGGTTGTCGTCGTTCTGACTGTCCTGTCCCGCCGAGTACGGTGGGTTTCCGATGACGACACGAATGTCCTGCCTCTGCTGCTTCTTCGCTCGCTCACTGTTGCCCTCCAGGACGTCCATCCCATCGAGCTTTGCCGTTCCCTCGGCGAGCTGGAAGGTATCGGTGAGAACAATGCCCTCGAAGGGCTGGTAGTCGCCACCAGCAAGCTCGTGGAAGGCGGCTTCAATGTTGACAGCGGCGATGTAGTAGGCGAGGAGCACGATCTCGTTGGCGTGCAGTTCGCGCGTGTATTTGCGCAGTAGGTCTTCCTGCTTGATGACCCCGGACTGAAGGAGGCGGACGGGGAAGGTTCCGGTGCCGACGAAGGGGTCGATGATGTGGACACCCTCATCGGAAAGGGAGCGGCCGAGATGCTTGTTCAGTGCTTGTTCGGTGGCACGGATGATGAAGTCGACGACCTCGATCGGGGTATAGACGATGCCCAAAGCGTCGGCAGTCTTCGGCAGAGCGGTCTTGAAGAATTTGTCGTACAGCTCGACGATGACGCGCTGGCGGCCCTCGTGGTTGTCGATGCCCTCGGCGCGGACCTTCACCGAGTGGTAGAAGCCCTCCAGAGTCTTGGTTTCGGCGTCCAGGCCCTGGTCGTCGAGGATGTCGAGCATCCGCTGCATGGCCTTGGAGACGGGGTTGTGCTCGGCGAAGCCGTAGTCCTTGAACAGGGCGTCGAAAACCGGCTTGGTGACGATGTGCTGGGCGAGCATGTCGATGGCGTCGGAGTCGGTGACACCGGGGTTTATGGTCGCGCGCAGCTCGCCGACGAACTCTTGGAAGGCGGCCTGCTTATCGGGGATCGCGAGCGCGGCCTTGATGCGGGTGACATGGCGGTCAGCGATCTGGGCGATGTCCTTGGCCCAGTCCTCCCAGTAGTGGCGCTCACCGACCTTGTCGACGATGCGGGCGTAGATGGCGTCCCGCCAGTCGCTGACGTTGAACAGGGCGTCCTGGATATGCCGGGCGCTCTGTGCTTCCTTGTCCTTGGCGGTCTGGGCGCTGTCGGCGGTGCTGGAGCCGTCCTTGTCGCCGATCGTCTCGTCGTTGGGCCCGATACTGCCGATGCCAATCTTGTTGTCAGGCTTGTGCTTGTTCAGCTCAATCTGGTTGACGGTCGCGTTGAAGCGGTCGTCGTGGGCGCGCAGGGCTTGCAGGACCTGCCAGACGGTCTTGAAGCGCTGGTTGTCGGCGAGGGCCTTCTCCGGTGGCATGCCAGCGGGGACGGCGACGGGCAGGATGATGTAGCCGTAGTTCTTGCCGGGGGCAAGGCGCATTACGCGGCCGACGGATTGGACGACGTCGACAACGGAGTTGCGTGGGTGGAGGAAGAGGACGGCGTCCAGGCTGGGGACGTCGACGCCCTCGGACAGGCAGCGGGCGTTGGACAGGATACGGGCCTGGTTCTGACCGGGGTCCTGCTTGAGCCAGTCCAGCAGCCGGTTGCGCTGCAGAGTGTTGAACGTGCCGTCGACGTGGCCGACCTCGCAGTGCAGCACATCGTCGTCCGCGTCGTCGTAGGCGTCGACGACTTCGTTGAAGCGTTCAGCGATCGCCTTGGAGTCGGCGATGGAGCGGGCGAAAGCAACGGCCCGCTTCATGGGCGCCTCGCCATCGGCGAAGCCGGAGCCGTCGGCGAAGGTGCCAGTGCGCTTGGCCATCGCGTTCCAGCAGCCGATGATCTTCGCGGCGTCGTCGAGGTTTAGCTCGGAAGACCCGCCGGCGAAGCCCTCCTGGAGGGTTTTGGCGACCACACCCTCGTCGATGGTGAGGATGAGGACCTTGTAGTCGGTGAGCAGGCCCTGTTCCACGGCCTGGCCGAAGCCAAGGCGATGGAACTCTGGGCCGAACATCTGCTCGTTGTCCATCGAAGCCAGGACAGCGTCGGCGTTCTTCGCGTCGGCCTTGGTGTCCTCGTTGTAGATACGCGGGGTGGCCGTCATATAGAGGCGACGGTCCGCGCCGAGGTAGTTATCGTCGTGAACCCGGACGAACGCCGACTCGTCATGGCCGGCCAAAGTGACACCGGTAGTGCGGTGCGCTTCGTCACACAGAATGAGGTCGAAGCGGCCCAGTCCCTTCTTCTGCGCCTCGGCGATCGTGGCAATGGACTGGTAAGTGGAGAACACCACGGTCAGCCCCGGACCGGCCTCGACGCTGGCCATCTGCCGGATCAGACGGTCCGGGTCCGTGGTGGCGGGCAGGGCCAGATCGTGGGTGGCCATGTCCTTATCGTCGCCCTTGGCCTGCTGCTTGCCGACCTTGATGTCCGAGCACACCGCGAAGGGGCGCAGCGGCACCTCGGCCTCGAAGGACCACTCGCGCAGGGTCTGCGAAAGCAGGGCGATGGAGGGCACCAGGAACAAGACAGTGGTGTGCTCGCCCTCGCCGGCTGCGGCGCGCTCCTTCTGCAGCCGCTCCACAATCTTCAGGCCGGTGAAGGTCTTGCCGGTGCCACAGGCCATGATCAGCTTGCCGCGGTTGTGGTCGGCGAAACCGGCGAAGACGTCCTCGATGGCCTCGCGCTGGTGCTTGCGCGGTTCCTTCTTCGCCTGCAGCGACATTTCGATCTGCACGCCGACCGTGGGCAGGTACCACTCGACCGGGCTGTTGGCGATGTCGGACAAGCCGAGACGGGTGACCGGAATCTGCTGGTCGTCCAGTGCTGCTTCGGCGTGGACACCCCACTTCTCCGTCGTGGAGATGATCAGGCGGCGGGTGAAGCCGCCCTTACCGGAGGCGGTGAAGAAGGAATCGATATCCTCCTTGCGCACGGTGTGCTGCGGCTCATAGAACTTGCACTGGATCGCGCAGAAGCCGCCGGTCTCCCGGTCCTGCGCAACCAGATCGATACCGGTGTCCCGTTTGTCGGTCTCTGCTCCCGGCCAGTCAGCCCACATCCACACACGACTGAACTGCTTGGTCCACTGCGGGTCAGTGCTGAGGTACTGGAGCATGAGCTCCTCGAAGCGCGTACCGCGGTCGCGATTCCCGGCGGATCCATTGCGGATCGCCCTGATGACGTCGTGCACCGTCGTGGTCGTGGCCGTGGTCACTGCGTTTCGCTTCCCTCACTGCCAGAGGCACGCGTAGTCGCGTACCGAGAAACCGTCATCTGCCGGAAGTAGTCAGAAGGCTACTGGCAACGATAGCCACCACAGCGGTCATGTCTGGTTTGTGCGGGTGGATCGATGACGTCCTCCTGTGTCCAGGTTCCGCATAATTGGCAGTGACCAGAGGTACGGCACACGCTCCGGCCTGCACTTTACGCCAGATATGACTATTTCACCCACTATCTACAGTCAATTGACTGGCTGATCGGAAGATGCTGCACTGAACACACAACATTCCACGGGGGCGTGATGAGCGACCTGAAAGCAGACACCGAGCGCATACGGGAATGCTCCGCCGCGCTGAAGCGCATCCATGACGAGTTCACTACCCGCGGCAACCCGGCTGACGGGTACAGTGCGGCCGAGCTCGGGTCCTCGCTGCTTACCGGTGCGTTCGACGAATTCGGGAGCAACTGGAAGATCCACCGCAAGCAGTTGGCGGAAGAGCTGGAAACGCTGGGAAAGATCACCGAGGACGCCGCGAAGACCTACGACGCGGTGGACGCCGAACTGGCCAAGACTCTACGGGCGGTAGATGACGGCGGGACGCCGAAAGGCAAGCACCGGTGAACCGGCCTGCCGCGCATGAGTGGGCCGTGCTCGGGGAAGACCGCGACCCCGTTCCCGGCGACCCGGAAGCCGTCGTCCTGCTGGCGTTGACGTTGCGTGAGGTCGCCGACGATATCGTGCGCGAGGCCAACGAAATCAAGGCGCTCGCTTCCGTCGAATCGTGGAAGAGCAAGGCAGCCGACGAGTTCCGCAAGTCGGCCGGCAAAGCGGAGGAGGGTCTGCGCAAGGCGTTCCACCGCTACGGCATCGCCTCGGAGGCTCTCGGCACGAGCGTCCATGAGTCCGGCGGATCAGATCCGTACGCGGCCGAGTTGGCGAAGGCGCAGCGGATATCGCTCAAGGCGTTACGCGACGCCCAGGCCGCCGACGCCGATCATCGCAGCGCTCAACGAGCTTTGGATCAGCAGCCGCAGCACACGCCTGCGGACGACCCGTTGTCCGTCAGTCTGCGGAAGAAGCGGGACGCGGCGGCGGCCGATCTGAAGAGTGCCCACACTCTGCTGGATTCCGCCAAGGATATTCGGGACGCTGCGGCGAAGCGGGCCGCGCATGCCATCCACCGCGCGATCACCCATGATGGCCTGCACGACTCCGGGTGGGACGAGTTCAAGGCTGATGTCGGCTCTGTCGTCTCTGGTGCGGGGCATATCGCTGAGGATGTGGGGCTGACCGTTCTTTCCGGCCTTGCCTCGTTCGGTAACGCCGCCCTGCACGATCCCGGCTCGCTTGCCGCTGTTGCCGGTGGGCTGGGGCTCATGGTCCTTGGCGCTGGAGGTGAGGTCGGCGGGACGCTGGTCGCCTGCACCGGAGTCGGCGTCATTCCGGGTGCGGCCATCGATGTGTTCTCGGCCGGGATGATCGCCAGCGGGGTCGGCATGGCCGGGCTCGGTCTGGCCAGTATCGCCAGTGACGCCGCCGGCCCGGACCGGGTGGACATGACCTCCCAGGGCTCGGGTGGCGGCGGGTCCGGCACGCCGTCATCGGACGAGGTCGGCGGTGCGCGGGAGCGGAAGGTCGCCGACCTCACCGGTGGCCGTGTTCCGTCCGGTGAGCCCGGAAAGCCAGGTATCAAGATCACCCAGCCCGGCGCCGGTTCAAGTGACATCGACGTGATCGGCGGCGACGGCTCGTACATCCAGGTCGGTGGACCGGCCAAGGCGAAGAATCTGGCCAAGCTGGGGCAGAAACTCAATATCCTCAAGTGGCAGGCCGGACAGGACGGGGTCGGCGCGCAGGCGTACTTCGCCAGGGGCACCCCGGACAGTGCCCTGGATCTCGCCCGCAAGATCCTCGGTCCGGACAACGTCCACGTCTTCGACGAATAGGGTGCTCCACGATGAGCGACGGATTCTTCCACTGGTACCGCGCCACCTGGGGCCGGGATGATGCCGACCGGTTCCTGCGCGCCGCTGCAGCTGCGGGCCTGCGGCTCGCCAACCCCGAGACCGGCCGGCCGGCCGTCTTGACCAATGGCCCGGACAGCTGGGGTGAGCAGGTCTTCGTCAAGGAGTCCGAACTTCTCGACTTGGTTGCCGAGCCGCCCGGTGGCGACATCACCTTCCAGTTCTGGCTGAACCCCGAGACGGACGTCCTCAGCCGGGTCCGCATGCTCGACGAGGGTGGTGTGGTCCAGGAGTTCGACCTCGACGGCCTGAGCCTCGTGGAACGGGAGCAAGCGCTCGTAGCTCTGGTGCGGATCCTGGAGACCGATATCGCGGACTGCTGGGGGTTCGTCATCGACCGTGAAGGGGTGAGCCAGGACCTGGATTGGGACGGCCTGATGGCCGGCGCCGCCTCGACGATCGTGCCGCGGCCGGACTCCTTCGGCATCCGCAGGGAATACGTCGCCCAGCACCCCGAGTTGGCGGGAGCCGCATCGGTGGCGCAGGGCGAGCTAGAGGTCTTCACCCTTCCTCGATGACGCCCGGATCGGCGTACCAGTCGTCGGTCGGCGTTCGTGAGAGGGCCGCGGCCTTGTGATCCGTTCCCCCGACGCCAAAACCGCTGCCGGACCTGTTGGACATTTCCTGGCGGGCCTGCCCGGCGACGCTGACCCCACGGTCAGCTCATGATCAGGGGGATTTTCAGATTGTCTCGAATCACGAAGCCGTATGGTTCGGCTGGCCGCCTGAGGGGCCGTTACTTCGGTCGGACAGTGGTCCGGCCGACTCCCATGCAAGTGAAGCCGCAGCGTGCCAGGACCTCGGGGTTGAGGAGGTTGCGGCCGTCGAACAGCAGCGGGTTTTTCATCGCCTGCGCGGCCAAGGACCAGTCCACGTCCTTCAGTTCCGGCCACTCCGTCACGATCATTGCGGCATCGCAGTCCGCGACCGCGTCGATCACGGTCTCCTTGCGCTCCACCTGGTTCCAGGGCGTTTGTGTTCCCAGGCGTGCCATCGGGTCCCAGCCCGTCACCTCGGCACCTTCGGATACGAGCCTGGATGCGATGATCGCGCTCGGTGCCTCTCGCATGTCGTCCGTGCCCGCCTTGAACGTCAGCCCCAGCAAAGCGATACGGCGTCCCCGCAGACCGCCGAGCTGTTCCTTCAGCCGTGCGATGGCCCGCCGCGGTTGGAGGTCGTTGACCTCGATGACGGTGCTGAGGAGTTGAAAGGGGCAGCCGGAGTTCGACGCCATCGCGCGCAGTGCTCGGGAGTCCTTGGGGAAGCAGGATCCGCCGTAGCCGAGCCCGGCCTTCAGGAAGTGGGGGCCGAGCCGGTGGTCCATGCCGACGGCTGCCGCGACTTCTTCCACGT
>JAFAUH010000283.1 GCA_019243445.1 Streptomycetaceae bacterium | reverse complement strand
CCCAAGTGGCTGACCAATTGTCAAGTTGGGTTTCCGCTTCGGCTGCGGGCCGAACCCGGCCTAACCCGGCCGTGAACGACCGGGCTTGCGGCCTTCATGAAGAGGGTCAACCAGACGTCAGTAGCGTCTGAGTGAGCCGCGGCGTTGCGTGCACTCTCCGCCTCGGCTCACACCCGAATCTCCGAACGTGACGAAGACCTGCGAGAGCTCAAGGAGACCGCCGTCCGCAAGGGGGTGAGCGAAGCCGAACTGATCCGCCGGGGGGTCAAGATGGTCATTTGCGAGGAGCGTCACTGGGACGAACCAGCTGGTTTGCCCATTCTCGACAGCGGCGATCCGACATTCGCAGAGCGCGCGGACGAGATTCTGCGGCAGACAGGATTCGATTCCAGTAGGAACGAGGGCGCATAGGTGATCGTTATCGCCGACACGTCCGGAGCCATCGCGTCAATCGACAAGAGCTGCACAGAGCACACCGCAGCGCGAAAAAGACTGTTGGCCCGAAGGCCGCGCCCTGCCGTTGCAGGGGCGCGGCCTTCGGGATTCCAACGGTGCGCCTCAGTGGAAGAAGTGCCGAGTGCCCGTCAGATACATCGTCACGCCCGCCTTCTGCGCGGCCTCGATGACCACCTCGTCGCGGATCGAGCCGCCGGGCTGGACGACGGCCTTCACGCCTGCCGCCGTCAGGATCTCCAGCCCATCGGCGAACGGGAAGAAGGCGTCCGAGGCGGCGTACGAACCCGCCGCGCGGTCCGCGCCCGCGCGCTGGACGGCCAGGCGGGCGGAGTCAACGCGGTTGACCTGGCCCATGCCGACGCCGACCGTCGCGCCATCCTTGGCCAACAGGATCGCGTTGGACTTCACTGCGCGGCACGCCCGCCAGGCGAAGGCCAGCTCGCGCAGGCCGGTCTCGTCGAGCGGATCACCGCTGGCCAGCGTCCAGTTGGCCGGGTCGTCGCCCTCCGCCTGGAAGCGGTCCTTGGCCTGGACGAGCATGCCGCCTTCGATACGGCGGAATTCACGCTGCTCGCACGGCTCGCCGGGGCAGCGCAGCACCCGGATGTTCTTCTTGCGGGACAGCGCCTCCACCGCGCCGTCTTCGTACTCCGGCGCCACGATGACTTCGGTGAAGATCTCCGCGACCTGCTCGGCCATCGCACGTGAGACAGGCCGGTTGACGGCGATCACGCCGCCGTATGCCGAGACAGAGTCGCAGGCATGTGCCTTGCGGTGGGCTTCCGCGACGTCCGCGCCGATCGCGATGCCGCACGGGTTGGCATGCTTGATGATGGCGACGCACGGCTCATTGTGGTCGTATGCCGCGCGGCGCGCCGCCTCGGTGTCGACGTAGTTGTTGTACGACATCTCCTTGCCGTGCAACTGTTCGGCGGTGGCGAGGCCACCCCCGCTCCACGAGGTGTCGCGGTAGAGCGCGGCCGGCTGGTGCGGGTTTTCGCCGTAGCGCAGCACCTGCTGGCGCTCGAAGGCGGCGCCGAAGAAGGCCGGGAAACCAGTGCCCTCGTCCGTCGGTGCATAGCCACTCGTCGCGAACCAGGCGGAGACGGTGACGTCGTACGCCGCGGTGTGCTGGAAGGCTTCGGCGGCGAGCCGCTTGCGTTGCTCCAAGGTGAAGCCGCCGTCCGTGACCGCGCCCAGCACCTCTTCGTACCGCTGCGGGTTGACGACGACGGCGACGGAGGGGTGGTTTTTGGCAGCGGCGCGGACCATTGATGGGCCGCCGATGTCGATCTGTTCGACGCACTCGTCGGGCGAGGCGCCGGAGGCGACGGTCTCACGGAAGGGGTAGAGGTTGACGACGACGAGCTCGAACGGGTCGACACCGAGCTCGGCGAGCTGCTCCCGGTGGGTGTCGAGGCGCAAGTCGGCGAGGATGCCCGCGTGGATCTTGGGGTGCAGGGTCTTGACGCGGCCGTCGAGGCACTCGGGGAAGCCGGTCAGATCCTGCACCTGGGTCACGGGCACTCCCGTATCCGCGATCCGTGCGGCCGTCGACCCTGTGGAGACGAGTTCGACCCCGGCCTCGTGCAGCCCGCGGGCGAGCTCCTCCAGGCCGGTCTTGTCGTAGACGCTGACCAGGGCTCGGCGGATGGGCCGTTGCGTACTGTCGGTGCTCACGGGACGATGACCTTTCTTCCCTCAATGCGGTAACCATCGCGGGCAAGGCGGCCCACGACATCGACGAGCAGTTGTCGCTCGACTTCTTTGATGCGCTCGTGCAGAGCGGTTTCGTCGTCCTCGCCACGGATCTCGACCACGCCCTGGGCGATGATCGGGCCGGTGTCTACGCCGTCGTCGACAAAGTGGACGGTGCAGCCGGTCACCTTGGCGCCGTAGGCGAGCGCGTCCCGGACGCCGTGCGTACCGGGGAAGCTCGGCAGCAGCGCCGGGTGCGTGTTGATGAAACGGCCGCCGAAGCGGTTCAGGAATTCTTTGCCGACGATCTTCATGAACCCGGCCGAGACCACCAGATCCGGCTGGTATGCAGAGACCGCGTCGGCCAGCGCCACATCCCACGCCGCACGGCCGCCCTTGTTCTCGTAATCCTTGACGCGGCATACGAAGACCGGCAGCCCGGTGCGCCGGGCCCGTTCCAGACCGGCGATGTTGTCCCGATCGGCCCCTACGGCGACGACCTCGGCCCCGTAGCCGGGGTCTGCGGCGATGGCGTCGAGCAGCGCCTGGAGGTTAGTGCCGGAGCCGGAGACGAGGACGACGAGGCGGGCGGGGCCAGAGGAGGAATCGGGGGAAGAGGGGGAAGAGGGGGCGGGGGCCACGGCGGGGTTCTTTCTCGCGGTGGTTTCGCGGTGGTTGAGGGAGCTGAACCGGTCATATGGTGTGGTCGTACCTACGAAGGGACGACTGTCAGCAACGATACCGGCACGATGCTGTGCCCCTGCAGGGACGGGTGGCACCCGCGGCGGGTAGCGTTCACTATCAGGGGAATTCAGCAGCTGACGGCAAGGGGATGACGCAGACAATCATGAGCAGCGCCCGCATCACGATCATGCGCGTCCCCGGGGCGGCTTCTTCCGTCTCCTCAGCAGACGTCTCCTCTACAGACGTCTCCTCTACAGACGTCTCCTCTACAGACGTCTCCTCCGCAGGCCCCGCCGCGCCGGGGGGCATCTCCCTCCCTCTGCCTCCGGCGG
>JAFAUH010000252.1 GCA_019243445.1 Streptomycetaceae bacterium | reverse complement strand
GTCATCGCAGCTCACAGCCCCACCCAGCAAATCCGCCAAGTCCTCAAGGAGTTGGTCGGCCTCGCCGCATAACTGCGAAACACGAGCCCGCAAGCACCCACACGCAATCACCCAGGGCAGTCACGGCACCGGCTACCCGGTGCACATACCCCACGGCGGCACCGTCCTGATCGACGTTCTGATCGATGAGGGCGAACTGGACGAAGCATGGCAGACCGCCGAAGGGCTGGCCTCCCCCACCCAATGGCTGGCCCTCGCCGACGCCTCCGCCCACACCCGACCCGCCGACGCCGCCCGCGTCTACCAGCATGAAGTCGACGCCCACAAGCACATCACGGGCGATGGCAACTACCTGGAGATCACCAAGCTCCTGATCAAGGCACGCTCCTGTCATGAACGCCTCGGCAGCCAGACCGTCTTCGCCCAATACGTATCCGATTTGCGCACCGAGCAGAAACGCAAACGGAACCTGATGAAGATCCTCAACCAGCACCACCTGTGACCTCTCGACAGCCGATCGGCGGAAGTCGACAGCCGATCGGCGGAAGCCTCACCCGTCGTCGGCCCCAGAACGGCGATAGCCATCACGCCGCTGCTTCGCGTGGACCGGCGAGAGCGCCAGAACGGGGCCCTCCACGAGAACGTCGGTTTTCGCGTTGTGGCAAGTTGGGGCGCCCAGTTGGGTGAGAACGTGGGCATGGGCAGCATTCGCGGACTTCACGGCGAGGGTGCCGCACTCCTTGGCGGTGGCAGCGGCGGTGGCAGTCGTGCAGGCCACGCCCATGACCGCGAGGTGGATGGCGTCGAAGCCGGTCAGCGCGCCACGGCGGCGGGCGGCGCGCGGGCCTGTGGCCTTGCGGAGATCGGCGAAGGTGAGCGTGTCCAGTGCCTGGTTGATGCGGTCGGCGAGGTCGGGCGGATCGGTCAGGAATACCGCTTCGCCATGGTGTTGGTGGGACAGGCGCCGGTAGTGGCCACGTGCTTGGTCCGCTGAGTAGGTGCGGTAGCAGAACCGGGGGGTGAGGTCATCGACGATGAGGGTGACTGGTCCGGCCAGCGCGGCGGCAGCAACCAGGGTTCGGGTTTCGTCGGAGATGGCCGGGGCTCCGAACAGCGGGACGGCGATGGGGCTTCCCTGGGGGTGGTCGCCGACGCGGATACGCAGCAGCTCGGTGCCGCTGGGCACAGGGTGGTGGTGGCCGGTGAGCTGTTCGCGGCGCAGTTGGTGCCACAGCGGGCCGATGCGGCGGCCGAGTCGGGCGAGGTACTCCTCGCGCTCACGGTCGGGGTCAGCGGCGCTGGTCAGGGCGAGGGTGAAGGCGCTGGCCCACAGGGCGTCGGAGCCGCCGGGAGGCTTCTTGACGCCGGGCGGAGGTGGGGCGAACGGATCGGATCGGTCGTGCAGACGGCTGAGCGGAACCAGCAACCGCATGCCCCTGATGTGCTCGCCCGGGGCGAGTCCCTCGGCAAGGACCACCTCGGTGGCATCAAGGTCGTCGGCCGCTGCCGCGGTGAGCAGGTCCGGAAGGTCGACGACACGGCGTCGAGCACCCGGGGCACCGGCGTGACGGGGGTGACGTACTCGAACGGTCCGAGGCGGCGGACCCGGTAGGTGTCGGGATCACCGGTCAGCGTCGCGTCGAAGGCGGTGAAGTCCTGCGGCCACATCCGCACTCCGCCGAGGTCGAGACGGAACGCGGCTTCGGCGCAGCGCAGCAGCGCGACCGTGTCCAGGCCGTCCGCCGACGGGAATGCCCCTGTTGGTGTGTTGGTGCGGAAACCGGCGGCGGCGATCTCGGCGTGCTCGATGGCCGAGTCGCCGATGCGGTCGCCCTCGGGCAGGAAGGCGTTGACGGTGACGTATACGCAGCCCTCGATGCCGGGGGCGGCCACGGTGTGGTGCCATCCGGTGGGGACGAACAGCATGTCGCCGGGGCGGCATGTGTGGCGGCGGACGTCATCGCCGCGGCGCAGGGATGCCTCGCCGACCCCGGCCAGGAACAGGAACGTCTGTTCCATGTCGGTGTGCACGTGCTCGGGCACGGCGCCTTGGCCAGGGATGCGGACGGTGAACGTCTCGGTGGCCAGGGCTTGTTCCCGGCGTAGCAGGAAGTCGTTGGAGTGGCTGCCGAATTCGAACGGCTCTCCTGCTGTGTAGGGGACGTGGAGGGGGGTGATGGTCTGCTGGGGCATATCGCAGTGCTTTCCTTCCAGTTGAGAGTCAGAGGATGCCGACGCGGGCGGGGGCAGTCCCCGCCGCGGGGCACGTCAGGCGTGCGTAGAAAGCGGCCAGGTGGTCGGCTGTCTGGACCCAGGTGGGCAGGCTCAAGGTGCTGCTGGGTGGCATCGTGGAGGAGAGCGTGGCGGCGCTTCGCCAGGCCGCTACGGCCTGGTGGTCGTCCCACGGGTCGATGCACGTCCACCACCAGCGGCGTGCGCCGGGGACGTAAAGATCAGTTCCGCCGATCGGCGTGGGGCTGAGGATGCGGCGGCGTGCCTGCAGAGCGGCGACCAGTACCCCCGAGGAGTGCAGGCGTTCGTACGGCAAAGCCACCCACTCGACCTCGGCGAGCAACCGCCAGAACGCAGCGTGGTCGTCGACGAAGCCCGGCCGGTAGTCCAACCGGCCGTCGGCAGCTGCCAGTTCGGTAAGGGCGGTGTGGGCCTCCTCGCTGTCGGGAGCTCCGGCGACCAGCAGTCGGGCGGACGGATGTGCCCCGGCGAGGAAGGCGCGGACGAAGGGGAGCGTGCGCTTGTAATCCCGCAGGCGCCCGAAGCAGCCGACCGTCAGCGGATGGGGCCGTGTGTGCGGGACCCGTTCAGGCGGGGCGGGCGGCAGCGGGTGCGGTACGTGCACGGCGGCGGCGCGGGCCAGCGCCTCGGCCAGGCTCGCCGGATCCTCCGGGGCCGCAGTGAAGCCGGTGACGCCGTCGCGAACCAGATCCGCAAGGGGGTGCGTTTCTTCTTGAGGGACGAGAAACACCTGGTCAACGCGTTGGACCTGCGGAAACCGCGTCACGGTAGATCGCGTCGGCTTCCGGGAACGACCACGTCCGTACTGGTCACCGACGAGGTCCCTCCAGAAGAAACGCACCCTCCGCAAGGCCCCCGGCGGTGGTGACGACCACCGGACAGGCGCCGCCCGCGTCCGCCGCCGCTTCCTCGACCTCGCCCGCGAAGCCACACCCCACCAAGCCGTCCCCGCAGTACGAGACCTGCGCACCCAACTGCTCACCGCGACCGCCCATCGAGAGTGAGACGGCGGCGCATGCCCACGTCCGCCTGCGCCCGGTGCTACGGATACATCCACATGACAGAGCACAACCACACAAATCCACATTTATAGCTGATTTCCGTCCCGCCCAGCGTTCGAAGCAGCCACCCCTCCACTTGGACACGCACAGGCATTCGATACTGTCCTCATCCATACGTCTGGGGACTTGGGGAGAGGCACAACATGGTTACCACCAGGTCGGTTCGCCCTGCCGTATCCCCGCGCTCCCGTCCACAAGATCGGGCCTTGACCCCCGCAAGTTCTCTGCCGTAGTGAGCTGATTCCCCCGCTCGCTGTCAGTCCTGCCCTTTAGGATTCTTTGCGAGGGTTCAGCCGGGCTTCCTGATCGCGTCGACAGGAATGCGGCGGGTGTACGCGCACCAGCAGACACAGACGGAGAGCGGCATGCGGGAAGGCCGGTGGACGACGGTCACCGAGTCCGAGTACGAGCACGAGCGCCGCGGTCTCGAAGCGATCCGTCGGCGCCTGCCGGACGAGGAGCCCTGGCGCGCCTGGTCGAACTTCACGTTCACCGCGGTCAGCAGTCACGTACGCGAGATCGATCTTCTTGTGACGGCGCCAGCCGGGGTGTTCCTGATCGAGCTGAAGGACTGGCACGGCTCGGTGCACGGCGGCGGCAACGACTGGGTGCAGACCACGCCCGGTGGGGCCATGCGCCGGCACGGCAATCCGCTGCATCTGGCGAATCGCAAGGCCAAGGAGCTGTCGGGGCTGGTCAACGGCGGCTCCCGGGGGCCCGGGTCCCGGCCGCGGATCTGGGTGGGTGAGGCGGTCTGCTTCACCGACGACAAGCTGCGGGTGACGCTTCCGGCCGCCGACATAAACGGTGTGTTCACGGTCAAGCAACTGGTGGAGATGCTGGCCGAGCCGCCGTCCGACGCCCGGCACCGGATCACGGCGGAGGTCTCCCGCCAGGTCGACGCCGCCCTGAAGAGACTGGGTATCGCACCAATCCGCCGACAGCACGAGGTCGGCGGCTATCTCCTGGACGCCAAAGCCTTCGACTCCGGGCCCACCTGGGCCGACTACCGCGGCCGCCACTCCCAGCTGCACGATCTGGCCCGGGTGCGGGTCTTCCTCAGCGAGCGGGGCGCCTCCGACGACGCTCGCCGCTCGGTGGAGCGGGCCGCCGCCCGTGAGGCCATGGTGCTCAGCCGATTCCGGCACCCGGGCGCGGTGCAGCTGAAGACGTATCTGCCATCGGGCCATCCGGCCGGCCCGGCGATCCTCTTCGACTACCACCCCGAGACGCTGCGCCTGGACGACTACCTGGTCGAGCACGGGCAGCAGCTGGACCTTCAGGGTCGCCTCGCCCTGGTGCGCCAACTCGCTGAGACGGTGCGCTCCGCACACTCCCGCCGGGTCCACCACCGCACGCTCTCGGCGCACGCCGTGCACGTCGTGCCGCGCGACCGCGGCCCGCGCGGACGGGAGCTGGGCGAGGAGCAGCGCTGGCTGCGGCCGTGGCTGCAGATCTCGGACTGGCAGATCGCCAGCGGCCACAGCGTCAGCAACGGCCGACCGCTGACCTTGGCGCCCACCCATCTGTCCGGTTCCCATGTCTCAGAGCAGGCCGACCCCTATCTGGCTCCCGAGCTGCGCTTGGCGAAGGCCGATCCGGTGCGCCTGGATGTGTACGGGCTCGGGGTGCTCACGTATCTGCTGATCACCGGGCAGGCTCCGGGCGCGAGCCAGAGTGAGGTCCTGGCGCACCTGGAGGCCGGCGGGAGTCTGCGCCCCAGCGCACTGGTCGACGGGCTCCACCCGGACATCGACGATCTGGTGGAGGCGTCCACCGCATACGAGCCGGGTCGGCGACTGTCCACGGTCGACGACTTCCTGGAGATGCTGGAGTACGTCGAGGAGGCGTTCGCCGACGAACCCCCGGCAGATGACGAGAGGACCGCAGGCGGAAGCGGAAGCGGGGCCGGGAACGGCGATCCGTCGTCCGGCGCAGAGCAGCACGAGGCAGAGCACGAGGCGGAGAAGGATCCGCTGGAGGCGGTGGCCGGGGATGTGCTGGCCGGCCACTGGGAGGTCGTGCGCCGGCTTGGTACGGGCTCGACGTCACGGGCGTTTTTGGTGCGGGACCTGGAAGGCGAACCGCGGCGCAGCGGGGCCTTGCCGGTGGCGGTGCTGAAGATCGCGCTGAGCGAGGCCAAGCACACGGTCCTGGACCGGGAGGCCGAAATCCTGCGCCGGATCCACCGGGATTCCAGCATCATCTCGCTGTACGAGCCGGAGCCGCTCACGCTGGCCGGGCGCCGGGTGCTGGTGCTGGAGTACGTGGGAGACAGTCGGGAGCCGAAGAGCCAGGAGACGGGTGCCGGGGTTGCCGAGGGTGCCGGCAAGGGGCCGCGGCGTCGTGAGGACACTGTCGCGCGTCAGCTGCGGGACAACGGCCGCCTGGGCATGGACCAGCTGGAGGCGTACGGAAAGTACCTGTTCGGTGCGGTGGAGCACCTGGAGGCGGAAGGGATCTGGCACCGGGACCTCAAGCCGGACAACATCGCGATTCGGATCCGTCCCAACGGCACCCGGCAGCTGGTGCTGATCGACTTCTCGCTCGCCGGATATCCAGCGAAGGAGATCGAGGCGGGCACCGAGGGTTATCTCGACCCCTTCGTGGGGATCGTCACGCGCGGCTCGTACGACGGGCACGCCGAGCGGTACGCGTTGGCGGTGACGCTGCACGAGATGGCGTCGAACGAACTGCCCCGCTGGGGCGACGGCTCGGTCACCGCCCGGCAGACCGACGCGCAGAAGTGGCCGTACCCGCAGCTCGCCGCCGACGCCTTCGAGCCGGCTATCCGGGACGGCCTGGTGGCCTTCTTCCGCAAGGCACTGGCCCGGGATGTGCAGGACCGTTTCCCGGATCTGAAGCCGATGGAGCGGGCCTGGCAGCGCATCTTCCTGGACGCTCAGCGCACGACGGCACCGAGCAGCGGCCACGCCGAGAAGTCCGGGCGCGGCGAGGCGGCCGGACCGGACGAAGCCACGGCAGTGGAACCGCGGATCGGGCGGGAAGACGACGACGCCCTGGCCGAGCAGGTCCGCGACCAGCAGGCCGAGCGTGCCGACCGCGGCACGCCGCTGTCGGTGGCCGGTCTGACGCTCTCGGCGCAGTCGCAGCTGTTCGCGATGGGGCTGAACACCGTCGGGGACGTCCTGGAGTACTCGGCGCGAAAGTTCCTGACGGCGCCGGGTATGGGCTCGCGCACCCGGGAGGAGATCCAGCGCCGGCAGAAGGAGTGGAACGCCCGCCTGGGCAAGGCGGCCCCCGCGCCGCTGAGCCCGGAGGCCCGCAAGGCGGCCGGCCAGGAGCTCTCGGAGCTGGAGCGGGCGGTCGCCGACACGATCGCCTCGACCGACCGGGACGTACGCGATCCCCTGGTGCTCGGCCGACTGAGCCTGGACGCGCTCGCCTCCCGCCTGGTGCCCAAGCCGTCCAGCGGCAGCGCCCGGTCCAACGCCACCGAGCGGGAGGCGATCCGCCTGCTGCTGCGCCTGCCGGACGACGAGGGTGTACTGCCGGACGGTCTGCCCTGGGTCCGGCAGCGGGACGTCGCCGAGGCACTGGGGCTGACCGCGGGCCGTATCCCGCAGATCGTGAAGAAGGCCCGCGAGCGCTGGTTCCCCGACCCCGCCCTCGGGCTGCTGCGCGAACAGGTGGTGAAGTTGCTCGCCGAGCGCGGCCGGGTGGTCCCGGCCGTCGAGCTCGCCGACGCGCTGATCGCCCGCCGGGGCACCCAGCTCGCCGAGCGGCGCGAGCGGCGTGCACTCGCCTTGTCGGTCCTGCGCGCGCTGGTGGAGCGGGAGTGCTACGACAACGAGACGCCGCAGCTCTTCCGCTATTTCCACGCCCGGATACCCAAGGGCGCCGACCCGGTCCTCGGGCTGCTCGCCCTGGACGTCCGGGAGGGTGTGGACGGTCCGGACACCCCGACGCTGCCCGCTCTGCAGGCGTACGCCCTGAAGCTGGGAGAGCGGGCCGACAGGCTGGCTGCGCTGGAGTCACTGCCGACCGCGAGCACGGTCCTCACCGACCTGGACGCGGTGCGCCGCCCGCCCGGCGCGCTGAGCTGGGACGAGCGGCGTACCGCCGAGATCGCGGTCGCCGCCTCCACCCTGGCCGCGCTCACCCCGCGTCTGGAGGTCTACCCGCGCGACCTGAGTCTGGTGCGTGCGCTGCGCATCACCCAGGCCGGTGTGATAGCCGTGCAACCGGGCGTCGAGGAGGAACGGCAGCCTGGCCTGACGGTGGATGACTTGCACAAGCGGGTCACCACGCGTTTCCCCGAGTTGGGCTCCGATCCGCTGGCTCCGCGCGGGCTGCCCGCCGGAAGCGCCCTGGTGCGTGACTTGAAGCAGGCCGGTTTCGAGGTAAAGCTGGCCACCCGCTACGACGGGGTGCTCCGGCTGGTCCCGGATCGCCCGGCCGGGGACGCCACCGCCGGGCTGACCTCGGCGAGCTGGGGCGCCTCGGCAGCACGCCGGTCCGCCCCGACCCGGTACGACGAGGACACCGCGGTCGCCGCCGCCGTCAAGGCCGGGCAGCGGCTCGCGCACTCGGCACGACAGGACGGCTTCCGGGTGCTGACCGTGCCGCAGCGCCGCGCCGAGGAGGCGGTACGGCGACTGGCCGAGGCACCGTACGGGGCCCGGCCGCTGTCGCTGACCGGGCTGTTCGTCGCCGAGCTGCGTGGTGTGGTGGGCGAGGCGGCCCGGCCGACCTGGGAGACTGTGCTGAAGGCGGATGCCGCCGAGACGGGCAGCCGGGCCCACCAGCAGCTGCGTATCCGCACCGACAAGGCGTGGGGGCGTATCGAGCCGAAACTGCGGGAGCGGCTGGCGGCTCGGCCGGGGCAGCGGGAAGACGGCCCGTTGCTGCTCACCGATACCGCGGTCCTCGCCCGCTACGACGCGTTCGACCTGCTCGGGCGGCTCGCGGAGGAGGCGCGGCAGGGCGGCAGGCCGCTGTGGCTGCTCGTCGCGCAGTCCGACCCGGCGCGGGCGCCGCGACTGGCCGGTCAAAGCGTGCCGTACCAGGCCGGGTTCGACGAGTGGATCGTCGTGCCGGACGCGTGGGTAGCGCGCAAACATCTGGCGCCGGACGGCTGAGCCTGATCTGATCTCTTATCCGTTTCGCCCACCTCTTATTCGTCCCACTTCTTCCAGTCACAGGAGCTGTTCGTGATCGACCGCAAGAGCCTCCTCGCCGACCTGCAAAAGCAGGTCAAGGCGGCGGAGAGCGACCTTGAGCAGCAGGTCAAGGCCGTCCCCGAGGTCGGGGCACGGTTGCGGGGCGAGTACGACCAGGCCCGGAAGCTGGGGCGCACGGCGGCGACCTGGAACGCGTGGCTCGGGGAACGAGTCACGCAGGTCGCGGTGGCCTGGGTGCTCGGCACCGTCTTCGTACGGTTCAGCGAGGACAACGGGCTGATCCCCGAGCCGTACATCACCGCCCCCGACGTGGCCGGGCGGGAGATCGCGCAGGCGCGGTACGAGGAGTACCTGGAGCAGGACGCCGACCCGACCTACCGGGGGTGGCTGGAGGCCGCCTTCGCCGAGCTCGGCGCCGGGCAGGCCGGACAGCTGCTGTTCGACCCCGACCACAACCCGCTGTTCCAGATCCCGCTCTCACACGACGGAGCAGGCGCACTGCTGGCGTTCTGGCGGGAGCAGCGGGCCGAAGAGGGCGACGGCGACGCGGTGCACGTGCTCATGCACGACTTCAGCGACCCGCTCAGCGAGGACGGAACGAAGGGCTGGGACACCCGGTTCCTCGGCGACCTGTACCAGGACCTCAGCGAGGCCGCCCGCAAGACGTACGCGCTCCTGCAGACACCGGAGTTCGTGGAGGAGTTCATCCTCGACCGGACGATGACGCCAGCAGTCCGCGAGTTCGGCTTCGAAGAGCTGAAGATGATCGACCCAACCTGCGGGTCCGGGCACTTCGTCCTCGAGGCATTCCGGCGGCTGGTGCGGATGTGGGCCGAACAGCGGCCCGAAGTGGGCGCGTACGAGCGGGTACGGGCGGCACTGGAATCAGTACACGGGGTGGACCTCAACCCCTTCGCGGTCGCCGTGGCCCGCTTCCGTCTACTGGTCGCGGCGATGGCCGCGAGCGGCATCCGGACCTTCGCGAAGGCGCAGGCGTACGAATGGCCCATCCAGCTCGCGGTCGGCGACTCCCTCATCAAGGACCGGCAGCTGGAGCTGGAGTTCCAGCTGGGGCTTGGGGATGACGGGTCGGCCGGTGACCCGCTGGCTAAGTTCTCATACGCGACGGAGGACGTGCACGAGTACGACCGGATCCTGGAGCCGGGGCGATACCACCTGGTGGTCGGCAACCCGCCGTACATCACGGTCAAGGACAAGAAGCTGAACCAGCTGTACCGGGAGCTATATGACGCGTGCGCGGGGAAGTACGCCCTGTCCGTCCCCTTCTCCCAGCGGTTCTTCGAGCTCGCCAAGCGGGGCGAGACCGATGGCAAGGGTTACGGCATAGTCGGCCAGATCACGGCGAACTCCTTCATGAAGCGAGAGTTCGGAACCAAGCTCATCGAGAAGTATTTCGCGCACCAGGTCGAACTCACCGAAGTCATCGATACTTCCGGCGCCTACATCCCCGGCCATGGCACGCCTACCGTCATCCTGATCGGTACTCGCCGTGAAGGAAGCGCGCGTTCAACGACTATCCGTACGGTGCGGAGCGTCCAAGGCGAACCTACTGTGCCGGAGAAGGGTGAGGACGGGCTGGCCTGGAAAGCGATCGTAGAGCAGATCAACAAACCAGGATCGGTCGGCCAGTGGGTTTCGGTAGATGACCTGGAGCGGGATCGTTACTTCGGCAAACAGCCATGGATTTTGACTGCTGGGGGCTTGGAACTCAACGAGGCAATCGAGAAGAACGCGACATCCACACTCAAGGCCGCACTCTCGCGAGAAATCGGCTTCGCAAGCTTCCCCGGCCAGGATGATGCATTCATCAGCACAGCCCATGCGCTGCGACGCCAGCGGGTACCAACCGCGCTTTCGAAAAAATTTATCACTGGGGAAGTGGTTCGCGACTGGGGAGCTACCCCATTCGAGAGCGCCCTTGTTCCCTACGATGATGATCTCGCGCCACTGCCTTATGACGACCAGGCTTCATGGACACATCTCTTGTGGCCTGTACG
>JAFAUH010000209.1 GCA_019243445.1 Streptomycetaceae bacterium | reverse complement strand
CTGCCGTGCGGGCGAGCTGGATCCTGCGCGGAACGCGGCAAGAGGTGGCCACCCCTGGCAAGAACCGGCAGACCACCGTCTTCGGCGCCTTGGAGATGACCACCGGCGCATGGGTCTACAACTTCGGCCGACGTAATGCCGCCTGCTTCGTCGCCTTCCTCCAGATGCTGCTGGCCGCCTACCCCAACGCCCCGGCCATTGCGGTGATCTGCGACAATGACAGCATCCACCACGCCAAAGTGGTAGATGCCTACGCAGCCGGCCACCCCCGCCTGCACCTGCTGTACGGCGCTCGCTACAGCCCGCACGACAACCCGGTTGAACGCATCTGGGCCGCGCTGAAGGCACACATCGCCAACACCGCCGTCACCTGGCCCGGCCGCCTGCGCCAAGCCCACGCCTTCTTCCGGCAACGCTCGCCCGCTCAGATGCTCACCACCGCCGCCCCCTGGGCCTCACCATGGCTGCCGAAGAGTTACGCGCAGAACTTCAGGACACCCGCTTAGGTCTGGCTAGGTCATGCCAATGGAGATCAGCGCATCTGACATCCAGTTCAGTAACGAGGTTTCACTCGCGGAAAGTTCAAACATGGCCATCACCGTGACGCTCACCACCGCACAGGAGGAAGCCGTATCTCAAGGTTGCCGTGCTCGTTGTCGCAGGTGTCGGTCAGGGTGACGCCACCGGGGGCAGGTTTCAATCTCGGCGCCACCACGAGGAAATCCGCGAAATCCAGCATGCCGGGGCCGCCGCCAGCCGCGACATTCGAGTAGGGAGTCGCCACGCCGACGGCACTCACCCACGTCAACGCCATTGCACAACCCCCTGACCTGGGCTAATGCCTCACTCACCGACACCATTTTCCGCTGAACTTCGCAGAGGCGAGGTTTGCAATCTGATACTTTTCTGATCAAGTAGACACTCAGGTGATCGGTCGAGGCACCACAGTGGCCGTGAGCATACGGTGGGAGGTGTTCCGGCCAAGCTCGGCGGGATCGAAGTCGATACGCATGGGGCCAAAGTATGTCGGGCGAGGAGCGGGGCCTAGGCAGTCCAGGAAAACCTCTGAACCGGCGGTCGCCGTTCTTCATCGGCATGGCCGGCGCTGCAGGGGTGGCGGTGACTGCAGGCGTTGTCGAGGCGCTGCTCGCCGTCGGTTCCGTGCTGGTGCTGATTGTGCTGGCGTTCTACCTCGCCGTGGGCCTCGACCCCATCGTGCGGTGGCTCGGGCGTCACCGGCTGCCGCGCTGGGCTGCTGTGTGTGTGATCGGCTTGGCGGTGCTCGGGGTGCTGGCGGGCTTTTTGTCACTGGCCATCCCGCCATTGGCGGAACAGGCTGGACAGCTCGGCCGCAAACTCCCGGGTTATCTCCACGCGCTGAGCAACGTCCATTCGGTCCTGGGCCGACTGAACAAGCAGTTCCATATCGAGCAGAACCTCCAGCGTCTGCTGACCGGCGGTGGTGGCCTCTCCCTCGCAGGCGGGCTGCTCGGTGCCGGGAAGTTCGTACTCGACGCCTTGGCGTCGGCAATGCTCGCCACCGTGCTGACTGTGTACTTCCTGCTGGGTCTCCCCTACATCAAGGCGACACTCTTTCGGCTCGTCCCCGGGTCCCGACGCGAAAGAGTCACGCGCATCACGGAGGAGGTATTCGCCAAAGTCGGGCGCTACCTGATCGGCCAGCTGGTGCTCGCGCTCATCGCAGCCGGGGGGACGTTTGCCTGGTTGGAGATCGTCGGGGTTCCCTACGCATTTCTGCTCGCCATGTTCGTCGCCCTATTGGACCTCATCCCTGTAGTGGGATCGACCATCGCCGGGCTGATTGTATCTTTGGTGGCTCTCACTGTGTCGCTGCCGGTAGCCAGCACCACAGCGGCTTTCTACACCGCCTACCGGCTCGCGGAGGACTATCTCCTGGTCCCGAAGATCATGAGCAGACAGGTCGAGGTGCCGGCCATGGTCGCCGTGGTGGCGGTACTGATCGGCGGCAGCCTGCTGGGGATCATCGGCGCCCTGATCGCCATTCCGCTCGCCGCCACCATCCGTCTCCTGCTCGAAGAAGTCACCTTCCCCCGCCTCGACGCCTCATGAAAGTCACCGGGGCTTCAGGCACTTCCGTCTTCCCGTGCGGCGGGCACTGCGTGGGTTTTGGCGGCGGGCCAGGGCAGCGCTAATCGCCGATCGCCTTCTTCAGTTCGGACTTGCTCATCGATGAACGGCCTTTCCCCTTGCGTCGCAGTCCTTTGGCGTAGAACTGGTCCGGCGTAGAACTGGTCCGTGGTCGGACCACCGGTCTCGAAATATGGTTACAACTGCGGCGAAGGGGTAGCAGAAAGACAACCGAACTCGGGGTCGTCAGGATTAATTAATAGGCGGAGGACGCGATGCTCATCCTCGGAATTATTCTGCTCGTTGTGGGCTTCGTGCTCAAGATCGCCATTCTCTGGACCATCGGAATCATCCTGGTCGCCATCGGAGCAATTCTATGGCTCCTTGGTTCCCTCGGACACGCGGTCTTCGGGCGACGCCACTACTGGTGACCAACCGACTGCTGTTTCGACAGCGCCGTTCCGCCTGGCAAGTACGGCGCCGGCGAGGTCATCGTCTGGTAGGGCGGGTCACTCAGGAGTGACAGTTTCCGCACAAGGAAGAGGCCTATGACCGCAGCACTCCCCCATGATTCGAATGGCCTAAGCGCTGGGATTTCGCACCGGCAGGTGGAGGCTGCCCGAGCGGTTCTGCGTCGGCGGGTCGACGGCGAGGTGAGATTCGATGCCGGCAGCCGCGGCACCTACTCGACGGACGGCTCCAACTATCGTCAGGTAGCCATCGGGGTGGTGGTGCCGCGCAGCGTGGAGGCGGGAGCGGAGGCGATCGCGGTCTGTGCCGAGTACGGCCTGCCCGTCCTCTCCCGAGGCGGCGGAACCTCGCTCGGCGGCCAGTGCACCAACCACGCCGTGATCATCGACTGGACCAAGTACTGCAATCGGCTGCTCTCGGTGGATCCAGGCAACCGCACGTGCGTCGTTGAACCAGGCGTCGTCCTCGACGAGCTGAATCGGCAGCTGTCAGCAGGGTGCGGCCTGAAATTCGGGCCCAAACCCTCCACCCACGGCCAGTGCACGCTCGGCGGAATGATCGGCAACAACTCGTGCGGTGCGACCGCCCAGGCCTATGGCAAGACCGTCGACAACGTGCGGCGGCTGGAGATCTTCACCTGTGACGGGCTGCGCTGCTGGACCGGTCCCACCACGCAGGCCGAGTACGAGGAGATCCTCGCCGCGGGCGGGCGGCGCGCCGAGCTCTACCGCGGGATGCGAGAGATCGCCGACCGGTACATGGCGGATATTCGCCACGGCTTCCCGCGGATCCCGCGCCGGGTATCGGGATACAACCTGGACGCCCTGCTTCCGGAGAACGGCTTCAACGTTGCCAAGGCTCTGACCGGCAGCGAGGGCACGTTGATCGCTGTGCTGCGCGCCGAACTCGATCTAGTCGCCGTGCCGGCAGCGGAGGCGACAGTCGTGCTCGGCTACCCCGACATCTTCACGGCGGCAGACGACGTTCCCAGGCTGCTGGAACACTGCCGTCCCACGATGCTCGAGGCGATCGACGGCCGGATGGCGCAGCTGATGCGCGAGCGCCACGCCTATCTCGACTCACTCGACCGCTTCCCGGACGGCGACAGCTGGCTGCTGCTGCAGTTCACCGGCGACTCCACCGAGCAGGCCGACGACAAAGTCCGGGAGATGCTCAGTGCGATCGGCCGTAGCGAACACGACGCCTGCGTCGCTTTCTCCGACGATCCCGCCCGCGAGGAGGAGATGCTGAAGGCACGCGAAGCCGGACTCGGTGTCACCGCGCGCCCGCCGGATGCCCGGGAGACATGGGAAGGCTGGGAGGATTCCGCGGTTGCTCCGGAACGGCTCGGTGCCTACCTGCGCGATGTGGAATCGCTCCTTGCCGAGTTCGGCTATGCGCTGTCGTCGCTGTACGGGCACTTCGGCCAAGGATGCGTTCATACCCGCATCCCTTTTGATCTGCGCTCCGCTGACGGTGTGGCGGAATTCCGCCATTTCGTGGAGCGTGCCGCCGACCTGGTGAGTTCCTACGGCGGCTCGCTGTCGGGCGAGCACGGCGACGGGCAGGCCCGTGGTGAACTGCTGGTACGCATGTTCGGCAGGCGTTTGGTGGGCGCGTTCGGTGAGTTGAAGGCGCTCTTCGATCCGCAGGGCCGGATGAATCCCGGCAAGGTCGTTCAGCCGCGTCCTGTCGATGCCGACTTGCGGCTCGGCGCACAGTGGCATCCGGCCGATCCTCCCACCTTCTTCGGTTACCCGCACGACGAGGGCAGCTTCCACCGGGCCGTGCTGCGGTGCGTGGGCATCGGCCAGTGCCGCACCCACTCCGGAGGGGTGATGTGTCCCTCGTACCGGGGAACCCTCGAAGAGGAGCACTCCACCCGCGGCCGGGCGCGCCTGCTCTTTGAGATGCTCGACGGACACGCCGACTCACCGGTGAGCGGCGGCTGGCGCTCCCCCGAAGTCCGCGACGCGCTCGATCTCTGCCTGGCCTGCAAGGGCTGCAAGTCCGACTGCCCGGTCGGCGTCGACATGGCCACCTACAAGGCCGAATTCCTCGCCCACCACTACGCCGGACGGCTGCGGCCCGCTGCTCATTACGCGCTGGGCTGGCTGCCTGTGTGGGCGTTGCTGTCGCAGGCAGCGCCGCGGGCGGTCAACGCGGTCCTGCATGCACCCGTATTGTCCTGTGTTGGCAAACGACTCGCCGGGGTAGCCGGCCAACGTCCAGCTCCGCTCTTTGCCGAGCAGTCCTTCGTCCAGTGGTGGCGGCAGCGCGGCATGCCACCGCCGTGGCCGGCGGATCCGCACGCGGTCGTCCTGTGGCCGGACACGTTCAGCAACTACTTCCACCCCCACGTCGCCCAGTCCGCGGTACGTGTGCTGGAGGACGCCGGTTTCCACGTCGCCGTACCGGCCGAGCCGCTGTGCTGCGGCCTGACCTGGATCTCCACCGGGCAGCTCGATATCGCGCGCCGCGTGCTGCAGCGAACGCTCGGTGCGTTGCGGCCGTGGCTCGAGACCGGAACGCCCATTGTCACCCTGGAGCCCTCCTGCACCGCCGTCTTCCGGGCCGACGCGCCCGAGATGATGCCCGAGGACGACGACGTGCGGCGCCTTACACAGCAGACGATGACGCTGTCCGAAACGCTGGTGAACTGCGCGCCTGACGGCTGGGAACCCCCGCATCTCGCCCGCACGGCCACCGTCCAGACCCATTGCCACCAGCATGCGGTCATGAAGTTCGACGCAGACACCGAGCTCATGCGTCGGGCCGGCATCATCGCCGACGTCCTGGATACGGGATGCTGTGGGCTCGCGGGGAATTTCGGGTTCGAACGCGGACACCATGAACTGTCGATGAGGATCGGCGAGCTGGGTCTGCTCCCCGCAGTCCGCGCGACTGCTCCGTCCGCGCTGGTGATCGCCGACGGTTTCAGCTGCCGCACCCAGATTGAGCAGGGAGGCACCGGCCGGCGTGCCATGCACTTGGCGGAGGCCCTCACCATGGGCCTCGACGGCCCGGCATCCGCTGACCATCCGGAGAAGCTGGGTGCCCCGCGCCAGCTGCTCAGACCCGCCGACGCACGCCTGGCGACCACCACGGCCGGCGCGGGTGCGCTCGCCATTGCAGCTGCTTTCTACCGTGTCGTGAGCCGGCGTCTCCCGCGCACTTGACCCGCCACCCCCGCTACCATGCCCGTGGCGGTCGCGATCCCGGCAACGGCGAGCATGCCGTGGTGGCGGGACGCCCATGCTTGTACCGCGTGTGCTTTCGCAGTCTCGTCGAAACGACCGTGTGCGCCGAAGTCCTTGCCGGCTGCGTCGTCCAGTGGTTCCCACAGGTTGTGGCGGCTGCCGGGAAGCTTTGGCTCGTCGGTCTGCTGGGAAGCGTAGCCGGTGCGTGCCAGGTAGCGGTCCAAAAGCCCCGGAGCAATCGCGTTGGCGATCAGCGTGCCTGCGGTACTGCCGCCGACCCAGTACTCCCTGCGGTGCGGATGACCGGCCGCATATACGATGGCCCGCGCAGCCACTTCCGGCTGGTAAATCGGCGGAACGGGCTGCGCCTGCCGGGGCATCCGGCTCAGCGACCAATCGAACTGCGGTGTATTGACGGCAGGCAGTTGGACCATCGTGACGCACACCTTGCTGCGGTGGTGCAGGAGTTCGCAGCGCAGCGCTTCGTTCCAGCCTTGAATGGCGTGTTTGGCGCCACAGTACGCCGATTGAAGCGGGATACCTCGGTAGGCGAGCGCCGATCCGACCTGCACAATCGTGCCGTGATCGCGAGGCAGCATCCGCCGCAGCGCGGCCTGAGTGCCGTACACATAGCCGAGGTAGCAGACCTCGGTGACGCGGCGGAATTCCTCGGGCTCGATATCGGTGAATTCCGAGAACACCGTGGTGAAGGCGTCATTGACCCATATGTCGATAGGGCCCAGTTCGCGTTCGATCTGCGATGCTGCCTCCTCCACCGCCCGGGGGTCGGCTACGTCCACCTCCAATGGCAGGGCCGAAGTCCCGGTCGCCCGCACCTCATCGGCGGCTGCGTCCAGGCCGGTCCGGCCGCGAGCCATCAGTGCCACGCGGTCTCCTCTGGCCGCGAAAGCGCGAGCAGCGGCCCGGCCAACGCCACCACTCGCCCCCGTGACCGCGACAACTCGCGAACCGTGCGATGTACGGGACGTACGGAACATGCCAGATCCCTCCGTATTCGGCAGCCGATGCCATAAGTCATCTGAGCCGGGCGTCGTGCAGTTCTCTGCGGCGAGCTGCACGCGCCTTCTCCTTGCGTCGGTGGCGCAGGTGACCGGGGCGTGCCTCCGCCCGCCTGTGTGCACCGGGCAGGAATTCTTGGACCTTGGCCTTGAAGCCCTGCCGGACCATGGCCTCGCGTTCGACGTCACCTTTGAGGATGGATTTCGCTGTGGCTTCCATCTGCTCCCAGGTGGCGTGCGGAGGGATGGGCGGCACGGACGGATCGGTGACGAATTCGAGCACCGCCGGCCCGTCCGCATCCAGCGCATGTTGCCAGGCGTCCAGGACGCCGTCCGGCTTTTCGACACGGATGCCCGTCATACCGAGTGAGGTGGCGAACGCCGCGTAGGACACATCCGGTATCGACTGCGAGGGAAGGAACTGCGGGGAGCCGCTCATGGCGCGCATCTCCCAGGTGACCTGGTTGAGGTCCTGGTTGTTCCACACCGCCACCACCAGCCGCGGATCGCTCCAGGTGTCCTTGTACTTCCATGCGGTGATCAGCTCCGCGAGCCCGTTCATCTGCATCGCACCATCCCCCACCAGCGCGATCACCGGCCGGTCCGGGTGGGCGAATTTCGCGCCGATCGCATAGGGGACTCCGCAGCCCATGGTGGCCAGCGTTCCCGACAGCGATGCCCGCATGGATCCGCGTATACGCAGGTGACGGGCGTACCAGTTGGCGACCGAGCCCGAGTCGGAGGTGATGATGGCGTCGTCCGGCAGCAGCGGGTCGAGCGCCCAGGCCACGTACTCCGGGTTGATGGGATCGGCAGACTGCTCGGCGCGCCGCGTCATCACACCACGCCACCGCTCATTGTTCGCGATGATCTGCTTTTGCCACTTGCGGTCCTTCTTGCGGCGCAGCATGGGCAGCAGCCGCGACAAGGTCGCGCGAGCGTCACCGATCAGGTTGACCTCATAGGGGTAGCGCATGCCGACCATGTGCGGGTCGATGTCGATCTGTACTCCCCTGGCCCGGTCGAACTCGGGCAGGAACTGGGTGTACGGGAAGCTCGAACCGATCGTCAGCAATGTGTCGCAGTCACGCATCAGCTCATACGACGGCCGTGTGCCCAGCAGCCCGATCGCCCCGGTGACGTATGGCAGTTCATCGCTGAGCACGTCCTTGCCCAAAAGTGCTTTGGCCACTCCTGCGGCCAGCACGTCGGCCACACGTTCCACCTCGTTGCGAGCGCCGGCTGCACCCTGGCCGATGAGCATCGCGACCTTTTCACCGGCGTTGAGGATCTCGGCGGCCCGTTCCAGCGCGGCGTCACCTGGCTGCGGCGCGAATTCCTCGCAGCCAAGGCTGGAGGGAACCATCTTGAAGGCGTGAGTGGGCGGTGAGTAGTCGAGTTCTTGGACATCGGCCGGGACGATCACCGCCGTCGGACACCGCCGAGTCCAAGCGGTGCGAAACGCCCGATCCAACACATTGGGCAGTTGTTCGGGAACGTTGACGGTCTCGACGAACTCCGAGGCCACGTCCTTGAAAAGAGTGTGGAGATCGACTTCCTGCTGGTAGGAACCGCCCATGGCGCTGCGGTTCGTCTGTCCGACGACTGCCACAACCGGCACGTGGTCGAGCTTGGCGTCGTAGAGCCCGTTGAGCAAGTGGATGGCACCGGGACCCGATGTGGCTGTGCACACCCCCACCCGTCCACTGAATTTGGCGTAGCCGACGGCCTCGAACGCGGCCATCTCCTCATGCCGGGACTGGATGAAGCGGGGATCGTTGTCGGCGCGGCCCCAGGCTGCCAGCAGTCCGTTGATACCGTCGCCGGGATATCCGAAGACGCAACTTACACCCCACTCGCGCAGCCGGGTGAGAATCTGGTCAGACACCTTGGCACTCATTAGCCTGCCTCCTCAGGGTGCTGGGCGCTGGCGCCAGCCGCAACAGCAAGCAGTCATTGCCTTGTCTGCGGCCCACCATAATGGCGTCTTCCCACCAGCGCCTACCGCATGCCAGCAGGTAGCGTGGTCGTTTGACTGCTCCTGTGCGTGGACGGCTGCGGCGGGTTTGCCAGGTTGAGCCCGGCGAAGCGCTCATGCGCGATGCCGATGCCCTGCGCATGTCGAGGACGGATGGCCAAGGGGCAAGGCATCACCGTGAGGGAGCGGCGCCACGAGCTGCTGGGAATTCCTCTTCGGCGAGTGCTTCGAGTCGCCGCTCAGCACCGGCGAGCGAGCGCCGGCAGCGGCTCAGCCCTTTCCATGGATCGCCGTACTTGTCGAGTCGTCCGGGAAGAGTACGCAGCGTCCAGCGCCGCGGACCGAGACCGGGGTCGTCGAGTTCATCCCACTCCAGCGGAGTGGCGACCGGAGCATGCGGACGGGCGCGTATGGCGTACGGGGCGACCGAGGTCTGGGCGTAGGCATTGCGCTGGATGTCCAGATAGAGGCGGCCCTGACGTTTGTTCTTGCGCGGCTCGGTGGTCAGCCGACCGCTGTGGCATGCGACGAGCGTATCGGCGACGCGGCGGGCGAAGTGTCGTGCGGTGGCGAAGTCGGTGCGCTGGTCGAGCAGGACCAGCAGGTGCAGGCCACGCGATCCTGTCGTCATCACTACAGGGCGAAGCCCGAGTTGGGTGAGCAGGTCGCCCAACTGCCGTGCGCTCCACCGTACGCTCTCGAAGTCGTCTGTGCCGTCCCCCGGAGGGTCGAGATCGAAGACCAGCCGGTCGGGACAGTCCAGGCAGTCCGCGCGGCTCAGCCATGGGTGCGGGGTGATGCACGCTTGGTTGGCGAGGTAGACCAGCGTGGCCGTGTCGTCGCAGACCGCCATGGTGATGCTGCCGCCCTGCTTGGGAACCTGAACGGTATGGATCCAGTCTGGGAAGTAGTCGGGGATGTCCTTGTGGAAGAAAGACTTTCCGTCATATCCGTCGGGATAGCGTTCCATTACCAGCGGTCGGCCCTTGAGATGGGTGAGCATGGGGCGCGCAATGGACCGGTAGTAGTCGACCAGTTCGGCCTTGGTGATCCCGTTCTCCGGGAAGAGCACCTTGTCCGGATTGGACAGCGGCACGCTCCGGCCACCAATCCGTATCTCCTTCTTCGCCTTCGCACTCATCTGCTCTTCCTCCCTTCTCCTCCGGCCGCTCCCGCCCCATCTCTGCAAGGCGTCTTCCCCTGAGGCCCGGGAGCATTCCCGTGCTGATCTCTTCTTGATGGCTCAGCTCATCGAACCGTACGAGCAGCCGCTCCTCACCCGTCCACCGGAAGGAAGCGGGGTTCCTTGATGCGTTTCATCACAATCTGCGAGTTGACCTCGGTGACACCGGACAAGGTGGTGAGCCGTTCGATCCACAGCTGCTCATAGGCGGTGATATCGGCGACGGCGATGCGCAGCAGGCAGCCGGGGCTGCCGAAGAGCCGGTACGCCTCGATGACGTCCGGGATTTCCCGCAGAGCCGCCTCGACTTCCTCGACCGCCTGCCGGTCCCGCTTCACCTCGATCGAGACGAGCACTTCGAAGCCCCGGCCGACGGCCTCGGGATCGATCACGGCACGGTAGCCCTGGATGACACCGTCTTGTTCCAGCTGGCGGACTCTGCGCATGCAGGGGGAGGCGGTGAGCCCGACGCGCTGGGCCAGCTCCTGGTTGGTCAGCCGACCGTCCTTCTGAAGCTCACGCAAAATATTTCGATCGATATAATCCATGACGCAATTATCAACCCAGCAGAATACTCATAGCGCGAAAATTAGCAATCATATTGCGCATAATTTGCTCTATGGTTGCGCCGCACATCGGCAACACCAGCAACGTTCAGCGCAAGGGGCATGAGCACGTGGGACGCATCGTCGTTATAAGCACCGGCGGGACGATCGCCAGTCGTTGGCAGGGCTCCGGATATGTCGCCGAGGCCAGCGGCCACGATGTGCTGGCCTGCGCCGCGGTTCCGGAAGGGGTCGTCACCGAGGTCGTCGACCTGTTCAACGTGAACAGCTCACGACTGACGACCGCCCACCAGCTCACCCTGCTGCGCGCGGTGCACAACGCGCTCGCCGATCCCGGTGTGGACGGCATCGTGGTCACCCACGGCACGGACACGTTGGAGGAGTCGGCCTTCCTGCTCGATCTGCACCACGACGATCCGCGGCCCGTGGTCTTCACCGGTGCACAGCGCCCCCTCGAAGCAGTGGACGGCGACGCCGCAGGCAATCTCCACGACGCGTTGCTCACCGCTGCGACCGTCCGGGATCTCGGGGTGCTGGTGGCATTCGACGGTCAAGTGCACGCCGCCCGCGGCACCGTGAAGGTGTGCGCGCTCGCCCCCCGGGCGTTCGCGGACCCATCCGGCGCGCACGTCGGAGACGTCGGCTTCGGCAGTGTGTCCGTCCACAGGAAGCCCGACCGGTCGGCACCGCTGCCCCTGCCGGAGGCGGAGGTGGCCGTGCCCCGCGTCGACATCATCATGCACCACTGCGACGCCGACCCGCTGTTGCTGCGGGCGGCGGTGGGCGCCGGCGCACAGGGCATCGTGCTGGTGGGTACCGGCGCGGGCAACACCACCCCCGATATCGCCGCAGCCGTGGACGAGGCGGTCGCCTCTGGTGTGCTCGTGGCATTGACGACCCGCGTTCCCGAAGGACCAGTCGCTGAGATCTACAGCGGCGGCGGAGGAGCCGTCGACCTCGCCGCCGCCGGCGCGGTACTCACCGGCACCTTGCGTGCAGGGCAGGCCCGGATGGCAGTGCTCGCCGCTCTGCTGGCCGCCGACACCCCGGCCGCGCGCGTCAAGACGCTCCGTCACGTACTCTGCCTCCCCTCCCCCATCCCGTCGTAGAAGCCCGAGTTCCTAACGCTCTGGGGAGCAATAGGGAGCGGGCTCCCTATTGCTCCCCAGAGCGTTACAGCGCAGCGCGGTCCGCATACATCCGCGCGATCACGTCTTCGATCACCGGCTCACGCACCGACAGGTCGACCAGCGGATAGCGGGCGGTGAGTTCGGCGACGAGCGGCGCCGCACTCGCCGAGGCCGGGAAGGCCAGCCACTGCCGCGGACCTTCGACCTTTACCGGTCGGGCGCCCGCGATCCGTACCGGCGGCAGTTCGCGCTCGAAGTCCACGACGAGCGTGCGTTCGCTGTCGCCGACGGCGTGCAGTCCGCCGAGATCGCCGTCGTGGACCAGCCGCCCGTGGTCGATCACCATCACGCGGGTGCACAACTGCTCGATGTCGGTCAGGTCGTGCGTGGTCAGCAGCACAGTCGTACCGCGCTCGGTGTTGAGGTCTCGCAAAAAGCCCCGCACCTTCGCCTTGCTGACCACATCGAGGCCGATCGTCGGCTCGTCCAGGTACAGCACCTCCGGATCGTGCAGCAGCGCCGCCGCGATATCGCCGCGCATCCGCTGGCCCAGTGAGAGCTGCCGCACTGGGGCATCCAACAGCGCCCCGAGGTCGAGGAGTTCAACGCACCGTGCGAGGTTTCGCGCATACCGGTCGTCCGGGATCCGATACATGCGGCGCACCAGTTCGTACGAATCCCGCAGTGGCAGATCCCACCACAAGGTGGTCCGCTGGCCGAAGACCACCCCGATCCGCCGCGCCAACCGGGTACGCTCGCGCGCTGGATCAATTCCGGCGACGCGCAGCCGCCCGCCGCTCGGCACCAGGATTCCGGTCAGCATCTTGATCGTTGTCGACTTGCCGGCGCCGTTCGGCCCGATGTAGCCGACCATCTCACCGCGCGCGATGTCGAACGAGATGCCGTCCACCGCCCGCACCTCGCTGCGTACGCTTCGCAGCCTGCCGGCTTTGCGCCGCACTTGGAAGACTTTCTCGACCCGTTCCAGACGAATCAGCGCCTCCATGCCCGCACCCTCTCTTTCGGCTCTTTCAACTCCCGGTGCTCCGGTATGACTTCAGACCCGCACGCCAGGCGAGCCCTGCCACCCCGCATGCCACCACAGCCACCAGCGGCGAGCAGAAGTCCAGCCAGCCGGGCAGTCCCAACGGATCGGGACGGCCCAAGATGTGCAGCGCCGGGAGCCAGTTGATGAAGGCGAGCGGCACGACGAACGTCGCACCGCGCAGCAGATCCTTGGCGAAAATCGTCGGCGGGTACTGGGTCAGCCCGTTGCCGCCGTAGGTGAACGAATTCTGCACCTCCGCCGCGTCGGTGGCCCAGAACTGGAATGCGGCACCGATCACGAAGATGGCACCGAAGATCGCCGCCCCGCTGAGCAGCATGACCGGTACGAGCAGCACATCGGCCGGTGTCCAGACCACCTTCAAGGCGGCCAGCGCCCAGATGAGCACCAGCGCCGACTGGGTGATCCGCCCCAGCCGCCGCAGCGCGAACCGGTCGGCGGCGGCCTGCGCGAACACCGGTGCCGGCCGGACCAGCAGCGTGTCCAGCGTCCCGTCGCGCACCCGCCGCCCCAACTGGTCCATGCTGCCCAGCACGAGGTCCGCCAGCCCCAAGGCGCAGCCCGAAGTCCCGTACAAGAAAGCCGTCTCGGGCAGCGAGAAGCCGCCGAGGAGCCGCGTGTGACCGAAAATGATGGCGATCGCGGCGAAGTTCAGTGCGGTGGCCAGGAAGTTGCCGACTGTCATCATCACGAAGGAGAAACGGTACGCCATCGTCGAGCGTATCCACGCCCCAGCGATCAGCGCATACGCGCGCAGCGCCTCAGCCACCTTGCACCACCACCTTGCGGGTCGCGACCGCTTGCAGCAGTTGTCCAGCCCCCAGCAGGGCCAGCGCCCACCCTGCCTGAAACGCAAGTCCCGTCATCACTGCGCCACCGCTGCGGCTGCCGAGGAAGATGTCGGCGGGCACCTGCAGCAGCGACGACCACGGCAGCGTCCGTGCCAAGGCGCCCAGCCATCCGGGGAACACCGGCAGCGGCAGCAGCATCCCGGAGAAGAACACCGCGCTCAGCGCGGCCAGCAGGGTCAGCCCGGAGCCGTCCAACAGCCAGAAGGCGGCGAGCGCGACCAGGTAGCGGATCGCATAGCTGACCACGGCCCCCAGCGCGATCGAGGCGAAGAAGTACGCCCAGGTCAATGGCTGTTCGGGCCAGGCGAGGGGGAAGACCAGCGCGCCCACGACCATCGGCAACACGCCGCGCCCGAGCAGTTGAAACCCGGCCCGTCCCAGGTCGGCGGCCAGCCACCACAGTTGGAGATCCGCCGGACGATAGAGATCGATCGCCACATCACCGGTCCTGATCCGCTCGATCAGATCCGCTTCGACGCCACCGCCCATGATCGCGGTTGTCGCCAGCATGGCCTGGCCGAGCCAGACGTACGTCACCGCGTGCGGCAGATCGTAGCCACCCAGGTGCGGGCGCACCGTCCACAATGCGATGAAGGTATAGGCCAGGATGAAGCCGAAGATGGTGTTGGTGAACACCCCCGCCAAGGTCGCCACCCGATAGGTCGCGAACCGCCGGAATCCACGCAGCGCCACGGCGCCGTACACCCGCATGTCCCAGAAGCTCCCTGCCCGTTGCCGAAGTGCAAAAGATTACGGGCTTCCCGGCAAGCGGCGCCAACGATTTTCCGCCGAAGCGAACCGCCGATATCACCGCGGGCGTCATCATGGACATGAAGGTGGTCAAGATCGGATGTGCTGTCATCGTGCTGGTAGTGATCCTGGGGGCGCTGGCTGCTTCATGCGGCGCCCGTCACCTCTACCACCGCCACTACCACCCGGTGCGGCATTCGCTCGTGCGGCACATCGTCGTGACGCACCACGTCTTCCACCACTGGAGCCGACGACGGCACTGATCGCGCTTGGTGGCAGCGCCGCCCGAGGCCGCCAGAAAACCGGACTTACCTGAACGAAAACCACAGGAAGTCTTGACTACGGATAAATATGGAGCAAACTATCTAATACACCAGAACACCGGAGAGAGCCGCAGCGTCGGCGGAGACGTCCGTCGACCCGGGTGACCCCCATCCAGGCTCTGGCTAGGCCCTCGGCAGAACACGTATCGGCGTCGGAGTCCTCAGCGACGACTGGGACACGGCATCGATGCGAAGTACCGAGGGCCGCCGTATGCCCTGCTCACCTTGCCCACTCCCGCCCAGCGTCGTGCGGCCGGGCAGGCGGACCCGCCCCGGCGCGGGCGGCACCGCCCCGGTCCGATCCCCGCTCCATGTGCGCTGACGGTCACCCGCAGGAGCTGTACCAGGAGCTTGGTTCATTCGAACGGGTCCTGCCCCCGCGGGGCGCGAAATCCTGTCGCTAGGGGCGCTGGGCTGCCCCGTCCGGGGGCGGGGAGTATGACAGTTGGGCAGGGCTTGCATGTTGTCGCGAGCGGGGGCTGTCCAGGGCTGGTGGTCCGGCGACTGCCACCTCGGCCGGACGCAGGACGTGATCGCCGACCCGGTAGCCGGAGCGCAGCACTGCCGTGCAGGTGGCCAGTCCGACGTCGTCCGAGCTGGCATACCACAACGCGTCATGGACCTGGGGATCGAAGGGCTTTCCTGCCTCGCTTATCGACTCCAGGCCAAGTGCACTCAGCTGCGCTTCCAACTCATCGGCGACGACGGCGAAGCCGCCGCTGACCTCACCATGCTCGCGGGCCTGCTCGATCACGTCCATGACGGGCAGCAGCCGGGAGAGCACGTTGGCCACGGCGATCTCGCGCACTGCCAACCGATCACGGTGCACGCGCTTGCGGTAGTTGTCGTATTCGGCCTTGACGCGCTGCAGATCCCCGGTCCGCTCCGCCAGCTGCGCACGCAGCCGGCGGATCTCGGATCGGGCGGCATCGTGGGAGGTCATCCGGTGCGAGGTCATCCGGTGCCTCCCTGGGACTTGTCGTCGTCGACGATCTCGGCGTCGACGACGTCCTCGCCGGCTTGCTGCTTCGCCGCGCCCTCGTGCGGGCTCGCGCCATCGGCCGCAGTCTGGGCCTGTGCCTGGGCGTACATCGCCTGGCCGAGCTTCTGGCTGACCGCCGCCACTTTCTCGGTCGCCTCGCGGATCGCGGTGATGTCCTCGCCCTTCAGCTTCTCCTTCAGCTCGCCCATCGCGGTCTCGACCTCGGTCTTGACCTCGCCCGGAACCTTGTCCTCGTTGTCCTTGAGGAACTTCTCCGTCTGGTAGACCAACTGTTCGGCCTGATTACGGATCTCCGCGGACTCGCGACGCCTGTGGTCCTCCTCCGCGTACTGCTCAGCCTCCCGCATCATCCGGTCGATGTCCTCCTTCGGCAGCGCCGAACCGCCGGTGACCGTCATCCGCTGTTCCTTGCCGGTGCCCAAGTCCTTGGCGGAGACATGCATGATGCCGTTGGCGTCGATGTCGAAGGTCACCTCGATCTGCGGCACGCCACGCGGCGCCGGCGGCAGCCCGGTCAGCTCGAACATCCCCAGCTTCTTGTTGTACGCCGCGATCTCACGCTCGCCCTGGTACACCTGGATCTGCACCGACGGCTGGTTGTCCTCCGCCGTGGTGAAGATCTCCGAACGCTTCGTGGGGATCGTGGTGTTCCGCTCGATCAGCTTGGTCATGATGCCGCCCTTGGTCTCGATACCGAGCGACAGCGGAGTGACATCCAGCAGCAGGACGTCCTTGACCTCACCCTTGAGCACACCCGCCTGCAGCGACGCGCCCACCGCCACGACCTCGTCCGGGTTCACACCCTTGT
>JAFAUH010000234.1 GCA_019243445.1 Streptomycetaceae bacterium | reverse complement strand
CCACCCGGTCGATCACACGTTGAAGGTCCGCATTGGAGCGGGCCACCAGACGGCACAGCATGTCCCCCTGCCCCGTCGTGGTATGCAGCTCCAACACCTCCGGCACGGTCACCAAATGCGCTCGCACATCCGGACCTTGGCCCTGCTTGATCTCCAACGTGGCGAAGGCCGTCACCGGATAGCCGAGCGCCGCAGGATCGACCTGCGGCCCAAAACCGCGGATCACCCCATTGGCCTGCATACGGTCGAGCCGGGCCTGCACCGTCCCACGGGCCACTCCCAGCCGCCGCGACATCTCCAACACCCCGATCCTCGGCTCCCGCTCCAACAGCTTGATCAGCCGTCCGTCGAGCGCATCGATCCCCACTCCGCCACCTCCCGTGGTCATAGTGCACACGATGCCAAGCGAAATGCCATCCATGCTGTGCAAATTGTCCACTAAAACAGCAAGCCATTGCACACCCTGAGAGGCAGCGGGACTCTTCTCCCATGACTGAGACCAAAACCAAGAACGAGAACGAGAACGAGAACAAGGTCAAGACCAAGGTCAATGCCAAGGACACCTTCCCCGTCAAAGGCATGGATGCAATCGTCTTCGCGGTCGGCAACGCCAAACAGGCCGCGCACTACTACGCCACCGCGTTCGGCATGACGCTCGTCGCCTACTCCGGGCCCGAGAACGGCAACCGCGAGACCGCCAGTTACGTCCTGGAATCCGGCAGAGCCCGCTTCGTCCTCACTTCCGTCATCAAGGCCACCACCGACCACGGCCGCTTCCTCGCCGAGCACGTCCTGGCCCACGGCGACGGTGTGATCGACCTGGCGATCGAGGTACCAGACGCCCGCGCCGCCTACGAATACGCCGTCGAACACGGTGCCATCGGCCTCGCCGAGCCGTACGAACTCAAGGACGAGCACGGCACCGTGGTGCTCGCCGCCATCGCCACGTACGGCCAGACCCGCCACACACTCGTCGACCGCTCCGGCTACGACGGCCCCTACCTGCCCGGATACATCGCCGCCAACCCCATCGTCGAGCCGGGCCACCGCCCCAGAAGGTTCCAGGCGATCGACCACTGCGTCGGCAACGTCGAACTCGGCCGGATGGACGAATGGGTGACCTTCTACAACAAGGTCATGGGCTTCACCAACATGAAGGAGTTCGTCGGCGACGACATCGCCACCGAGTACTCCGCCCTGATGTCAAAGGTGGTCGCCGACGGCACTCGCAAAGTGAAATTCCCGCTCAATGAGCCGGCCATCGCCAAGAAGAAGTCACAGATCGACGAATATCTGGAGTTCTATGGCGGCCCCGGCGTCCAGCACATCGCGCTTGCCACCAACGACATCGTCACCACTGTGCGCGAGATGCGCGCGGCCGGTGTGCAGTTCCTCGACACTCCCGACTCGTATTACGACACCCTCGGCGAGTGGGTCGGCGAGACCCGCGTCCCCATCGACACCCTGCGCGAACTGAAGATCCTCGCCGACCGCGACGAGGACGGCTATCTGCTGCAGATCTTCACCAAGCCGGTCCAGGATCGCCCGACTGTCTTCTTCGAGATGATCGAACGACACGGCTCAATGGGCTTCGGCAAAGGCAACTTCAAAGCGCTCTTCGAAGCGATCGAACGCGAACAAGCCCGCCGCGGCAACCTGTAACGACAAGGTCGTAAACGCGTGCGGGCGCCGCCCGGGTGCGGTGGATCTTTCCCCGCGCCCGGCGCAGTGACACGCTGAAGTCATGCAGCCCATGGAAGCCAGGGAAACCCAGGAGCTGACCGAACGGCTTCGCGTCGGATTGCCGTACGAAACAGTTCTCACCGATCCGGACATCACCGCCGCCTACGCCAACGACATGGCGAGCTTCTGCGAAGCAGGCGTACCCGCGGTAGTCGTCATGCCCCGCACTGTCGAGCATGTGCAGCACGTCATGCGCACCGCGACCGAACTGCGGGTGCCTGTTGTACCGCAGGGCGCACGGACCGGCCTGTCCGGCGGCGCCAACGCCGGCGACGGCTGCATCGTCCTCTCGCTCCTCAAGATGAACCGCATCCTGGAGATCGACCCCGTCAATCGGATCGCGGTCGTCGAGCCCGGTGTCGTCAACGCCGTGCTGTCGCGCGCCGTCAGCGAAAAGGGCCTGTACTACCCTCCCGATCCCTCCAGTTGGGAGGAGTGCACGATCGGCGGCAATATCGGCACCGGCTCCGGCGGCCTGTGCTGCGTCAAGTACGGAGTGACCGCCGAGTACGTACTCGGCCTCGACGTCGTCCTCGCCGACGGCCGCCTGATGCACACCGGCCGCCGTACCGCCAAGGGCGTCGCCGGATACGACCTGACCAGGCTCTTCGTCGGTTCCGAAGGCAGCCTCGGCATTGTCGTCCGTGCGGTGCTCGCCCTCAAACCAACCCCGCCGCCGCAACTCGCCCTCGCCGCCGAATTCCCCTCCACGACAACGGCGTGCGACGCGGTCTGCGCAATCATGGAGGGCGGCCACGTCCCCTCGCTGCTGGAACTGATGGACCACACCACCATCAGGGCCGTCAACGACATGGCCCACATGGGCCTACCGGAGACAACGCAGGCACTCCTCCTCGCCGCCTTCGACACCGCCGACCCTGCCGCGGACCTGACCGCACTCGGCAAACTGTGCACGGCGGCAGGCGCGACCGCCGTCGTCCCCGCCGAGGACGCCGCCGAATCCGAACTACTGCTCCAAGCCCGCCGCTTGTCGCTCCCGGCCCTGGAACGCATGAGCGGCACGACGATGATTGACGACGTGGCCGTACCCAGGTCCGAACTCGCCGCGATGCTCGACGGTGTCGCCGCCATCGCCGCCAAGTACGACCTGACCATCGGCGTCTGCGCCCACGCCGGCGATGGCAACACCCACCCTGTCGTCTGCTTTGACTCCTCTGACCCCGACGAAACCTGTCGTGCCCGCGAATCCTTCGACGAAATCATGGAACTGGGTCTGCGGCTGGGTGGCACCATCACGGGCGAACACGGCGTCGGCATCCTCAAGAAGGAATGGCTCGCACGCGAACTCGGCCCCGTCGGCCTCGAAATGCAACGCGCCATCAAATCCGCATTCGACCCACTCGACATCCTCAACCCGGGCAAGGTGCTCTGAGCGTCTCGCTGGCTGAGTCACCGTCAAGAGCCACGCAGCGCTGATCCCGGCTGGTGGTTGTTGCGCCCGTACAGCGTGGCGAGATCAATCAAGTGGACGTCATCACGGTGGGCCGCCACCTCGTGGAGCGGCGGGGTGAAGCCGTGCTGGGAGAACAACACCAGGGCGGCATCGGTACTGTCATGACCTTGAGAGTCCAGGACGGTACGGATGTGCTCCAGGCGTTCCAAGTCTTCCAGACCGCGGCGTCGGACGGTCGCCTTGGCCTCGCCGAGCAGAGCAACGCGGGCCTTGGGGGTGCGCGGCTTGTCACCAGGGGCGAGAGCGACGACGTCGAGTTCGTGCTTTGCACGCCCTGCAGTGTCGTGAATGTCGGTGGCGCCGACTGCTCCAACAGCGATGCCGGCTTCATCAGCGGCGTAGCGCCGCACCCAGTCGCGGGCGAGTTCCTCGAAGTGGGGGCCGAGGATCTGCGAGGCGAAGGTGGGGGTGGCCGCCTGCCATACCTGCTGACCTTCACGGCGCTCGAGCAGGTCGGTGTAGGGGACTGTGATCAGCTGGTTGAAGCGGATGATCGGGTCAGCCACGGTGATGGTGGGCTTGCGCTGGCGCAGTAGATCGTCTTCGCGGCGCAGGTAGCCGGAGGAGAGAAGGACATCGAGGATGTGGGCCAAGGCGGTGCGCTCGCGTCCGACGAGTCCGCCGATCTTGCTGGGAGTGGTGGCTCCGGCAGCGACGGCGGAGAGGACTTCGTAGTAGACGACGCGGTTGGTGATGCGCGGATCCTCACGGAGCAGGTACTCGGTCTCGTTGCGGGTGAACAGACCGAGGTCGATATCGAAGAGGTTGTCCACGACCCAGTCGCCGAAACCGCCGATGTTGGTCGGCGGATCGTCTTGGACCAACTGCCGGTAGCCCGGGGCCCCACCGAGGACTGCGTGCAGTTGGAAAGCCAGCTGCGGGTCGTCCACGCCCCACAGCTCGGCGGCTTGCCGGTGGTCGAAGGGACCCAGCCGCATGTCCAGGACGGCACGGCCGCGTAGCGGTTTGGTGCCAGAGAGCAGCTCGTGCATCACCGACATCGCCGACCCGCACAGGATGAGACGCCCGCCGGGGGCGCGGTCGGCCTGCGAGCTGTCGTACAAGTGCTGGAGCAGCGAGGGCAGCTGCGGGCTGTGGGTGAGCAGGTAAGGGAATTCGTCGATCACCAGTAGCGGGGCGCCGCCGACTTCGGCGCGCCGGGTCACCACCTGAAGCGCTGTGGTGAGGATCTGCTCCCAGTCATCGAGGCGGACGGCACTCTCGGGCAAGCCGGCATGCCGCGCGAGGGCCGCGCAGAAACGGCGCTGCGCCGCGCGCATTCCCTCTTCCTGGACCGCCGTGATGTACAAGCCGCCCGCAGCATCGCACAAGGCCCGAAGCAGGAAGGACTTGCCGTGACGGCGGCGCCCGGAGACCAGGCCGATACGCAGCGGCTCCCCTCCCCGCTCAAGGAAGCGCACCAGCGCCGCCCACTGCGCATCGCGGTCGAGAACATGCGTTGGCTTCTCCATGACCGCCTCCCCACAAATTGTCTACACAGATACTGACGAAATCAGTATAGATCTATCTATACAAATTCTCCATCTGTGCCCTGTGGCAGGTGAGGTTTCCCAAGCTGAAGCGCATCGCCGCGTAGTCTGATCCGCGTGGACCCCTCCACACCCGCCTGGCCCGGCCAGTGATCCGGAGGAACAGTCACAGCCGCTGAGAGTCATCAAGTTTCCTTGACCTGATGACCCTGCTCGGACCGCTTCGTGAGTTGTTCGATAACATCGCCGGGCATGCGAACGGGGACCAACGGGGAGGGTCACGCATCACGGCCCGTCGGTCAGGCCGCTTCGTCCTGCCCGCCGACCGAACGGGAGCTTTGATTATGCGTGCCTTCGCCGCGCTCACCACCACCGCCCTCGCAGCCGCGGCTGCCCTGCTGCTCAGCGCCTGCGGCAGCGACGTGAAACCATCCGACATCATCAAGGGCGCCCAGGCGGCCGCTCCTCCGTCCCCGAGTCCGTCCGTGGCGGACGCGGCACGCCGCCCGAAGATCACCCTCCCTGCTGATGTCCACGACGTCTTCGAAGACACCTCCACCGGGGATCCGGTGAAGGATGCGATCTGGCATGACACGGCGCAGCTCGTCATGGCCCACGACGAGGCCATCGCCGAGGGCAACCCGCGCTTGCCCGCACTCCTCTACTACTTGGCGGGGCTCCTCGCCCAACCTGCCTATTCTCGATCGGTCGAAGGGTACGTGACTGACGGCCTCACTGTTACCGGAACTGATCGCTACTACGCACCGCACATCACGGTGAATAGCGACACCGCGTCGCTCAACTACTGCTCCGACGAGAGCAAGGCATTCGGCAAGGTGCGCAAGACCGGCAAGGTCCTGACGACTCCGGTCAGCATCAATTCCTACGTCCTCCACATCGCCCAGCTGAAGAGAAATCCTGCGGGTGTGTGGCAGACCACCTACGCAGACACTAAGCGGGGAGCATCGCAGTGCGAGCAGTGACGAAACACCGTTTCGGCATCGTTGCAGCAGCGGCAGCCATCGTTGTTCTGGCGCCGGCCGCTGCTTACGCCGACGAGCCGGGGAACAACGATGTTCACCCAACGCCGCCGCCTTCACCGCCGCAGACGTCGGCATCCGGCAGAGCAGATGGCAACACGATCTCCGCGCAGGTTGGGGCCGTCACTATCGTCTACGACCAGTCGAAGAACGGTAAGGGCCGCTCAACCGGGCCGGTGACACCGGTCACCAACTGGACGCCCCCAGAGTGCTGGATGGCGCCGACCGACACCCCCGCGCAGTTCAGGGACTACTGGACGAAGCAGTTCCTCCCAGAGGTCAGCGACCAGTCGACCGTGAAGTTGATCTACGACCGGTTCCAGAACGGCCATCCGTACAAGAACTGGAATCTCGACAAGACGGGCCAGGGCTACTGGTGGACTCCTGTCGTCAACCCCGACTATAAGGGCATAGTTGACGAGGGCTGCTTCAGCGACCTCGGGTTCTGGGCTGACACGAAACACCTGCCGACCCAGCCAGACGCCCTGAGCCCGCACATCCTCTCCGCCCTCGCCTACGCACAACTCCGCGTGCCCACCCCATCGGTCAATCTCAGCCCTTCTGGTAAGCAGACGGTCAACCTCAACACCTGGGCCTGGCTCGACAAGACCACCATCAAACCGGTCTCCGTCACCGCCTCCGTTCCCACACTGGGCATCTCCGCCACCACTACCGCGACCCCCGTCGACCTGCACATCGACCCGGGCACGCCGGACGCCACCGTCTACCCCGCCTCAGGCAACTGCCCGATCAATCCGGACGGCAGCATCGGCACCCCCTACACCTCTGCCGACGGCAACAACACCCCGCCCTGCGGGCTCACTTACCTCCACGCCACAACCGGACGCAGCCCGTACCCGTTCAAGGCCACCCTCACCTGGAAGATCAGCTGGACGGGCTCCGGCGGCACCGGCGGCAACCTGCCCAACGGCACTTTCGGCGCGATCACTCCCGTGACTGTCCAGGAGATCCAGACAGTGGTGCGTTGACGAGGGAGGACGACAGTCGGGAACCTGACAAGGTACAATAGTTGGCTGCTGAACAGCGCTATAGCGACTGGACGATGGCAGCGAACTGCTATGCGAAACGGGGTGGGTGAGTGCTGATGAGCGCCGAATTTATGGTGTCTGGCGAGCTTTGAGCGGAAGGCAGGCATCGTGAGTAAGCAGTTGAAGGTCACGGACGAGGGGTTGTGCGCCGTCCATGCCAACCTCACCACAGCCACGAACCACCTCGAGCGTGTCCTGCGTATCGTCAAGAATCAAGACACAGAGGCTCTCGGCGCTCCAGTTATTGCCGACAAAGCGGCGTCCTTCGGCGACAGTTGGTCCTATGCCGTGCAGCAGATCGGCACTCACGCGCAAGATCTCGACAAGTTCATCCAGAAGGTCTCCGACACGTTCAATCAACTGGACCAGAAGCTTCAGAGCGACATGACGGGGGAGAGAACCCGATGACCCGCAGCTTTCCGGTTCTCGGGTTCGACCCTGCCCCGGGCGACCCGGACGAGGTCGACCGCCAGGCGAGGGAGCTTGAAGACGCCTCCCACCTGCTGAGCGAGGTCCTGCGACAGCTGGACAACACGGATCGGCAGGCGTGGCAAGGCGAAACCGCCGATGCCCTGCGCCAACATCTGGAACACGACGTCACCCCCCTCGTGCGCAAGACACGGGACGCATTCAGCATGGCGGCTGACACCTACCGCTCATGGGCAGCGCGGCTTCGCACGTATCAGGCCGAAGCCGACGCCCTGGAACGACAGGGCGGCGATGCTGTCGGCGAGCAGCTCCTCGCCGACCAGGCGCTCAGGTCTGCGGGCTACCAACCCGAGCATCGGATACCGGCCAGCAATGCCCAGGCTGCCGCTGCACAGAATCGTCTCAACGCAGGGGAAGCGGCGGCAACCGCAGTATCCGCCAAGGCCCAGCGTCTCCACGAGGACTATCTGCGCGATGCGGGCCACTACGCCGACCAACTCCAACACGCCGACCAGCAGGCTCCACACAAGCCCCACGGCGGTTTCATGTCCGCCCTTGAGGGGGCGTGGCAAGGTGCCAAGCATTGGGCCGCCGAAGACTTGCCAAAGGATCTCGCCAATCTGGGAGATATTTTCGGCGACGGCGCAGCTATCTCATCGCTCGTGGGTCTCGGCGCCGGAGTCACGGGGAACGAGTATGTTGCAGGCCTTGCAGAATCCGCTTCCACTATTCTCACGCTCGCTGCTTTCGAGTCCCATGGTGTAGCGAGGCTACTTGGTGACAAAGAGGTCACCGATGCCACCTTGATAGGAGACATGGTTGGCGTCGTGACCATGGGAATTGGCAAGGATGTGCAGACCGGACTCAAGGTTATGAAGGCCGTCAAGGAGAACGGTAAACTCGCTGACGACGCTACCCGCCTTGCGCGCGTGATCGTAAAGATCGACCCGTCCATCAATATTCTCGAACAGGTTGAAAAGGGCCTGGGCATCCACGATAAGAACGTTTCCATCGTCACCATTTTCAATGACTGGCATAGTCGAAAAGGTCAGGAGGCGCCTATGAAGCACCTGTTTCACAAGTCCTCCTGGGTTGGTGGCGACGAACCGCAAAGCACCTCGCAGGCCGCCACCGGATACTTCTCCGCCGTCAAGGGGACTGCGGCGTGACTCAACATGCCTCGACCACGCAGGATGCC
>JAFAUH010000358.1 GCA_019243445.1 Streptomycetaceae bacterium | reverse complement strand
GACCCGATCCCGGCGGTGAACGACTCCTTCATGCCTGTGTACGGCTTGTACGACCACTTTCCTGGGTAGACGACATCACTGCTGCCGAGGCCCTTATCGAACGCATCCGCCGTCGCCGGCACAACAAAGGCCGCCCTGGCCGCAGCGTCCCAGCGGCCCACGTGCTTGCTTGCGTCCTGCACTGCTTGGCTGTCCCCGTACCGGGCCTGCATGTTGCGGATGTCCTTGGCCATCTGGGCGGGCTTTTCCTCCCCACCGTAGAGCGCGGCTTCCCACTTCGACACCTCGGGCCGGGGTGCACGGCCCTCGGCGCGGCTGGCGGCTTCTGCGGCCTGCCGGGCCTGTGCCTTGATGGCATTGCGGATCTGCCGGGCGGCAGCTTTTTCGGCCTTGCTCGCGGTGCGGCTGTTGGTGATGCGGTAGGTGCGGTCCAGGACGTTTCGAGAATCGTTCAGAACATTTGCCGCAGCCTCTTCCCCGGCAGCTGCCTTGGCGGCGATCTTTGTTGCCGCTCGCATTTTCGTGAGGGTTTTCAGTGCCTTGCCGGTGAGCCCCACGCCGACGAAGCTCAGGATGTCCATGCCGACGTCGAACCAGGAGCCGTTGCCGGTGGCCGCCGCCAGGATGTCCTTGGCAGCGATGGCGATGGTCAGCGCCGTCACCAGGGCCATGATCCATCCCGCCGGGGTGAGGACGAGTGCAATAAGCCCGACGATTGTCACCACCCAGCTGGCGATCTCGAAGAAGAGCTTGACCCACTTGTTGTTGAGCACATCGCCGACGACATCCTCGAAGTGCTCCCAGGCGCTGTCTTTGATGATGTCGTCGGAGGCCGACTTGATCTTCCTGGCATAGAAAGCCGCCCGCTCGTCGCGGTGGTCGGTCAACGCCTGCAGCGCGTCGTGGTGCGGCTTCATCGGGTCGTCGTGGGGGTCGGAGTGAGCGGCGGGAGGGTGACCGGCGGCCTGAGCCTGGGCGGCCTTGGCCTTCACGTCGTCCTCTGTGGCCTGCGCCGCGTGAAGGATCTTGACCGACTCGGCCTGCATGCCCTCGAGTTCGTCGGCCCAGCTGCTGAGGTAGCCGTTGGTGTGCTCGTAGCGTTCGGCAACCTCGCGCAGGTGCTTTTCCAACTCGTTGGACTTGTCGCGGAGCTTGTCGGCGTACTTGCCCTTGAGGCCTTCGCCGTGGCCGATGATCTTGAGTTCATGGGCCTGGTCGCGCAGCGACTTGGCGAGGTCCTGCATGTGTCGAACCTCGTCGCGGATGGCCTGCGGATCGCCGGGGACGGGGTCACTGGGCGCCAGCGGGGACCAGTCGCGGGGGCGATAGGTGCTTCCGGCCATCAGTGCCCCGCCTTCTGAGCGGCGCTGTTGTGGTCGGCAGTCGACTGAGCGAGCTTGTTGTCGGTGTTGGCGAACGTCTTCCGCGTCGTGGACACCATGCCGCCGACGTCCTCGATACTGCTCAGCAACTTCTTGCGGTAATGGGACCAGTTGTCGAAAAATTCGCCCATCGCGTCGGCTATCTCGCCTGAACCCCACACTCCGTGAAGGTCGTCTTTTTGATGGTCGAGGTTTTCGAACTCCGACTTGAGTTTCCCTAGACGGCGTTCCGAGTCCGCCAGTACGTCATCGTTCACCTGCAGATCTGACATGTGTAAAATCCCCCCGCCCGTGCAGTGTTGCGTGATGCGTGACGCCGAAACGACCGCGGCTGTCGGCACAAGTCTACCTGGTCCTTGATGCCGGCGCCGTAGAAGAAATGTTCGGACCGTGGGCGGTGCAGTCAAAGGCAGAGTGTGAACTCGATTGCCCGGTTTGCCCATGAAGGCGGGCTTTCAATTCACCATTACGGTCTGGATCTCCTGCACAGTCAACGGCGTCGTTGTCCCGAATGTGCCGTTAGGTAGGGTTCCTCCGGTGTTGCCGCTGCCGGTCCAGGAGACTTGCTACGTCAGCGATGCCTTGACACGTCAGCGATGCCTTGAACGGGAAGGGGCCGGTTGCTGATGTGGAGTGCAGGTAGGTGAGCCCGCATGGCGGTGTGGAGTTGTTCTGTCCGTTGTACGGGGTGCCGATGCTGCCATCGGCGTTGATCGGGCAGTCGCTGGATGCGGGGTAGACGGTGGCGGCCTGGGTGCCCGGGTCGATGTGCAAGCTCACCGGCTTGGCTGTTGTGGTTGCCCACAGCCCGGTGCCTGGCAGGTTCGCCGTGACTGAGACCGGCTTGAAGGTGCCCTTGTCTGTCCATATCCATGTCGGCAGATTTACCGTCTGCTTGCCTGTTGGGCTCATCTGCACTGTCGTGGGTGGCAAGTGGACCTGGCCGTAGGCGTACTCGGCGAGGACCTGCGGCGACACAGCGAGGGGGACGTTGGGTGTCGTGTTGTTCGGTACCCAGAACGCCAGCCGGTTGCTGCACTGCTGCGAGCGAGGATCATGGGTCATCTGGGGATTCTGCACCCCGATCCACCACATGCCCTTGCCATCTTCGGCAACGTTGAAGTCCTTGTACGGATGACCGTTCTGGTAGTAGTTCTGGTAAGCCATCAGTTCCGGAGGCAGGGGTGGAGCTGTCGGCGCCGAGCCGAACCGCGGCGTGGACGCGGCGATACTCTGTACGATGCTCCACTGCGACTGCATGACGGTCTTGAGGTTCTTCGCCGTCCAGTACGGCTCATACCAGCATGGCGGCGGCGTCCAGTCGGTGTTCTCCGCGGCGAGTGTCCCGCTCGAACTCTTGGTGTCACCACTGGTCGTGATCGTGACACGGCTAGTGAGAGTGTTTCCGTTGACGTCGCCTTGCTTAGCGGTCTCGATCTGGCCCGGCGCATCGGCATGCGCACCGCCGTTCAGTGCACTGAGCAGTACGGCAGCGATCGCGACAGCTATGGGCCAGAACCTCCTCCTTATGGCTGGCACTTCGGCTCCCCTGCGAATGACTCCACGCGGGTGGCCTGCCAAACACCGGCTGTGTTCTTCTGCATATTCACGTTGAATAGATCGAAGCTCTTCGGCGTCGTCGGCGTCTTGAGAACCTGTCCCGTCTTACGGACCTTCCCGAACTCCTGGCTCTGGTCAAGGCAGTAGCTGATGATGGCGGAATTTCCATCCACCGACACCACGTTGCGGTCGTAGTAGCGGGATGTCCCAGTAAGGGTGTAGCCGCCGTCGAGCTCTTGCTTGACCCAATAGTAGCCCGAGGTGAGCGCGTCTCCGTACGAGTAGAAGAGGAGCCCCGGCGACTTGATGTCATCCGTGATCACTGCGTAGTCGAGCGACTTGATGCGCTGTTCGTTGTCGCTGAGGATCTGGTCCTTCACGGAGTCACCCGTCGATCCGCCTTCGAAGACGTACTTCATGTCCGGCGGGAAGGTAAACGTCGGACGATTGATCGTGGACGATGGTGACGAGCTCGGACTGGCGGAGGCAGGGCCCTGCGCTCCGACGATTTTGTCTGATGGTGGGGTGCTGCCCCCGCAGGCGCTGAGCAGCAAGGCTGCCGAGGTGGCAATGGCTGTTGCGGCAAGTGTGGTGGGTGCACGCATGATCAAAATTCCCCTTCGGTCGGCGGGCAGGACAAAGCAGTCTGCCGACCGACCCTCCCCATTCCGTGGACGCGTTCGTTGATGTTATCGAAGGCGTGAGGAGTCGCCCCAGGGGGTTACTGAAGGCTGTGGAAAAGGACACCAAGGGGGCCTTGGAAACCGGAGCAGAAAGCTGACGCGGTTCAACGCCGTCCCAGTGCCGCCGTCCTAGCGCCGCAGTTCGGCGAGGACCGCGTCGGTGAATTCGGGCCATAGCGGCAGTGCCCATTCGCCGAATTGCCGGTCGGTGAGCGCGACACAGGCTGCCTGCGCATCCGGGTCGACCCACAGGAACGTGCCCGACTTCCCGAAATGGCCGAAGGTGCGCGGTGATGACGAAGTACCCGTCCAGTGCGGCGACTTGGCGTCGCGGATCTCGAAGCCGAGTCCCCAGTCGTTCGGGTTCTGCAGCCCGTAGCCAGGTAGGACGCCCTTCAGGCCTGGGAATGCGATGGTTGTGGCCTCGGTGTGCGTCTGCGGAGTGAGCAGCCGGGGAACGAGCAGTTCGGCGGCGAAGCGCAAAAGGTCGTCGACGGTGGAGACGGCAGCCCAGGCGGGCGAGCCGTCGAGCGTGGTCGCGGACATGCCGAGTGGTTCGAGTACGGCCTCGCGCAGGTAATCGGTGAAGGGGATCTCGGTGGTCTTGGTGAGGTGGTCGGCGAGCGCCTCGAAGCCGACGTTGGAATACAGCCGCCGGGCGCCAGGCGCTGCCTGCACACGTGGCTCGTCGAAGGCCAGCCCTGAGGTGTGAGCGAGCAGATGCCGCACTGTTGAGCCCGTGGGACCCGCTGGTTCATCCAACTCGATTGCGCCCTCCTCGACGGCGACGAGCACCGCGTAGGCGGCGAGCGGTTTGGTGACGGATGCGAGTGGGAAGCGCTGCCCGGTCGGGCCGTGTGATCCGGCGAGCGTGCCGTCCGCCCGTACTACGCCTGCCGCTGCCGTCGGAACCGGCCACTTCTCGATCAACCGCAAAGATTCCATGACAGCGAGCCTAACGATCTGGGGAGCAACAGGGAGCCCGCTCCCTGTTGCTCCCCAGGTCGTCAATGCCGCCCGCGCCGGGTCGGCGCGCTCAGGCCATCGCGCCCGCTGTGCAGTCGGGGCTGTCTGTCGCGCAGCGTACGGACTGGTACTCGCCCAGCGCTATCCGCGTGAAGTTTTGCAGGCTCTCGGTGCCGTCAGCAAAGTAACCGGTGTGGTCTTGCGCCTTGGCCGCGGAGATGACCCGTGCCCCGAACGACGGCGAGACCGGGTCCGTCCCATGGCCTAGGCCGCCGACCTCTACATACGGCACGTTTTGGATCCAGTCGGTCTCGTCCCGTGCCGCCCACACCCGCGCGTGGGTGCGCAGCGCGGCGACGGTGGGGGCCCGCATGCCAGGGCTGCCGGCCACGGTGATGTCGGTGACCTTCCACTGCGGCAGCCTTGAGGCGCCCACGCCGCACAGCACAGAGCCATAGCTGTGACAGAACAGCTGGACTCGGGTCTGCTCCGGCAGTGCCCGCACCATGTCGTTGAGCCGTACAGCCCCCACCTCGGCGAGTTCGCCAGTCGAGGCATCGAGGCCGAGGCCTTGCGGGGTGGTGTAGTCGGCCCAGGCGATGACGGCGATCTTCGCCTCCGGATCGGCGGCGCGCTCCGAGTTGTAGAGGTCCTCGGCCATACCCTCAGGCGCAGAATACGGTTTGTCCGATTTCTCGTAAGTGAGGATGTCGGTGTCCACACCGGGGACGACCACGGCGGTGCGGCGGGCGGTCAGCAAGTCGCCGAAGACCTCGGCGACCAGGCCGCGGCCGCGCGGGTCGAAGGAGAGGATCTGCCGCCTTGGTGCGCTGAGTTCGGAGTAGCGGTTCGCGAGCTGCAGTGAGAGCTGCTGGCCATCGGCTGTCAGGTCGGAGGAGCGGCTGTCCTTCTTGGCTTTCTTCTCGGCCTGGCCGAGGGCGATCCGGTTGGCTTCATAGCGCAACCGGATCGGGGCGCCGTTGAGGTTGCCCACGACGAGCGGGTAGCGGTCGGCGAGGTGCTGGCGCTGGGCGTTGCTCAGCGAGGAGAAGAAGTGCGAGATGGCGGCCGTCCCCGCGTCCGGGTTGGGCAGCCTGTGCCCGGCGATCGAGCCGTGCAGCCATGCGGAGACCGCCGTGGTGCTCGGGTCTTCGGTGGCCTTTTGGTGGCGCATGGCGGTCCAGCCACTGGTGGCCAGCAGGACGAAGACGACCATGACGGCCAGGGCGGCTCTGCCCGGTGAGGTCAGATCCTGCGCGATGAGACGCAGCCAGTACCAGCCGAGGGACCGCGGAGAAGAGGGAGCGCCAAGGCGCTCGTCGAAGACATTCACCGCGGGCCACCCTAGGAGACTTTGGCGATTCCCCGTGAATGCCGTGACATGAATCACGTTTAAATTGGTCGAAATCGCGCCCCTATTGGCCAGAATTATCACTGGCTGTGCGGACATGCGGTGCTGTGCGTTGCACGGCGGTGCGTGGATCAGGCGCCTCGCACCTGCGCGAACGTCTGAGCCCGCCCCCACCAGCTCGGCGGGGACGGGCCCA
>JAFAUH010000344.1 GCA_019243445.1 Streptomycetaceae bacterium | reverse complement strand
CGTACATCACCAATGGCAACATCTACGCCCCTGTGATGATGGTCGCCGAGAAGTCTGCCGACTTGATTCTCGGCAACACCCCGCTGCCGCCCGCAAAAGCTGAGTTCTACCGGCACCGCGGTGCCGAGGCGCGCCCTTGACACTCGTTTGCAGCGATATGCTTCAAATGCGCTGAATGCACCAGACGCGCCGTATACCGCGATTACATGGTCCGGGCTGTTTGACTGAGCCTTGGCTCAGAAGCTGAAGAAGTCGCCTCCGTTGTCGTCGTCCTGGCCGTCGAAGTCGTCCTGGTCGAAGTTCTCCCGGTGGTCGAAGCCGCCGCCGCTGTCCTCGTAGATGTTGTTCTCGATGACCTCACGCGGCTCGTCGTTGCTGAGCATCTCGTTGAGGAGCGCACCGCCCACCAGGCCGGCCACACCGGCGCCCACGACGGCGCCGGTGCTGTGGCCGTGATACTGCGGCGCGTAGCCGGGCTGCGGGTATCCCTGCTGGGGATAGCCCGTCTGCGATGGGTAGCCCTGCTGGGGATAGCCCGCGGTCTGCGGCGCGCCGGATGGTATGTAGTACGGCGGTGCGGTGGTCTGTACGCGCTGGGCGCACTGACCGCAGGCCTGGATCGGCCGCGGCGCTCCCCATTGCGGCGCCCACAGCACACTTGCACTGCCCGGGCCGTGCGAAGGGTCGAAGAAGCAGGTCACGTGAACTCCTTGGAGTTTCCCGAAGGTTGACGCCATCTTCAAGCGTACCTGTGTGCGAACGCGGCCGGTACGCCTGTCACTTCGAGAGCTTGGGAGTAGAGCTGGGACTGGGGCCGCCAGTTGGACCGCCATTGGAGGTGCCCGAGGTGGAGCCCGAGGTGGAGCCCGAGGTCATGCCCGACGTGGAGCCGGAGGTGGTGCCTGACGTATCGCCGTTCGTGCTGCCGTTCGTACCGCCGAAGAACCCTCCGGTCCAGCCGCCCGTGGTCGGGGTCGGGGTGATGATCGGGGACGGGCGCACGCAGCCTTCTTTCTGCTGGGAGCACGGCATGAGCGTGGGGCTCGGTGTCGGAGTGGGGATGGCCGACGGTGCGGCGCTCGGGGCGGGCAATGGGTTGATCGGAGCACCGTTCTCGTCTGCGCCCTGGCCGAGCTGTGGCGCGGCCGGGAACTGCTCGACCGGCTGGTTGGCCAGGGCCTGGCTCATGTAGTCGGTCCACACCTCGGTCGGCATGTCGGCACCGAAGACTTTGCTGTAGCCGCCGACGCCGATCATTGGCTGCAGCGCAGGGTGGTTCGGATCTTCCTTGAACATGGAGATGGCGGTGGTGAGCTGCGGCGTGTAGCCGATAAACCAGGCGGACTTGTAGTCGTCGGTCGTACCGGTTTTGCCCGCTGCGGGACGGTGCAACGCCAGGGCGTTGGTGCCCGTGCCCTTGTTGATCACACCTTGGAGGACGCTGGTAACGGTGTTGGCGGTCGCGGCCGGCATGGCCACGCTGCCCGTGTGGGTGTCAAAATCGGGCAGTTCACTGCCGTTCAGCTTCACTTGAGTCACCGAGTACGGGTCAAAATGGACACCGCCGGCGGCGAAGGTGCTGTATGCGTTGGCCATCCGGATCGCGGACGGTGTCGAGGTGCCGATGTAGAAGCCTGGTGTGTCGTACTGCAGGCTGCTCTTGAGCAGTCCGGCCTTGAGAGCTTCGTTCTCCACATTGTCGTAGCCGACGTATTCGCCGAGCTGGACGTACGGGGTGTTGACCGACTGCTCCATCGCCAGGCTCAGCGGGATGTAACCCCACTTCTGCTTGGTGTCGTTGTGCTGGTGCAGCAGGCCGGTCGGGTCGTTGGGGTCGGGCATGAGCTGGCCCTGCTGATTCTTGATCTCGATGCCGTCGTCGCCGTTGAACTTGCTGTCCGGTGTGATCGGCGACGGCGCCTGGCCCGGCGAGAGCACCGCTCCGTGGTCGAGGGCCGCGGCGAGGTCGAAGGGCTTGAAAGTCGAGCCGACGGGGACGCCCTGTGCGTCGGCGTTGTTGGTGTAGTGGTTCTTGTCGTAGCCGGGGCCGCCGTAGATGGCTTTGATGGCGCCGGTTTGGGGGTCGATGGAGGCGGCGCCGACCTGGACGTTCTTGTCGGCCGAGCGGTACTGCGGGTTGAGATGGTTCTTGCTCATCTTGGCCACGGCAGTGCTGAGCTCGTTGACATTCTTCTTGCTGAAAGTCGTGTAGATCTGGTAGCCGCCCTTGTTGAACGCCTGGTCGGGGATGTTCGCATGGGATTCCACATACTTCGTGGCTGTGTCCACCAGATAGCCGATCTGGCCGCCCATGCCCCCTGCGGTGCTGATCGGCTTCGGCGTCGGGAAGCCGGCTGCCTTGTACTGGGCCGCCTGGGCGGCGGTGAGCTTGCCGATGATGACCATGCGGTTGAGGACATACGTCCAGCGCTGCTCCGCCGTCTGCCTCGCCACCGGGTCGGTATCGGCGTTCATCATCAGGCTCGGCTCGTTGACTGTTGCCGTGAGGAACGCGCCCTGGCTGACGTTCAGTTGATTGGCGTGGATGCGGTAGTAGGCTTCGGCAGCGGCTTCGATGCCGTAGGCGCCGCGCCCGTAGTAGTTGGTGTTGAGGTAACCCTGCAGGATCTGCTGTTTGGTGTATTTTGTGCCGATCTTCAGCGAGATCATGATCTCGTCAAGCTTGCGGGTGATCGTCTGGTTCTGGTTAAGGTAGTAGTTCTTGACGAACTGCTGGGTGATGGTCGAGCCGGACTGCACCTCATTGCCCGATGCCATGTGGTACAGCGCACGCAGGATGCCCTGCGGGTCGATGCCGGGGTCGGTGTAGAAGGAGGCGTTCTCCGCCGCTAGGAAGTCCCACTGCACATCGAGGGGGACGTCGCTCAGTTCGACATTTTGCCGGTTGACCTGGCCGACGCTGGCCATCTGGGAGCCATCGGACCAGTAGAAGATGTTGTTCTGCAGCTTTGCGCTCGGGTTGGGGCTGGGTACGGATACCGTGGCGTATGCGAGCGCCGTCGCCCCCACCATGCCGCCGAACATGATCACAAAGACGCTGAGCACTTGCTTCCACGAGGGCAGCCAGCGCCGGACACCCCGCTTGCCGGAGCGCGGATAGTCGATGAACCGTTTCTTTCCGCTTGGCGCAGCCCTGCCGGTGCCGGATGGCTGTCCGTCCGGTCTGTGGTGCATCGAGCGCCTGTCGGTAGCTTGAGCGGCCTTACGCATCTCGGCGCGGGTCATCCGGGGCTGTTCGCCACCGGGCTGTATGCCGTCCGGGCGCCCGCCGGGCCGCCCACCGCCGTTCGGCTGTGAGGGTTTGCGTCGGTGTTCGCTCATGCTCTCGCTGCTTTCGATCAGGTGTGCGGGCCCGGTCGTGGCTGTTGGGGGATGGGCGGAGGATAGCCCGGAAATGCGGGAAAGCGATGTGGCAGGGGGTTGATCTTCCTTGTGCTGTTTGTCCGGTTTTTTGTTGCGTGACATGCTTTGTCCCCGCAGCGCAAGCGCTGCGGGGACAAGAGCTTAGTCTTACATGCTGTAGTAGCTCAGGGGCGTGCCTGATGTGAGGGTGCAGCCCCTTCTCGAGGCCGAGGCCTACCTCAGTGCCTCCTTATCGTCCCGCTTCCGATGACGCTGCCGTCATCTTCCCGGTTCCAATGACGCTGCCGTCCCTTCCGTTCGCCCCGCCCCGCTCCGCCGCGCCAGCGGCTACTGGCCGCATCAGGGGGGGCACATCCCGCTGCCTTCGGCGGGAGGTGCCCCCCGCAGGAAGACGGAAGTTCCGCCACGGGCACTGTCCGCCCGTTCCCAGGCTCCGCGGACGGCCTCGCCTGCCGCGTCGGTGGCTGATGTCACGGTCGGCCAGCCACTCCGCCTGCTCGCGTGCGTCGCTCACGTGCGCAGCGGAGTGATCTGCTGGATGTCGTAGCGCTCGCGCAGTGCGGCGATCGCCGAGAGATCCGGCGGCCCGCCATCGGAGAAGATCGCCAGCAGCTCCTCGAAGTACCGTTCATGGGCGGGTGGAGGCGCCGCTTGGACGAGCATCCGGGCCGGAGCGTCCGTGGGGTTGGCGAATGCGTGAGGGCAGCCCGGCGGTACGTGGGCCACCGTGCCTGCCGTCGCCCTGACCGGGCGCGCGCCCGAAGCGGACTCCCACGTCTGCCAGCCGTCGGGAGTACGCTTCCGGGGTTCGAAGGCGAGCAGGTCGAGCTCGCCTTCGATGACGTAGAACAGTTCCTCGCTGTTGGCATGCGCATGCGCGCCCACGTCGAACCCCGGCGGCACGACCACTTCGAAGACCGAGCCCACGGTGGTGCGCTCGCCGGTCACCTTGAAGGTGACTTCGTGTGCGTGCGTCACTATTCTGCGGCCCTCACCAGGAGGCACCACGAGTCCGTCCTTTACCGTCATCCCGTCGATCGTGCCCATCGCACTCAGTGCGGTCATCGCCGCCTCACCTCACTTACCACGTCACGGGAAGGGTTTCGGGGCCGCGGATCAGCTCGCCGCGCCGCCATGCGATCTGCTCCGGCGGTACGGCGAGGCGCAACCGCGGGAAGCGCTCGACCAGGCTGCCGATCATCACTTCGCACTCCATCTGGGCCAGCCACGGCCCGACGCAATAGTGCGGTCCGTTGCCGAAGGCCAGATGTGCGTTGCCGGTGCGGTCGAAGTCGATGCGGTGCGGGTCCTTGAATCGCTCCGGGTCACGATTGGCTGCCACATACGATGCGTAGACGGTGTCGCCGCGGCGGATCGTCACATTACCGCACGGGACGTCCTCGGTGGCGATCCTGGCCATGCCCACCGCATTGCGGTGCGGGATGTAGCGCAGCAGTTCGTCGACGGCCTGCGACAGCAGCTCCGGCTCGGCGCGCAGCCGGGCGAGGTGTTCGGGATGTGTCAGTAGCAGGTAGACCATATTGGAGCTGTTGAAACGTACCGAGTTGGTGCCGCTGATCTCCATCAGCACCGCCATCGCCACGAGCTCCTTGCGGGTCAACTCACCATCCAGTTCGGCGGCAGCCATGTGGCTGATCACGTCGTCCCGTAGGTCATCGGCCCGTTGTGTGGCCAGGGCGTCGAAGTACACGCCGATCTCTTCTTTGGCCTGTTCGCTCGCCACCCGGCCGTGTGATGCGGAAATGACTCGGCGCGCCCAGTAGGCAATCTTCGGCCAGTCCTCCTCGGGCACACCCATCAGCTCACTGATCCCGGCCAGCGAGAAGGGGGTGTTGAGGTGCTCCATCACATCCACAGGAGGTCCTGCCTGCTCCATCCCGTTGAGCATGCGGTCGGCGATCTGCTGGGCGCGCGGCCGCAGTTGCTCGATGCGGCGCGCGGTGAACATCTTCGCCACCGTCTTGCGCAGCCTGGTGTGCTCGGGTGGATCGGTGAACCCCACCGCGTCGTCGAGCGGGATGAAGTGCGGCGCGAGCCGTGTGACGTCACGTCCGACCAGGGCCTGCCGACTGAACCGCGAATCGGTGGTGACAAACTTGACGTCTTCGTACTTGGCGGCGACCCACGCCTCGCCTTCACCGTGCGGAAGCTTGATGCGGGTCATCGAGTCCTCGTGGAGCAGCTCTTCCATGACCGGGTCGAAGTCCATCGCGTCGACGTCATCGACGCTCCAGAAACGTGCCGGTGGCTGATCTTTTGGCTCCTCCGGCTCCTTTGGCTCCTTGGCCTGTGTGCTCATCGCGTCTCCTTTGCTGCGCCTGTGCTGGGCCTAGGCGGCCGCCGCCGCCGCCGTCGCCGCCGTCGCCGACGACGACGTCCAAGTGCCCAGGCAGATCTCTGCGGTGATCCCTGGCCCGAATCCGGCGAGCAACCCCTTGTGAGAGTCGACGGCGGACGCCTCGTCGAACATGCGGGCGAGGGCGTCGAGTACCACAGCGCTGGCGATGTTGCCGTACTCGGTGAGCGTGGCCCGGCTGAAGCGGAATGCCTCGGGCGGTACCAGCAGGAAGCGGCACAGGTCATCGAGGATTCGCGGGCCGCCCGCGTGGACGATGTAGAAGTCCAGATCGGAAGCGTCCCAGCGGTGCTCGGCCGCCACCGCCTTGAGCGCCGGGGCGAGTGGTTCCATGGTGCCGGGCACGCGCTTGTCGAGCTGGAAGTGGAATCCCGTGGGACGGACCGCGTAGGAGATCCAGTTCTCGGTGTTGGGGATGAGATAGGAGCCGTTGCGCTCCAGCCGGACCCCGGTGCCGCCTTGGCCCCGGACGACGGCAGCGGCGATCCCGTCGCCGAACAGGCCGTTGGAAAGCAGTGATCCGACGCCGAGGTCGGTGGGCTGGTAGCACAGTGAGCAGAACTCGCAGGCCACGATCAGCGCGTTGGCCTCGGGGTACGCGGTGCAGAAGTCATGGGCGCGGTTGATGGCCGCTCCGCCCGCCGCGCAGCCGAGCTGGGCGATCGGCATCTGCCGGGTCTCCGACCGGAACCCGAGGGTGTTGATGAGCCAGGCCGTCAGTGACGGCATCATGAACCCGGTGCAGGAGACGTAGATGATCAGATCGATCTCCTCCGGCTCCACTCCGGCATGGTCGAGCGCCTGGAGCACCACAGCCGGGACGCGGGCCTTGGCCTCCTCCTCGTACGTTTCGCTGCGTGCGTCGAAGCCGGGGTGCTTCAGCACGTCTTCGATCGGCTGGATCAGATGTCGCTTGGCGACCCCGGTGTTTTTGATCAACCGTAGGACGAGACCGAGTTGGGGGTGATCGACGTGCGTGGTCCGGGCCAGTTCCAGGGTGTCGTCCATGGTGATGACGTGTTCGGGGACCGCGACTGCTGGCTTGCACAGAACCGCCATGGATCTCTCCTCGCAGACTGTGTTGTCGCCGATGGTGTATCCACACGGAGTTGTGGCCCGGGCTGCGAAAAGGGCCTGCGGGTGCTTGCGGGAAAAGCAAGCCGCCGTGGGTCCCGTGTGGGCGTACCGATGCGGTTGTCGATCTCGACCCAACGCTACGACAGGGGACACGAACTTGCATGCCGAGGTTGCTAAGCGTTGGCCATGGAAGCCACTGAGCTGCATTCATACGGATGAGATACGGGGGCGAATGGTGCTCCGGTTGCGGTCGGTAACCCTCCGAGTCACCATCGACAAAGCGGTCCCGGCGACCACAGCCGCCCGGACCCGGGATGGTGAGCCACCGCCAGGAGGAACGCGATCTGCAGTTGCTCCAAGACGGTGATACCAGCCGGTTGAAGTCGGCGCGGAGAACAGCCGATTGAAGTCGGCAGGCCCATCCGCGATTGCGTGGCAACCGCTGGAGGTCCGATGCCTGACCTATCACGGACATCCCGACAACAGACATCCCACCCCCCGGATCCCCCATCGTGTCCTACCGCGAACGATCCAGGACCCGGCGAATCCAGGGGAGTCGAGTGGGTGAAGTGCCGCAAGTGTCAGGTCATCGTCTACGGCCGGCGCTTCGAACGGGCATCGAGGACCTGCCCCGAGTGTGGTTGGCACGCACCGCTCACCGCCCGCGAGCGGCTCTCCCAGCTGCTCGACCACGGCAGTGCGGAACCCGTGGTGCCGGCCCCGACTTCCAAGGATCCACTCGCCTTCACCGACTCCAGGCCCTACCCGCTACGGCTCGCCGAAGCGCGCGAGTCCACCGGGATGGACTGCGCCGTGCTCGTCTCCACCGGCAGGATCGAGGGCATCCCGGTGGTTGCCGCGGCGATGGACTTCCGCTTCATGGGCGGCAGCATGGGCAGTGCGGAGGGGGAGGCGATCACGGCCGCCGCCGAAGCTGCCTTGGAACGCCGAATCCCGCTGGTGCTGGCCGCCTCCTCGGGTGGCGCACGTATGCAGGAGGGCGTCATCTCCCTGATGCAGATGGCCAAGACGGCACAGGCACTGGCCGCCCTCGACGAGGCGGGCGTACTGACCGTCGCCCTGGTCTCGGACCCGACATACGGCGGAGTGGCAGCCTCCTTCGTCACCCTCGCCGACGTCATCGTCGCCGAACCGGGGGCGAGAATGGGGTTCGCCGGACCTCGCGTCATCGAACAGACCATCCACGAGCGACTGCCGGACGGGTTTCAGACTGCCGAGTTCCTGCTCGCCCATGGCCTGGTTGACGCCGTACTGCCCCGCTCCCGTCAGCGCGCCGTGCTCGGGACACTGCTACGCGCCGCCACTCGGCGCCAGCGGCATGAGCCGCTGGCGCGGCAGGGTGAACGAGGCAATGGTGAACGAGGCAATGGTGAACGAGGCAATACGGCTGCCGACGAGCAGACCCAGGGCCGACCTTCCGTCGTCACCGACTACCGCGAGATACCCGGGCGTTCCGCGTGGGATGTCGTCGAGACGGCGCGCGACGTCGGCCGCCCCACCACGCTCGACTATCTCGGTTATCTGCTGGAGGAATTCGTCGAGTTGCACGGCGATCGGATGAGCGGCGACTGCCCGGCGATCGTCGCCGGGCTCGGCTCGCTCGGCGGCAGCCCGCTTGCCGTCATCGGCCATCAAAAGGGTCACACCGCAAGAGAGGCGGCCGAGCGCAACTTCGGCCTTGCCACGCCCGACGGCTACCGCAAGGCGGCCCGCGTGATGCGGCTCGCAGCCAAGCTCGGCATCCCCGTACTGACGTTGATCGACACCCCGGGAGCCCATCCAGGCGTCGACGCGGAGCAGCACGGGCAGGCCGGAGCCATCGCCGACAATCTGCGACTGATGTCCGCACTGCCGGTCCCGACGGTCGCGGTCGTGCTGGGTGAAGGCGGCAGCGGCGGCGCCCTCGCCCTCGCTGTCGCCGACCGGGTGCTGGTCTGTGAGAACGCGATGTACTCGGTGATCAGTCCCGAAGGCTGTGCGGCGATCCTTTGGCACGACCGGGCCTCGGCTCCAGAAGCCGCCGAGGCGCTCCGCCTCGACGCCTGTTCGCTGATGGAGTATCAGATCGTGGACGGGATCGT
>JAFAUH010000170.1 GCA_019243445.1 Streptomycetaceae bacterium | reverse complement strand
CCCTTGGTGACGCTGGGTAGTTCATAACGTTCTGATGATGACTCAGGCGAGTGCTGGACACAGGAACGGAGCCCCCGATAGGACAGAAGATCGACCAAGATCCGACTGTCTGATGGGAGCTCCGTTGGGTGCTCAGTCTGCCACCATGCCTGTCCTGTCCACCAGGGCCGACGCGCACAACTCGCAGCACTCACCGCGGGTTCCTGTCGGCGAGCGCTTCGGGGAGCGGGTCCGCCTGGGGGTGCTGACTCGCTGGATCACACCAGAGATCGTCGACGAGGTGTTGGAGCGTACCGGTCGCGTCGAATGTCGACGACGACTCCTGCCGGCTCGGGCAGTGGTGTATTTCGTCTTGGCGCTTTGCCTGTTCAGTAGCGCCGAAAGTGCAGGTCAGCCGGGATACCGGGCGGTCTTGCGCACGCTCACCGAGAAGCTGCGGAACCTGCCGGGGCTCAGACTTCAGCGACTGCCGACGAGCTCGGCCTTGACCAAGGCCCGCCAGCGACTGGGCGAGAAACCGCTGCGCGTGCTGTTCGAGCAGACCTGCGGTCCGCTGGCGACTCCCGCCACCGCCGAGGCGTACGCCTTCGGACTGCGGCTGGTCGCCTGGGACGGCACCACGCTGGACGTACCGGACACCGCGGAGAACGCCACGGCCTTCGGATACTCCAACCCGGCCATCAACACGTGCGGGAACCCGCAGGTCAGGCTGATGGCACTGGTCGAGTGCGGCACCCACGGCCTGGTCGATGCGGTCTTCGACGGCGTCGAGCACTCCAGCGAGTACACCCTCGGCCGTGCTCTGCTGGCCAGCCTGACCCCAGACATGCTGCTGCTGGCCGACCGGTACTTCGTCGGCTACGAGCTGTGGGCGGACGCCCGTGCCACCGGCGCCCACCTGATCTGGCGGGTCAAGAAGGGACAGATCTTCACGCCACTGCGCGTGCTGCCGGACGGCTCCTACCTGTCGATCATGCCCACCCCGGCGGAGACCCGCCGCCTGGGCCAGGCCCGCGCCGCAGGACGCGCGATCTCCGAGACACCCCAAGGCCACCTGGTCCGGATCATCGAGTACACCGTGGCGACCCGAGCTGAAGACGGATCAACTCGCCTTGATTCTTTCAGACTTGTGACCAGCTTGCTCGACCACCGACGGGCCCCGGCCAAGCAGATAGCCATGCTCTACCACCGCAGGTGGGAGATCGAAAACAGCTTCGCGGAGATCAAGAACCGCCTTCGCGGCGCCGGCTTCACCCTGCGTTCCAAGTCCCCCGAGCTCATCGGCCAGGAGGTCTACGCGCTCCTGACCGTCTACCACGCGCTGTGCGCGCTCGAGCATCAGACTGCCCAACAGGCCGGGATCGACCCCGCCCGAATCTCCTTCGCCGTCACCGTCCAGCTCGTCCGCCTCGGTGTCCCCGACCAGGTCGCCGCCACCGCCAACCGGCTCCGCCGGACGTTGGAAACAGTCACGGCCGAACTCCTCGACGACCTGCTCCCGGCCCGCCGAAACCGACGCTGCGAGCGCGTCAAGAAGCCGCCCAAAAACAAGTTCGCGATCAAGCGACGAGACCAGCCACGCACTCTCAGTAACGTCCGCTACTCGCTAAAAGTAGCCAGACACCGACCGCTACCTGCGGAAACGTCCTAACTCACCGGCATTGGCAGGTCACGGGCACCGATTTTGCATCCGGTGACACTCAGTCAACGTCCTTCAGAGTCCCGTGAAAGACCGAGGCAAGGTTCGCTTCCGGCCATCGAGGGGTATTCGTGATGTTGCAGGCTGATTGAGATGTATCGCAGGTCGATTGAAAATCCTGTGCCGCTCGAAAAGTCCGTCGCTGCAGGTGGACAAGCTGCTCAGAGCCCTTATGGAATGGGCACGGCCGATCAGCTCGCTTTGCTTCTGTCCGACGTGGGGAACACAAGCCGCAGATCGATCGCGTCGCCCATCGCCCGGTAGCCGGCGTCATCGGGGTGGATGTGGTCACCGGAGTCGTAGACGGGCCGCAGTCGCAGCGGGTCGGCAGGGTCACGCACGACCGCGTCGAAGTCGACGACGGCATCGAAGGTCGTGCTGGTGCGGATGTAGGTGTTGACCGCTTCGCGGGTTCGCTCCAGGGCTGGACTCCACACCCTGAACCCTTTGAACGGCAGCAGCGTGGCACCCACCACCCGGATCCCCCGGGCGTGTGCCTCGTCAACGATCTGCCGGTATGCCGCCTCGATCTTCGCCGGGTCGTGCTGGTGCGGCAACTGCTGGATGTCGTTGATGCCTTCGAGAACCACCACCGTACATACCCCGGTGCGCGAGAAAACGTCCTCGTCCAAGCGGTCCAGGGCCTTGTCCCCCATCGTTCCGCCGTTGAGCAGCAGCCGGTTGCCGGAGATGCCGGCGTTCAGCACGCCCGTCTGTTCGGCTGGCGGCAGTGCCAGCAGCCGGGCCGCCAGTACGTCCGGCCATCGGTGGTTCATGTCCACCGCCGACTGGTTACCGTCAGTGATCGAGTCGCCCAGCGCTACGACACTGCCCTGCGCCGACCGGTCAAGGACGTCGACGCCGGTCAGGTCGTGCCACTGCACCGTTGTCCCCGTGAACGCGGCGCCGGATCCGTCACCGGCATGGTCGCCACCGGTGGAGAAGTACGACGTCTGCAGCGCTTCCGGATGGGTCGTCACCGGACCGGCCATCCCAGGCAGATAGCTGCTGATCATCAGGTTCGTACCGGGTCGTACCGGCAGCCACACCACGTCGCCCACGAGATCGCCACCAGGGGCGACAACTGCCGACGGCGAACCGCCGAACGTGACGTCCCGTAGCGTTCCCGGCTCAGCGGCAGCGGTAGGCGCGCCCGGGCTCTGTACCGCGACGGTGACGTGGCCCAGCAACAGTGCGCTGGTACCGAACTGGTTCGAGAGCCGGACCCGCACGGCGGTCCCGCCGACGCTCAGATGCACCACCTGGCGCAGGGTGTAATCGGAGGCGACACCCCACGGAGCGGGTGCCCCGGGCGCGGACGCAGTCTCCCAGGAGCCCACCCAGCCGCCCGGCGCGCACGAATGCGCTCGGAGGGGGGCTGCTGCGGCCCCCGGCGCGGCCATCCCCCATCCGCAGGTTGCAGCCAGCCCGGCGGCACACGCAAGCCCCGCGGCGAGAACATGTCTGGATGGGGCAGTACGGCGGTCGCACAGCAGACGACGTGACACCGGCCAACTCCTCCCAACCTCACCTGATGGAGCAGGTGCCCGACAGTCCTGCACCAACCGCTACCTGACAAGCCTTACAGTGACGGTGCTCTGCCGCGACCGAACTGTCAACGACATCACACGAGGACAACCTCAAAGCACCAGTCGCCAGGGTAATTATCCGGATCGGCGTCAGCCGACGGGCGGCGCGTACGCCGGATCGAGGCAGGGCCGAGAGACTCGCTCACGCGTAGAAGCGCGAGACGCTCTGCAGTACCGCCGCCGGCTTGGCGGAGCCGTCGATCTCGATGGTACCGTCGACGGTGGTCTGTACGCCGCCGGGCACGTCGTCGACAGCAGCGAGGCGAGCAGCGAGCCGGATGCGGGAGCCGACGGGAACGGGTGCGGGGAAACGGACCTTGTTCAGGCCGTAGTTGACTTTGGTAGTGACACCCTCGACGTCGAGCAGCTCCGTGAAGAGCGGGACGAAAAGGGAGAGCGTGAGATAGCCGTGGGCGATCGGCGCGCCGAAGGGTCCTTCCTTGGCCTTGTCCGGATCGACGTGGATCCACTGGTGGTCGTCGGTGGCATTGGCGAAGGTGTGGATGCGTTCCTGGGTGATCTCGATCCAGCCGCTGAGGCCCAGATCGCTGCCGGCCAGCTGCTTCAGTTCGTCGAGGCCGTTGACGGTGATTGCCATGGTGGTGGTCTCCAAGTGCTGGGTCAGGTGGTGCCGTGCAGGCGGCGCAGCTGGGTTTTGAGGAGTTTGCCGGAGGCGGTGCGCGGCAGGCTCTCGGCGATGACGACGGTCTTGGGGATCTTGTATTTGGCGAGCCGTTCGCTGAGCGAGGCGAGCACCTCGTCAGGGTCGATGACGGCGCCGGGGCGGGGTACGACGACGGCACGGCCGACTTCGCCCCACTTGTCGTCCGGGACGCCGATCACGGCGCACTCTGCGATGTCGGGGTGGGCGAGCAGGGCGTCTTCGACCTCGGCGGGGTAGATGTTCTCCCCGCCGGAGATGATCATATCCTTGAGGCGGTCGACGATGGTGACGTAGCCGTCCTCATCGATCCGGGCGGCGTCTCCGGTGCGGAACCAGCGCCCGGCGAAGGCGGATTCGCTTTCCTGGGGCAGGCCCCAATACCCGGGCATCACATGCGGTCCGCTGACGACGACCTCGCCGGTCTCTCCCACGTCGACCGGCGTCAGGTCAGGACGCACCACGCGTACGTCGCTGAAGAAGTGCGGTACGCCGGCTGAGCCCGCTTTGCTGATGGCGTGTTCGGCATCGAGGAAGAGCACGCCCGGTGATGCCTCGGTCATCCCGTACCCTTGAAGGAACGTCAAGCCGCGCTGTTGATAGGCGGCTATCAGCGACCTCGGTACAGGTGAGCCGCCGCAGGTGAGGATGCGCAGCGACGACAGGTCCGCGTGCTCCCAGCGTGCATGGCGGACCAGTTGGGCGAACATGGCGGGCACCCCGAACATGAAGGTGACCTGGCGCTCGGTGATCAGGTCGAAGACACTGTCCGGGTCGAAGGCTTCGACAAGCACACAGACTCCGCCCTTGAGCAGCACCGGCAAAGTCAGCATGTTGAGTCCCGCGGTGTGGAAGAGGGGCGCACAGACCAGGGCGACCTCGTCAGCGATCAGATCGTGGTCGGCGAGCACGTTCACCGCGTTCCAGGTGAGGTTGGCGTGCGTGAGCATCGCGCCCTTGGGGCGACCCATCGTGCCGGAGGTGTACATGAGGATGCAGACCTCGTCGAGCAGGACCGGCTCGTCGAGCGGCTCGGCGACGGTGCCCGTGGCGGAGCCACTGATGTCGCCAGTAGCCTCCCCCTGCCTGCAGGGAGCACCTCCCGCAGAAGGCAGGGAGAGGGAGGTGCCCTCTGCCGCGGCGGGGGCGGTGAGCAGTTGCTCGTAGTGCGGACCGCCGGCCGTGATGGTGGTGCGTATCTCGGTCCCTTCGCGTGCCGCCTCGGCGAGAGCGGTGTGTGAGGGCGCGTGGAGCAGGACGGACGCGTCGCAGTCACGCAGCTGATAGGCAATCTCGGGCGCTGTGAGGCGGGTGTTGAGAGGTACGAAGATTGCGCCGAGGGTGCCGGCCGCGAAAAACGTCTCGAGGAAGGAGGGGCAGTTGGGGCCGAGATATGCGACGCGGTCACCGCGCTTGATGCCGACGTCGCGCAGGACGTGCGCCAGGCGCGTGGTGCGCTGGTGCAATTCGCCATAAGTGATGGTGTGGCCCTGGTGGATCAGGGCGGTTCTTTGCGGGGTCTTGCGGGCCCGGCGTGCGGACCAAGAGCCCAGTCCCTCGTTGCGCATCGGGTGCCCTTCAAGAGCCGGAGATGTCGGGGGTGAGGCCGAGCAGCCGGGCGGCGACGTCGATGCCCGTGTTGTCTGCCGTCATAGTCATGCCTCCGGGATCTTCGGTGAGGGGATGCCGACGCTTTGTGGCGTACTGCCGGTGGAAGCGAACTGCGGGACCAAGCCGACGCCATGCTCTACAATTAGCAGTTTTCCTGATAATTGCGCGCTTATGGCACTCGGGGCAAGGGATAGAAGATAATCAAGACTCCGTAACGCCGAATCGATGAACGGAGGCATGGTGGCGCACACCGTCGGCATAGAAACCGGCGCACAAAGCGGCGGTTCCACAGCCCCGGTGGGCGCGGTCGCGCGCCCCTCGCTGCTGTACGTCGTCAAGCAGGTCGAACTCGCGGTGAAAGCCCGCCTCGACGAGCTGGTCAAACCGGCTGGCGTCACCACAATGCAGTACACCGCGCTGACGGTACTGCGCCGCCGCGAGGGGCTGAGCTCAGCGCAGCTGGCCCGCAACTCCTTCGTCACCCCCCAGTCCATGGCAGATACGGTCACCACTTTGGAACAGCAGGGGCTGATCGTCCGCAGGCGCAATCCGGACAACCGGCGGGTCCTGTTGCTCAGCCTCACCGACGCCGGCCGCTCTCTGCTGGCCGGGCTCGATGCCGAAGTGGAGGCCCTGGAAGACCGCATGGCGGAACGGCTCACGCAGCGGCAGCGGGATGATCTGGAGGATTATCTGGAGCGCTGCCGCGCCGCCCTGACCGATCTGCCATCGCACTGAACGTCTCAGACCTGACGTCTCGAGCGTGCCCCTTGCGTGTCCCATCCTCCGGTAACAGAGTCGTTCCCATGACAGACCATGCCGATTCGCGCTGATCTTCGGCGGCGGAGGACGGTACCTATGCGTACATCTTCTGTGGGACCGGACGAGGTCGCGGCGCGCCTGGGCCTCGACACAGCATACGAGCCCTGGCTTGCCGCATTGGCCGACGTCGGCCGGCCACCGGATCCGACACCCCGTCATCCAGCGAAACAGATCGCAGGACTCCTGCGCGAACTGGGCTTGTCGGAACAGGATGCTGCGCAGGCAGCCGCGTTCGCGCCGGATCCCGAAGACGAGCCGGAGCTGTGGTGGCTGCTGGAGCGCTGCCGCCATCTGCTGATCCGCGGCATGGGCGAGCCGGGACCCCTATGGCAGTGGCCGCCACTTCCCGTGGCTCTCGGCAGGGTCGGCCGCTGGTTCTTCGTTCATGTCTTCCTCGCCGCCTCGCCCGACGTCCGCGCCTGGAGCGCCGCACGGCGCATCCCGCAGGATGTGGTCGCTGCGACGCTCGTCGATCTCGGGGAGAAGGTGGGCCTGCACCGCGTGGTACATGGGGTCGGCGGACTGGACAAGCAGTCCTGGTTCACACTGCATTTCCGGGGTGCCATCCACCGGCTGGGTGCGCTGCAGTTCGAGCGGGTGAG
>JAFAUH010000087.1 GCA_019243445.1 Streptomycetaceae bacterium | reverse complement strand
CTAGTGCAGCGCGTCGCAGGTCCTTTGCCGGTAGCTCGCGCCCAGGTTAGTGACGCTGTGTGAGTGATTGCCGTCCACGGGCCCGCTCGTCACAGGCCTCGGGCAATCCGGCCCGGGTCCGGCGCCCGGTGGGCCGGGGCTGTGTTGCGCCGCCATCGCCTGGTCCGGTTACTCTCGGATCGGTGTCAGCAGGCTGTGAGCGCGGTAGCCCAGATCCACATCTGGGACGGCCGTGCCATCGGCATAGGCCCGGGTGCGTCCGCCTACCTCGGCCGACAGCCCGGACCGCTCGGTGAGCCAGGCCGCCAGATCCGGGACGAGGCTCAGAACGACCAGTGCGAAGTCGCTGGTATAGAAGTCGCGGATGTGCGCGGCCAGCAGGGCGATCCGGTGCGGGGAGCAGGCATGGGCGAGTTCGGGGAATTCGCTGATGAACCAGCTGTCGGCCAGCTCACGGTAGATGTCATCCTCGGTGGGAGGTTCCTCGCCCTCCTCCTCGAGCGGGAAATCGTCAGGGACCGCGTTGTGGCCGGGCCGGAATTCGGCACGCCAGGCCGCGAACTCGGCGATCCACGCGTCCTTGTCGACCGGCTGTGCGGGCTCGGGGGTGTCGGCGGTCGCGGTTCTCCCGTCGAGGAAGTCCGAGCTGCGGAGCTCTTGGGCCAGTCGACGGCAGCGGTGGAATTCCGCGTACTGCCCTTCCGACTCGCCCCCGGGGTGGAAGAAGCCTGCCAGGCCGGGGAGCAGCCGCGCGGCGAGGTGGGGGTCCGAGACGGGTTCGAGACGGCATCCGGACGCGGCGACCGGTCCGACGGCGGCCAGCCAGGATTCCAATGCCTGGTCGGCGTCCGGGAAGTATCCGGCACCGACTGTCAGCGCGTCGCTGCCGCAGGCGTCGATGTCCCACAGGTACCACTGGTCCGGGCCATCTGCGGCGGCGAACGGCGCGGTGACGGCGAACCGGGTGCCATAGGCGTCCCGGCACCATAGGGCCGTGCCGGTCGGTGCGGCGGCGATCGAGCCATCCGGAAGCGATGCGGTACGTTCCCGCAGGTCCGTGACGGTCTTGATGGCGACTTGGGCTGCAGGGTGCGGGGTGATCCTGGCGAGGGCCAGCAGCAACCGCCATGCGCCGTTCCGCGCTTGCGGCTCGTCGGCGGCCGTGACGGCCTGGAAGGCTGCTTGCACGGTGGCATCGGTCACGGCTTCGAGCAGCTGGTCCGGGCTGTAGGTGTCGAGGATCTCGGCGGCCCCTGATTCCCGCCGCGCGTCGCTCGCCGCGTCTTGCCCGGAAAGCGTCCGGCCCAAGCTGCGACACAACTCGTCCTCGGTCCAGGATGCCAAGCCGTCCGCGGCGACCAGGCCCGCGACGATCGGTTCGGCGTCGCGTGCCGCGAGATCCATCCGGTGCCGGTCGAGCCGGCGACGGTACTCCCCGAAGTTGGCCGACTCCCCCCAAAGGCTTCGCGCCGACTGCCCCCACGGCGCTGCTTCCTGTCCGAGCGTGCGGTTGGCGGGATTACCCGACCGCCCCGCCCTGCTGGCGGACCGTGACGACTTCTTCTTCTTCTTGCGCGGCTTCGAGACTGGCACCCGACCATTGTATGAACGTGCCGCGGAGCACCACGGTCAGAATCCTGCGTTGTCCAGATAGACGACGCATACCACTGCCCGGCAGGTCACAGTCGCCGGATACCGGAGCGTTATGCGGCTTGTGTGAAGGTGTCGGGGGCGGGTTGGGGGTGGCGGGCGAGGTAGCGGGCGTGGTCGGCTTCGGCGTCGTAGTGCCACCGGTAGGGGTGGGCGGTGCGGTTGTAGCGGACGGTGTAGGCGGTGATCTGGGCTTCGAGGTCGTCGCGGGAGGCGAAGTCGCCGCGTCGCAGCAGACGGCGGGTCAGTGCGCTGAACCACTGCTCGACGATGTTCAGCCAGGAGGCGTGTTTAGGGGTGTGGGTGACGGTGAAACGGGGGTGGGCGGCCAGCCAGGCGCGGGTGGCTTTGGAGGTGTGCGAGGAGCCGTTGTCCATGACCAGGTGGATCCGCAGAGCCGGGTCGGTGCACTGGCCCAGTTGCCGCAGGAACGCGATGAACGCCGCCGAGTTGTTGCGTTCGATGCGTTGGGCGATGACCTGTCCGGTGGCCACGTCCATGGCCGCGATGATGGAGACGGTGCCGTGGCGGCGGTACTCGAACTCGCGGCGCTCGTCGCGTCCGGGGCGGGCACGCAGGGTCGGGTGCCGGCGGGACTTGGCCTGGATTCCGGTCTTCTCGTCCACGCTGACCAGCAGTGTGCCGGGCGGCAGGTTCAGGTAGAGGCGGCAGACCGCGCCGGCCTGGGCCCAAAAGGCGGGGTCGTCGGCGCGGTGGAGCCAGCCGCGGACCTTGTGCGGGCGCACCTTGGCCTCGGCCAGGATTCGTCCGACGGTGGAGGCAGACGGGGCCAGGCCGCGTTCGGCCAGGTGCGCGGCGATCGAGGTACGGGTCCACACCGAGGCACCCTCGGGCGGGGCCGAGGTGGCGGTGGCCACAACGGCGAGGCGCTCGCTGGGGCCGTACGTCTCGGGTCGGCCGCGGCGGCGGCGGTCGAACAACCCCGGCACACCACGGCGGCGAAAGCGCTCGCGCCAGGTGCGTACGGTGGGCAGGCTGCAGCCGATCCGCTCGGCGATGCGGGCGTTGGGCAGGCCCTCGGCGGCCAGTAGCACGATCCGCGCCCGTCGCACCACCGCCTGCCCGGCCAGCGCACTGGCCACGATCGTGCGCACCTTGCGCTCCTGCTTGCGGGACAACGTCAGCGGTACGGCGGCACAGTGGGCCATGCATGCTCCTGCGGAGGTGATGTGGCGGTACGTCAGTCATATCCTCTCCTCCGCGCAGCCGGGGCCCGTCTGCGGTGCCTGGCACGCGAGTTGCCCACGCGCCACACTGGGCGTCATGCCGGTCCCTTCCAAGCGCCTCAAAGACGACGTCGACGGAACAGTCGACCACCACGCCGCGCAGCAGGGCCGCTGGCCCGCGCTCGCCGAGGTCGATGTGCGCTGGCGCGGCTCGTTCGGCTACCTGGCCGCGATCATCGAGCACGACGGACAGGACGAGCACATCCCGCTGTGCCGCATCGAATACCTCGGCGACGACGAGGAATGGGCCTTCGCGATCTACTCGGCTGCCACCGACTCCTACACCGGCGCCCTTCTGCACACTGGCACCGATGTCGGCCCCCCCAATGACGCCTTCGACACCGCAGCCATCGTCCACCTCGCCGACCACGAGGCGTGACCGGAACCAACCCGCTCAACCGGCAAAGGACCTACGACGCGCTGCACTAGGAACGGTCATAGGCGAAGGACGATCAGGGCGATGTCGTCGCGGGCGCCGCTGCTGACGCCAAGGTGCGCGAGCAGGGCGTCGGCGAGACGTTCGGGGTTGTGGCGGGCATGGCGGGCGAGTGCGTCGGTGAGGCGTTGAAGGCTGGCGTCGATGTCCTCGCCGCGGCGTTCGATGAGGCCGTCGGTGTAGAGCACGAAGGTGTCGCCGGGGGTGTAGGGCAGGTCGGCTTGGGGATGGGGAAGGTGTTTGGGGCGGGCTCCCAGCGGAGGGTCGGTGGCCTGGTCGAGCAGGTCGCAGGTGCCGTCTTGGTGGAGCAGGATAGGGGGCGGATGGCCGGCGCTGCTGTAGGTGATGCGGCGAGCGCGGGTGTCGACAACGGCTTGGACGACGGTGGTGGCCAGCGCATCTTCCACGTAGCGTGCGTACAGGCCCAGGACGTCCAAGGCCCTCGCGGGCCCTTCGACGGCCCGGACGGAAGCGGACAGCGCGCTGCGGAGCATGCCCATGACGGCGGCGGCTTCCAGGCCGTGGCCGACGACGTCGCCGACCGCGACGGCGAATCTGTTCTCGGGCAGGTCGACCACCTCGTACCAGTCGCCGCACACGTTCAGTGACCCAGCGGCGGGCAGGTAGCGCACTGCGGTGTCCCGGTGCCGGGCCAGGTGGGGTGAGTGGAGCATGGCCTCCTGCAAGGTTACGGCGACCTGGCGTTCCCGGGCGTGGGCTTGGCGCAGTTCCTCATTCAGTCGAGCGAGCTCGCGCGCCCGCGCGTACAGTTCGACCTCCATCGCCTCCGCGTCGCTGAGCGCCCTGCGGTCTCGTGGGCGGGGGTGGGAAAGGATGAACGCGGTCACGTCCTCCCCCCGGTGGATGATCCACGCCACCTGTCCATCCGGCCCGAGCACCGGGGTGTTGATCGCGGACCACCACCGCTCCTCGAACACGCCGGGCTGGTCGGCTGCCGGAATGTCGTACTTCTGCGGCGCCATCGTGTCCCGTTCCTTCGAGCGCAGGACCCGGTGCAGCGAGGCGTGCAGATTCCGCACCCCTTCAGCGTCCGGGTCCGCCGGGTTGTCAGGGAAGGCGTCGAAGAGGTACCGCCCGAGCAGATCCTCCCGAGTACGGCCGGTCACCTGGCAGGCCGCCTCGTTGACGTCGGCGATTACCAGGTCCGGGCTCAGCACCATATAGGGGCTGGGGGTGACCGCGAACAACGCCTGATAGTCGATCGCCGGCCTCGCCACACGCTGCGGCCGGGCATCCTCATCAGGTATGTTCTTCTCCCTCACCCCTACGTTCTACCGTGCGTCGGCGCCCTCGGCACTTGGGCACATCACCTGCCCTCGACCCCTAAAGACCGCGAAGACGCCCGCTGTGACTTTTCGAGATAAGTGACACCACCTCGGCAGGCTGACCAGGCCGACACCCTCGTGTTGGTCGGAACGGTTGACACCAACCGGTCGTTCTTGTTGACACCCACTCCGGATGCTCGCTCTGGACGCCACCAGTGTTGGGGTATATCCACTGGTCACGGGATTGCAGCGCGCCTGCTGTCGTGATCATCGACCGTTGGCGCCAGTCTTCTTGACCCGATGTCATCTATTGCGACCAGTGTGACTCAGCACGGTACTTGTCGCTAACAGCACTAGTAGGGCTTGGTTAGGTTGAGAGGGGGAGGGCATGTCGGCCTTGTGGAGGTGAAAGCCATGACCCCGCAGGAGCTCATGGAGGCCCAGGAGCGGCTGGCGGTGTTCGCGGCCGAGGTGTTCGCCCCGCTGGGGCGGGTTGACCAACGGCGGTGGGGCGAGTGGTATGTGCGCGGGCTGCTTGGGGAGGGGCGACGCAAGTCGATGGAGCCGATGGCAGCCCGGCTCGGGGTGGACCGGCAAGGACTGCAGCAGTTCCTGGCTGATTCCCGGTGATCGCACCAGATGGTGCTGGCCGAGCTGGCCTGGAAGATGGAGCCGGTCATCCGCCCGGCCGCCTGGGTGATCGACGATGTGTCCTTCCCCAAGGACGGCCATGCCTCGCCCGGGGTGGCCGCGCAGTATTGCGGTGCGTTGGGCAAGACCGCCAACTGCCAGGTTGTCCCGAGTGTGCACCTGGCCACCGACGCTGCCTCCTGTCCGGTGAACTGGCGGCTGTTCCTGCCCGAGGAATGGGACCCGGCGCAGGCCGAGGAGCCGCAACAGGCTGCCCTGCGGCGGGGGCAGGCCCGCATTCCCGATGAGGTCGGGCACGTGCCCAAGTGGCAGCTGGCCGTCGACATGGTCGACGAGCTGCGCTGCTGGGGGCTGGATCCGCCGCTGATCGTGGCCGACGAGGGCTACGGCCAAGACGGCGCTTTCCGCCTGGCCTTGGAGGAGCGCGGCATCCCCTACGTGGTCGCAGTGCGCTCGGACACCACGGTGCTGCCCGCCACCGCCCAGCGCACCACCCCGGCCTGGTCGGGCACCGGCCGCAACTGATCTCGTCGTCTCGGGGTGACAATTAGCGGTGGTCCGTTGTGATCAGGTGGGTATCGCGCTGTGATGGGAGGTGGTACCCACCGCTTTGGGAGGGGTCATGGCCACTTCGCGTCTGCCGGTGGACC
>JAFAUH010000379.1 GCA_019243445.1 Streptomycetaceae bacterium | reverse complement strand
GGTAGCTTTCCAACGGGCCGGGCGCCGGGTCCACCGGCAGACGCGAAGTGGCCATGACCCCTCCCAAAGCGGTGGGTACCACCTCCCATCACAGCGCGATACCCACCTGATCACAACGGACCACCGTTAATCAACCTTGACCCAGTCCAGTGTGCGCTGCACGGCCTTCTGCCAGCCCTCGTAGCCGGCCGCACGCTGCTTGTCGCTCCACTGCGGCTCCCAGCGGCGTGACTCGTGCCAGTGCGCGCGCAGTTCATCGGTGTCCCGCCAAAAGCCCGTCGCAAGCCCTGCGGTGTAGGCGGCGCCCAATGCCGTTGTCTCGGCGACGACCGGACGACTGACGGGGACGCCGAGGATGTCCGCCTGCGTCTGCATGCACAAGTTGTTGGCGGTGATGCCGCCGTCCACCTTCAGTACGTCCAAGTGGACTCCGGAGTCCTGCTCCATCGCCTCGACCACATCACGGCTCTGATAACAGATGGCCTCCAGCGTCGCCCGCGCAAGATGCCCATTGGTGTGATAGCGTGCCAGGCCGACGATCGCACCGCGTGCGTCGGAACGCCAGTACGGTGCGAACAGCCCGGAGAAAGCGGGCACGAAGTAGATGCCGTCGCTGCTCTCCACGGTCGAAGCGAGCCGCTCGCTCTCCGCAGCATCGCTGATGACGTGCATCTGGTCGCGTAGCCACTGCACTGCCGAGCCAGTGACGGCGATTGAGCCTTCGAGGGCGTAGACCGCCGGAGCATCACCGAACTTGTAGGCGACGGTGGTGATCAACCCATGCTCGGAACGCACCGCTTGCGTACCGGTGTTGAGTAGAAGAAAGTTGCCGGTGCCATAGGTGTTCTTCGCTTCGCCCGGTTTGAAGCAGACCTGTCCGACGGTGGCGGCCTGCTGGTCGCCGAGCATCCCCGTGATGGGGACCGGGGTGCGTAGCGGATGGATGGTGCGGCAGGTGCCGAACGCCTGCGGGTCGGCGGAGGGATGGATCTGCGGGAGCATCGGCCGCGGGATGCCGAAGATGCCCAGCAGTTCCTCGTCCCAGTCAAGGGTCTCCAGGTCCATCAGCATGGTGCGGCTGGCGTTGGTGACGTCGGTGGCGTGGATGCCGCCGCTCGGACCGCCGGTGAGGTTCCACAGCACCCAGGTGTCGGTGGTCCCGAAGAGCGCGTTGCCTTGCTCCGCGGCCTCACGCACCCCTTCGACATTCTCCAAAATCCACTTGATTTTGCCCCCGGAGAAGTACGTGGCCGGTGGCAGCCCCGTTCGGCGGCGGATCAGTTCGCCGTGACCGTCCCGTTCGAGCGCGGCGGCGATCGCATCGGTACGGGTGTCCTGCCAGACGATGGCGTTGCAGTAGGGCTGGCCCGAGCGCGGGTCCCAGACCACTGTGGTCTCGCGCTGGTTGGTGATGCCGATGGCGGCGAGGTCGGATACCGAGATCCCGGCAGCGTGTACGGCGTTTTGGATGGCGACGTCGGTGCGTTCCCAGATCTCGACCGGGTCGTGCTCTACCCAGCCGGGGCGCGGCAGATACTGGGTGTGCTCCAGCTGGTGCTTGGCCACTTCATTCCCGTCGTGGTCGAAGATCATGAAGCGGCTGCTGGTGGTCCCCTGGTCCACCGCGCCGATGAAGTCCGCCATGGGTCGCTGCCTCTCTGGTATCCGTTTTCCTATCCACCTGATGTAGATTCAGGTTCCAGCCCGCATAGCGGTCGTCCGGCTCCAGCTCCGTTTCCAGCACCAGCTCTGTTTCCAGCTTCAGCTTCAGTTCTTGCTCCTGCTCCTGCTCCGCCGTGGCTTCCTGCAGCGTAACGGGCGGACCGCACTCAACTGATGTGCTCTTGGACTTCGGCGGTGCGAACCGGTCGATGGCCTTGCCCGCGCCGGGGCCGGTGATGTCGCGCGGGGAGCGGCGCAGCCGGTCCAGCTTGGAGGTGCGGCGGCTGTCCTCGACCGGCAGCAGCCCGGTCAGGGCCGCCCGCTGGGTGGCGTCGGGTCGGGCGGCCAGGGTGCGCCAGGTCTTGCGGTTGGTGTGTTCGCGGACGGAGGTGACCATGCGTTCGAGGACGGTGGCGCCGGGCAGCAGCACCTTGTCCTCGACCAGATGCAGCGTGGCGAGGTCGAACAAGGCGATGGGACGCTCGTTGCCCGACCAGCACCGGTCCCACAGCCAGCGGGCCAGCTTCCACCACGCCTCGCCCTTCAGATCTCGGTAGCCGTAGGCGTCCTTGATGGCGCCTTGGTAGTCCCAGCGGGTGCGCTCGGCGCCATACCCGGCCAGCACCGACGGGGAGTAGCCGAGTTGGTCGGCGACGTAGGCCACGACCTCGGCGGGTGTGTCCTCGGGGTTGTCGAGGAAGGTGCCCAGGAAGCGTACGGTGCCGAGCTGGACGCCGTAGCCGAGCTGTGACCTCGCGCCCCGGCAGGCCATCGCCCGCCGACGTGCGTCGCGGTCCAGGAGGAAGTAGCCGGCCAGCTGTCCGTCGTCTGGCACCTGCGTGAACGTGCCGTAGTTGCGGCGTTGTTCGTCGGTCAGGAACGCCACCCGTCCTGCCCCTCCCCTTTGCGTCTCCCCGTGCGGTAACGGCGCTCACCTTAAGTCATATGATCGGCGGATACGGTGGCGGGAGCTCGCCGCTCGTCGGTCGAGTGCGGTACGGTGTCAGCCGACGGCTCGGAGCCGTTCGAGGAGTTCGCCGACGCCTGCGGTATGCGCGTGCGGCGACAGCTGCGGTTCGAGGTCGCGGACCATCGTTACGCACCGGGGCGCGTTGATGCGGCTGGCCAGGTTCAGGGAGCGGGTGGCGGTCGCCGCGGCGATTTCCGGTTCGCCGTCGCGCAGGTAGGTCTCGGCCTGGTAGGTCAGGAACACGGCGCGGGTCTTGGAGCGGGTGGCGGGCAGTAGGGCGATGCCCTCGTCCATGAGTTGGTGGGCTCGTCGTCGCTGGCCGAGATCGGCGAGGCAACGGCCGCTGTCCGCGGCCAGGTCCGCCGTTCCCATCCAGGAGCACCAGGCGGGCGCCGGGTCGTACGAGGGGGTCTGAAGCGCCTTCTCCGCGGCGGTCAGGGCCCGGTGGCACAGGCCGTCCTCACCGAGGACGGCGAGGGCGCGGGCCTGTCGGAGGTGGAGAAGGGACCGGGCGGTGGGGTGCTGGGTGCGTGGGATGGCGTGTTCGAGGATGTCCACGGCACCACGGGCGTCCATGAGCCACAGCATCTGGTAGGCGAGGTCGGACAGGATGCCGGCGCCGAGGTCGCGTTGACCGGCGGTGTGGGCGTTGTGGAGGGCGGCGTGCCAGAAGCGGCCGGCGGAGGAGTGGCGGCGTTCGTCGAAGTGCTGCCAGGCGATGGCCTGAGAGAGGGAGGCGGCCAGGGTGTGCAGCCGTTGTTCGACGGGGCGGGTGCAGCGGCCTTCGCTGATGATGGCGGTGACGGTGGTCAGGTGTTCGCCCAGTAGCCGGTGGGTGTGCTGGCGGCGTTCGGTGGCGAGGCGGATCAGTTCGGCGCCGGCGGTCTCCAGCCAGTCGACCATCTCGGTGTCGATGTCGCCGCGTGGAGTGAACTGCGGGAACCTTCCTGGCTCGGTGGCGGCCCACTGGTGGGCGAGCGCGGCCAGGGCGCCGCTGGTGTAGGCGAGGAATGACCGGCGGTCCAGGGAGGTCATCAGGGCCTCTCGGAGGGAGGGGATGGCGTTGTGCGGGCCCAGCGGCAGCGGCTTGTCCTGGCCCGGGAGCCAGTTGGGCCAGCCGAGATGGGCGACGGCCGCGTAGTCGATGCCGAGGACCTCGGCGATGAGCGGCTGGGATTCGTCTTCGTCGGGGGTGGCCCGGCCGGTCTCCCATTTGGAGACGCGTGACCCGCGGGTGCCCGAGCGCAGGCCGCGGCGCGCGGCGGCCTGCCGGATGCGCCGGGCCAACTCCTCCTGCGACCATCCGCGTTCGATCCGGGCGTAGGCGAGGGGGTGGCGGATCTCGTCGTCCACCCGTTCATTGCACCACCCGCGCCGGGCCCTGGGGAGCCGTTCGAGAAGAGCGGGGATAGGGCGGGGATAGGGATCTGCTCTATGCGTGGCGCCCGGCGGGCGCTGTACTCGTTGTGGTCTCGCCCGGCGCCCGTGCGATCGGGCGGGACCACGGTGACGAACCGTTCCTCACCGCCTCGTCCCGCCCTGCGGGCTGCACGTCCGCCCGTCACGCGAGGGCCGAGCAGGTTCTTCGTTCTCCTGCGGGACGTCTACCGCCGTCGACGCACAGGGAGGGGGCCGCCATGTCGTACGACCACTAAAGCCCGAGAGGTATCGGGCGGGCCCGCAGCGTGCGGGCCCGCCCCGCTCCGGAAAGGATGTGCGATGCCGTCTGTGACCGACCGCTATGACCCGTTGGACGCGTCGATCCTGCGCGATCCGTACCCGGTGCTGGCCGAACTGCGGTCAAGTGAGCCGGTGTTCTGGCACGAGGGCATGGGCTCGTGGGCGCTGACCCGGTACGCGGACTGCGTGCGGGTACTGCGCGACCACGACACCTTCGCCCGCGACCCGCGGCGCACCGGGGGCACCGTACCCGAGCCGTCCTTGAGCGTGCAGACGCTCGACCCCCCTCAGCAGAGCAGGGTCCGCTCGCTGTTCATGGCGGCACTGCGAGCCCAGGACCTGGGCCTGATCGAGACCCGCGCCCGCCGACTGGTGCTCGGCCGGCTCGATGCGCTGGCCGGCGCCGGGGTGTTCGATGTGGTGTCCGAGATCGCGGTGCCGCTGTCCGTGGCGGTCGTGGCGGACCTGCTGGGCGTCGAGCCCCCGCCATACGCCGAGTTCGCCGCGGTCTCGGATGCGATCATGCGGAGCATGGACGGCGGGCTTGATCCGACGTTAGTGGAGCCGGGACGAATCGCCCGCCAGCGGCTGAGCGATCTGGTCGACTCCTGGTTCACTGTCTCGTCCCGGCCCGGCCTGCTGGCCCGGGTCCGGCAGACGGCGCCCGGCGCCGATTCGCTCGCCCGGCTGTACGTGAAGAACACCGCGAGGGTGATGTTCCAGGGCGGCTACAGCACGATGGCGGCAGCCGTCGGCAACGCGGTGGCGGTCGTGCTTGCCCGCCCCGAGGCCCTTGAGCGGATGCGGGAGCACACACTGCTGGCCACGGGCGTGGACGAACTGGTGCGCTTCGACGGGCCGGTGCAGGGCACCACCCGCGTGGCGGTGCGCTCGTGCCGTATCGGCGCGGTCGACATCGCCCCGGGACAGAAGGTCGTCCCGCTGTTCGCCGCCGCCAACCGCGACCCGGACGCCTTCCCCGGCGCCGACCGTCTGGTACTGGACCGGAGTCCGAACCGGCACCTCGGCTACGGCTGGGGACCGCACTCCTGCATCGGGACGACCGTCGCCCAGGCGGGTCTGCGCGCCCTGATCGCCGCCCTGAACGACCATCCGGCCCGGCTCTTCGCCGCTGGCGACGGCGTACGGCGCCGCACAGCGACCATGCGGGCCTATCAGACGCTGCCCGCCCTCCTTAAGACCTGACCCGCTGCCCACCCGGCTCGCGGCGCCCGGCCGGTACCGCGAGCGGGGTGGGCCCAACCTCTTCGGGAGTCCTAGGTTGAGAATCCTCGTCGGCACCCACATCGACCCGTCGATCCGCGAGCGCGGCGACATGCGGGCCTGGACGCAGCGCCTGTTCTGGTTCGCTCGCCCCGGTGACCTGCTCATCGTGTGCTGCGAGCCGGATGACGCGTTCGTCGACCACGTCCTGGCCCACATCGGCGTGAAGCGAACGGAGTTGACCGTGCTGGTCGCTCCGCCCGGGACGTGGGGCGACAAGCTGCTCGATCCCGCCTCGCTGACCGCGCCCGGCTTCGTGGAGACGGTCCGGGCCGCGCTCGGCGAGGGCGGACCGGATGCGGTGACGGAGGTGTTCGCGCTGTGGCCGTCGGCCGCCGTCGCCCGCCTCGCCGACGTCCTCGGAGTAGCCGACCGCTTCCCCGGCGCCGTGTTCTTCGCGCAGGGCGGGGCCGAGATCGGCAACAACAAGGCGAACTTTAGGGCGCTGGCAGCCGCTGCCGGGGTGCCGATCCTGCCGGGCCGCGTCTGCCGCAGCCGCGGGGAGGCCATCGAGGCGACCGGCGCGCTCCTTCAGACCTCCGGCAGCGGGGCGGTGGTCGTCAAGCAGGCCCACAACGGTGCCGGCGTCGGCAACCAACTGCTCGTGCGCGACGCCGACATACCGACCGACCACGTCGGCGCGAGGCACCTGCACCACCTGGCCCCCGGCGAGGACGGCATCACGGCGTACTGGGCCGAGCGCTGGGCCTGGGCGAGCGGGGATGGCCGGTGGCCGGTTGTTATCGAGGAGTTCGCGCCCGGCGCGGACGCGGTCTACTCCGAGCACTACGCCGCCGACGACGGCACGCACCCCACAGAGATGGGCCGCCTGCTCTACGTCGGGCGGCGGCTGAGCCACCAGGTCGTGCCACTGGACCACGTCACCGACCAGGTGCGGGCGATGCTACTGGAGGGCGGCACCCGCCTGGCCGAGGCATACCGGGCCTTCGGCTACCGCGGGCACCTGAGCGCGGACGCCCTTGTCCTGCCTGATGACACCGTGGTCTTCACGGAGGTCAACGCGCAGGTCTCCGGGTCGCTGCACATCTACCAGCAGGTCGCCCACCACATCGTCGACGTCACCGCCCACCCACGCCGGCAGGTGGTCGAGTACCACGTCCCGCCCACCTGGACCGTGCCCGACTTCGCCGCCTTCCTGACCGCGCTCGAAGACCTCGGCCTGGCTTACGACCCGGCCACGCGCACGGGGGTCATCGTGTCGATGCCCGCCATCCCCCTGTCACCGGGCGCCCCAGCCCAGTTCGTGTTCTGCATCGCCTACGACCCCGCCCAGAGCTACCAGGACGTATTCGCCCAGCTCAACGAGCACTTCGCCACCCTGCCTGCGGGAACGTACGACGCCAGCGACCACGTCGGCGCCGGCGCCGTGTCCTTCTCCTCCTGACATCCTGGGAGCATCTGCGATGACCCTCGCCTTGACCGAGGCCGCCGAGGCGGTCCAGCTCACCCCCGCCTTCGACCTCGACACCGGACGGCTCGCCGCCGAACTCGCGGCCGTGGCCCCCCACACCTGGAACGTGCAGCGCACCCACACCTACGGCGGTCAGGCCGGCCGGCCCGCCCCAATCGACTGGCGCGTCCTACCGCTGCGCAGCCTCGGCGGGGATCCAGACCGCACCGACCCGGGCGGCCCCGGCCCCGAGCCGTTCGCGCCGACCCGCTGGCTCGACCAACTGCCCTACCTCGCCGAGATCCTGGCCCAGGTCCCGGCACCGCTGAACGCCGTCCGGCTGATGGCACTCGGACCCGGCGCCGTCTCCACCGCGCACTGCGACCCCAAGTACCGGCTCGACCGGGGCATAGTGCGCCTGCACATCCCCGTCGTCACCACCGACGACGCGGTACTCGTCCTGGACGGCGTCGAACACTGCTGGCAGCCGGGCGCCCTGTGGTACGGCGACTTCTCCCGCGAGCACCTGGTGCGCAACACCAGCGAGGCGGTGACCCGCGTCCACGTTGTCATCGACGCTCTGCTCACCGCTGACCTCGCGTCCTGGTTCCCCGCCTCCTGGCACGAGCTGTTCGCCCGCGGGGAGGTACTGCTCAACCGCCCCGCTCCGCACGCCGTGCCCGCGTGGCCCGCCGGACTGCCGTACGAGGCACTGCTGCCGTCCGGGTTCGCCGACTTCGACGCCCCCGCCCCGCTGGACGGCTCCCTCATCCCCGCCCGCATCGACCACGCCGCCAGCGGCACTGTCACCTTGACCGTTGCCGGGCGGGTCTTCGCGCTCGTCCCGGTAGGCGGCGGGGAGTGGCGGTTCTCCGGCTGGAGTGAGCAGCGCACCCTCCAGCCCCACGCCGACGGCCATCTGCTGCTGCGAGTACGCCGAGGCCGTGCGCTCGCCGACCGGCACGTGGCCGCCGCACCCCGCACTCCCTGAACTCGTCCGAACCCCTGGAAGGAACCCCTTTGATGCGCCTGCACAGCCACGACGACTTCACCCCGCTGCGGGAGATCATCGTCGGGTCCGCCGCCAACTACCTCGGCCACGACCGCGACCTGTCCTTCGAGCTGTTCCACCACGAGAACCTGACCGGCTTCCGCTCGGACTGGGCCTACCCCCGCCTCGCGCAGGCCGGCACCGGCACCCGCGGGCAGAACTGGGCCGTCAAGCAGCGGTACGCCGAGGAACTGCACGAGGACGTCGAGAACCTGGCAGCCACGCTCGCCGAGCTTGGGGTCACCGTGCACCGGCCTCTGCCTCTGCCGCCCGACGCGCCGCCGATCGCCGGACTGGGCTGGCAGGCCGCCCCCACCCCGGCCCTGAACATCCGCGACAACACCCTCATACTCGGCGACGAAATCATCGAGACGCCGCCCGCGATCCGCTCCCGCTACCTGGAGACCCGCCTGCTCGCCCCCGTCTTCACCCGTTACTGGGAGGCCGGCGCGAAGTGGACGACGATGCCGCGCCCCACCCTCACCGACAACTCCTTCGACCTGTCGTACGCGCGGGAGGCCGCCACCACGCTGGGCGGGCCGACCGAGGCGATCGACGACCCGCAGCCCAGCCCGTACGACGTCGGCTACGAGATGATGCTCGACGGCGCGCAGGTCCTGCGGCTGGGCCGCGACCTGGTCGTCAACGTCGCCCAGAACAACCACGAACAGGGCGCGCACTGGCTGGAGCGGCATCTGAAAGGCCGCTACCGCGTGCACCGGGTGTGGCGGATGGCGGACAACCACATCGACTCGATGCTGCTCGCCCTCAAGCCGGGGGTGTTCCTCGCCCGGCACGACGGCATCCGGAACTTGATGCCCGAGCCTTTGCGTTCCTGGCGGTACATCGTGCCGCCCGAGCCCGATGTGGGCGCGTTCCCCATCTACGACGACTACGAGGACCTGGTCCTGACCAGCCCCTACATCGACCTGAACGTCCTGTCGGTCGACGAGCACACAGTGCTGGCCAACGAACAGTGCACCGGGCTGATCAAGGCCCTGGAGAGCGAGGGCTTCACGGTGGTGCCCGTACGGCACCGACACCGCCGGTTGTTCGGCGGCGGCTTCCACTGCTTCACCCTCGACATGTGCCGCGACGGCGGATACGAGGACTATCTGTCGTGAGCGGCCCCGCCGTGCTGCTGCTGGAGGCGGCCGGCCCCGAGTCCGGCGCTCTCGCCAAGGCCGCGGTCGCCCGGGGCCGCGCCGTCCACGCCGCGACCACACCCGCCGGATACGCCGCCTACAGCGCCGAGTTGACGGGGCTGCTGGCCGGGCGAGTGCTCACCGACCTCGCCCGGCCCGAGCGGGCCGCCCAGGAGATCACCGCCTACGCCCGCCGCCGCGGTATCGGTGCCGTGCTCACCGTCAACGAGTACCTGACCGAACTGGCCGCGCTCGTGTGCGCCACCCTTGGCCTGCCCGGCAACGACCCGGATCTCGCGAAGGCCGCCCGCAACAAGGCCGCGATGGCGGCGGCATTCGCCCGAGGCGGCGTCACCATGCCCCGCACCCACATCGTCAAAGACGAGCACGAACTGCTCCAGCTGTGCGCGGCAGGGCAGATCACCTTCCCGTGCGTCATCAAGCCCGCCGACGGCGCGGGCTCCACTGGAGTCACCGTCGTGACCAGCGCAAAGGATGCGCCCTTGGCCTGGCAGGCAGCCCGCGCAGGAACCCTCATGTACGGGATGCCCCGCGACGCGCGCGTCCTGCTCCAGGAGTACGTGGAAGGCGCCGAGTTCAGCGTCGAATCGCTCACTCAAAACGGCCACTCGACGCATCTGTGCACCACCCGCAAAACGGTCACCATGGGCACCTACCGGGTCGAGACCGGCCACAGCCTGCCCGCAGCACTTCCACCCGAGACCGAACGAGCCGTACACCAGGAGGTGGAGCGGGCGATCACCGCGGTCGGGATCCGCAACGGCGCCTCGCACACCGAGGTCATGCTCACGCCCGCGGGCCGCTGCGTGGTCATCGAAATCGGCGCCCGCCTCGGCGCCGGACAGATCGGCTTCCTCATCCAGCACGCCCTCGGCATCGACCCGTGGACAGCCCTGCTCGATGCCGCCCTTGGCCGCCAAGCCGACCTTGCGCCCACCCGCCAAGAGCACGCCACCATACGGTTCTTGACCAGCCCCGCAACCGGGCGGCTGACGGCCGTGTCCGGGCTTCCCGAGCCCGGACCAAGCGCGCCAGCGGTGAGACTGCGTACGGCCATCGGCAACCTGGTGACCGGCACCCGGGGCAACGGCCAGCGACTGGGGTCCTTCGTTGTCACCGGCCCCGACGCCCGGACAGTCGAGGAGCGGGCCGACACACTGCTGCGGCAGGTCCGTATCGAGGTCGAGCCCCAGCCGGAGCCGCCGACGGCCGGTCAGGTCACCGCATCGAGCACCTTGCCCAGCGAGACGTAGCTCTCCTTCACGCCGTCTGCGTTTCCCAGACGGTGGCGCTCCAGACGAATCGCACCGAGGTGCCGGGCCTCGTAGATCCAAGAGCGCCACACGGCCGCAGGCGATCGGTCGAGCGGGCCGTAGCTCTCCCAGAACGCGGTCCGCTCGTCCTGCTTCGCCAGCGCCATCCGGATCGTCCAATCAGCTTCCGGCGCCCCGAACAGCGTGCGGTCGAAGTCCATCACACCCGTGATCACCGGCTCCGGGGCGGTGGCGTGGAGCATGGTGTTCACCGTCCAGTAGTCCCCGCTCAAAAGGCGGGGTTCGGTGATCTCATCGAGAACGGCACGCTCCTGGGCGGCTACGGCAGCGACCTTGCGCAGGTCGGCGGAGTCCAGGCCGGCGCCGTCGAGGTCAGCGGCGATGTCCTCCAGGCAGGCCAGCACCGCCTCGCTCCAGGTGCTGTACGCAGGCCCTGCGACCGGCCCGAAGTGCGGGCCGCGCACCGTGTGCACCTGGCGGGCGATGGCCCCCATCTGCTGGAAGAAACTCGGCCACAGCGTGCGCGGGTAGTCGCCGAGGCGGTCGGGCGCGGGGACGCCGTCCAGGAGTGACTGGACCATCCAGTCCCGGCCGATCACCTCGTGCGACCAGTCCGCGGCAATGACGCGGGGCATCAGCGGCGAGATCACGGCCAGGTAGGGAACGGACGCGTACTCGTTGCGCATCAGCTCCCGCTCACTGCGGAACTGCCTGCCCGGTTCCGGGGCGAACCGCAAGATCACCGGCCGCTCCCGCCCGTCCACCCTCACGCGGTACGTGTTGTTGTACATGCCCGCGCCCAGTTCGACGGCGGACACGACCCGGGCATCGGGGCCGAAGACACGGCGGCAGACCGCCCGGACATCGTCGGCGGTCACCGACTGCTGGAACGCCTCTGAAGAGCGCTCGACCGGCAGGAATTCCATGTGGTCCGTCCTCCTTGCCGAGTCGGCGGTCAGCGGGGTGCATTGCGACGAGCTGCGGGGTCGCGCTCGGCAACATGCCGGGCGACCGCGTCGACTCCGGGGCGAGCGTAGCGTTCCAGGGACCGCACGGAGGCGTGCCGGGAGCGGGCCAGCAGCATCGGCGTGGACGTGCCGTTCTCCGCGTCGTGTGTCAACGCACTGTGCCGGAGCCGGTGCAGCGTCCACCCTTCCAGCTCCTCGATGTCCTCGGGTGAGGCGAGGGGGTTGGCCAGCAGCCGGGTGCTCACCTCGAAGATCTCCTCCGCCCGGCGGTAGGACAGCCGGGCCCGGCCGGTCTCCTCACACACGTCCAGCGTCGCTGCCCCGGCGGGCGCCCTGCGGCCGGTCAGGAACAGCGGCCCTCGCTTGCGGCCAGCGATCAAGCGGGGCAGCAGCTGAGCGGTGCCGGACTGCCAGTGGATCCACTCCGTCGACCCGCCCTTGGCCTTGATCTTGCCGCGCTTGTCTTGCGGGTACAGGTCCTCCACGTTCAAGCACAGCACCTCATCCGCCCGAGCCGCGGACTCGTAGAGCATCTTCCAGAACGTCTTCTCCCGCAGCCCGGCCTCCAACCGCCACAGAGCGGCGATCTGGTTTTCGGCGAGTGCCTTGGTGCGGTCCGGCGGAGCCGGCCGCCGCTCGATGCCGATCGTCGGATCGCAGGTGATCCAGCCCTGCCGCTGCCACCAGCCGATCGCCTTCCGGGCGATGGACAGTTCGCGGTTGACGGTGTCGGCGTCCATCTCATCCGCCCGCGCGGCAACAGCAACCCGATGAGATAGTGCCGCAAGGCGGTGCGCTCCGCCAAGCGGGCAAACAGGTCATCGAAGTGGCTGCAGAACCGGTCGATCGCCTCCGTGGTCGGCGCGGTCGGCTTGCGCAAGGTGACCATCGGGCATCTCCCGGAGAACTGCCCAGTCGGATACCTCCAGCGTACGTCCGTTCTCCCCGACCTGACCAACCAGTGATACGTTCCTTGGTTACTCGGTTTAGTGACTCGGCCCTCCGAGGAACAGAGCGAGAGGAACAGAGTGAAAGGTGTACATCCCATGAGGAAGAAGCGTCTGATCGGCGTGATCGCTGCAGGCGGTCTGGCGGCGACGGGGTTGGCCGTGACAGCGGCCATGGCTCAGGCGTCGGCCCCGGTGTCCTGTAGTGTCTCAAAGCACTCCGGCAGAGCGTGTGTCATCGTCCACGATGACAGCCAGGGCCAGGTGCACAGCGTCCGGGTGAACGGGCGGTGCCTGCTGTGGAGCTCCTCGGCGCCGGACCACTACTACGGCCAGGTGAGCGTGGCCATGAACTCGACGCCGGACGTGCAGACCTACTCTGGGCACAACTGCGAAGGCAACACCCAGAACAGCATGATCGTGTACTGGGCTAACTGGTCAGGCGAAAGGACCAACTTCCGCCCCGTGTACATCTCACCGGCTCCGCCCACCCCCGTCCGTGGTGGCTGCGGCGTTGAAGTCCACCCAGGAGAGATCATTCACTGCTGACACCGGCCATCCCTGGCCCGGGACCTCGCTCGGTCGTGCAGGAGCAGCCCATGGCTGCTCCTGCATTTGGTGCGGCGTCTCGGGCCTATCGGTGTGGTCGTAGCTGACGAACAGTTCGCCGTTCTTGGCGTCCACGTGGATCGCTGTCCCGTCTTGGACATCGCCGCGCAGCAGGGCCCGGCCGATCATGGTCTCGACCTCGTGCGAAATGTATCGGCGCAGCAGCTGTGCCCCGAAGACCGGGTCGAAGCCCTGCTGAGCGATGAAATGCCGGGCAGCGTCAGTGAGTTCGATGGTGATCCGGCGCTTGGCGAGCCGGCGGTGCCGGCGGGCACGCTGATGGCGAGATCACCGTGCGGAACATGCAATCCGGAGATCAGTGCCAGGTGCCACTGGCTGATGCCGCCGCATACGGTGCAGGGCACTGGGTTGGACCACTATTTTGCCTATTTTGGGGCTGGTTCCGTCGTGTTCAGGGAGGATTCGAGACTTTCCACTACGGTCTACGCGCCGTGGGTCCAGTAGTGTTGGAGTCGGCTGATGGCTTCGGTCTTGTCCATCTTGGCAATGTGGTCTTCGGGGATGCCGACGCGCGTGATGAGGAGGCGGACGAGGTCGGCGGGCAGGGTTTCGCGGGGTGGTTCGGGGGTGCCGCGATCCGGCAGCATGCCGTGGAGGACGCAGGCCCAGAAGGCGTCTTCGGGAATGTCGAGTTGGTCGCGCAGGATGTGGGCCCAGATGGCGGGGCCGTAGGTGGTGCGGTCCGGAGGGTGGGAGATGCGGGTCCGGAGGATGCGGCCGTCGGGGAGAGTGAGTTCGTAGGTGAGGTGGTGGGTGCCGGTACGGCCGCGAGCGTCGCGGACGCGTTCCCAGCCCTCGGCGTGGCAGAAGTGCTGGTGGTGTTGGCGGGTGGGTTGGGGCCAGGTCACCGGGCCTCGCCGAGGAGCCAGGCGCGGAGTTGGGTGTCGTCGCTGAGGGCGATGAGCTGGACCAGTCCCCAATTGTTGCGGTGGTTGGGGGCGGCCTGGAGGCGGTCTTGCCAGTCATCGGCGTAATCGCGCAGGGCGTCGAGCATATCGTCGACGGCCTGGTCGAAAGTGGCGCCGTCGGCTGCTATGGGCAAGCCGGGATAGAAGACGGACCAGCCGCCGTCTTCGGCAACAACTTCTGCCTTGGAGGGGCAGAGCAGGGTGAGGGCGTGGCGCAGCCGTGCGGCGTCGACGACGGCCGCGTACTCGGTGTCGCGGCGGATGGTGGCGACGCGGCCCTGGCCTGCGGCGTCGAGGAGATCCTTCAGGTGAGCTCGGGCCTCGGTGTAGCTCTCGAAGTGGACTGCGGTCATCGGTGCCTCCTCAGAGCCAGGGTCGTCGATGGCAGCCAGGTACGTCAAGTACGTCACGTACTCAAAGGCTGCGTTTCAGGGATGATCCAGGTGATCCATGGACGCCTCAGCGCCAGAAAGTCCCAGATCAGTCCCAGATCAGTCCCAGATCAGGGCCTGTCCCGTCAGCATTCGATGACGTTGACGGCGAGGCCGCCGCGCGCGGTCTCCTTGTACTTGACCTTCATGCGCGCAGCTGTTGAAAAAGAGTTCCTGAAGGTGGGCGCACTTTGCCTATTGCCGAGGCACAGATGCGATCAGACGAGGGCTGTGCGGCCGGCGGTGAGGTCGGCGAGGCGTGTGACGGGAAGGACGCCGACCTCATTGAGGCCGACCTCCAGGGCGTCGCGGTATGCCTTGAGATCGTTCGGGTCGCTGGTGATGAGGATCGACCGGGCGTGTCGTGCGGCGATGACGACGGCGAGCGCGTCCACCGCATCCGGACGTTTACCTGGTGGCAGATGATCGGCGGCTCGGGAGAGGAGCTCGCCGGCGCGCTTGCCGTCCTCGACGGTGTGGCCGCCCTGGCAGACATGGCATGACTCCACGTGTTGGCTGCGCGTCCCGAAGACGGTTGAATCCGCAATGAACCGGCGGAGAACATGCCAGCTTCCACGGGCGGGGCGCCACGCCTGGGCGAGGACGGGCAGGGGGACCACGGGTGGGTGCAACTGCTTGCGAGTGGTGATCCGCTCGTGGAAAGCGCTGGCCGCCTTATCGCCTTGTTCCAGGGCGATGAGCATGCCGGTGTCGTAGACGAAGACGGTGCTCACGCGGCGCGCCGGCTCCTGGGTGGGGTGATGAGCTCGTCGAGGAAGCTATCGACAGCTGCCGCTTCGTCTTGGCTCAGTTCCAGCACGGAGGTATCCGGTCCGGATTCGGCCGCGGCGATTGCCGCGTCCACATCGGCGAAGCGCGCGGCGACGAGGTCGTCATGGGCCATGAGTTGGCGCGCGGCGGCCATCAGGTAGGTGGATACGTCCAAGCCCTGGGCTTCGGCGTGGGCCCTGATGGCGGCGTGTGTCTTCTCGTCCGTGGAGACACTGAAACGTTTGACGGCCATACAGCTAGCGTAACATCCAGTGTTAACACTTGCGCTCGGGGCTGCCAATCCAGACTGCCAATCCAGACTGGCCAGACAGACCGCCCTCTTGTCAGCATTCGATGACGTTGACGGCGAGGCCGCCGCGCGCGGTCTCCTTGTACTTGACCTTCATGTCGGCGCCCGTCTGCTTCATCGTCTTGATGACCTTGTCGAGAGAGACGTGGTGTCGGCCATCGCCGCGCAGGGCCATGCGGGCGGCGGTGACTGCCTTGACTGCGGCCATGCCGTTGCGTTCGATGCAGGGAATCTGGACGAGGCCGCCGACCGGGTCGCAGGTCAGGCCGAGGTTGTGCTCCATGCCGATCTCGGCTGCGTTCTCGACCTGTTCGGGTGTACCGCCGAGCACTTCGGCGAGGCCGCCGGCCGCCATTGAGCAGGCGGAGCCGACCTCGCCCTGGCAGCCGACCTCGGCTCCCGAGATGGAAGCGTTCTCCTTGAAGAGCATGCCGATGGCCCCGGCGGCGAGCAAGAAGCGGACCACACCATCCTCCTTCCCGCCGTCAGCGTCCCCTCCCGGGATGAAGTTGACGTAGTAGTGCAGCACCGCCGGGATGATGCCGGCGGCGCCGTTGGTGGGGGCGGTCACGACGCGGCCACCCGCCGCGTTCTCCTCGTTCACCGCCATCGCGTAGAGCGTGACCCATTCCATCGCGCGTGGCTCGGCCGGGCCCTCGGAACGCAGTTGGCGGGCGGTGGTCGCTGCGCGGCGGCGGACTTTCAGGCCGCCGGGCAGGATGCCCTCGCGTGTCATGCCGCGTGCCACGCACGCCCGCATGACCTGCCAGATCTCCAGCAGGCCCGCACGGATCTCTTCCTCGCTCCGCCACGCTTTCTCGTTTTCCAGCATCAGTGCCGAGATCGAAAGGCCGGTCTCCCGGGAGAGGCGGAGCAGTTCGTCTGCGCTGCGGAACGGATGCTTCAGCACGGTGTCGTCGAGCTTGATGCGGTCCTCACCGACCGCGTCCTCGTCGATGATGAAGCCGCCACCCACCGAGTAGTACGTCTTCTCCAACAGCGGTGCCCCTGCGGCGTCGTAGGCGAAGAGCGTCATGCCGTTAGCGTGGTACGGCAGTGCGCGGCGCCGGTGCAAGATCAGCTGGCTGCGCTCGTCGAAGCTGATCTCGTGAGTGCCGAGCAGGTTGAGGCGGCCGGTGGTACGGATCCGCATCACCTGGTCGTCGGCGGTCTCCACGTCCACGGTGCGCGGCGAGTTGCCTTCCAGGCCGAGCAGGACGGCTTTGGGGGTGCCGTGGCCGTGGCCGGTCGCACCGAGTGAGCCGAAGAGTTCGGCGCGGATGGAGACGGTATGCGCGAGCAGCCCCTCGTTCTTCAGCCGCCGCGCGAACATCAGCGCGGCGCGCATCGGTCCCACGGTGTGGGAGCTCGACGGGCCGATGCCGATCGAGAAGAGGTCGAAGACGGAGATGGCCACCGGGCTGATTCCCTTGTCTGTTCTGTCTGTTCTGTCGGTTCGCGGGGGTAATGCGGATGCAGCGGATGTAGCAGATGCAGTGGATGTATGTGGGGGAGAGGTGTCGCGGGAGTGGGGCGCCGGCGCACTGGCCCACGTGTGCACGGCGCCCCGTCGCCTTGTGGCCGGGCGGCTGGCGTCAGCCCAGGCCGGGGTAGAGCGGGAACTTTGCCGCGAGCGCGGCGACGCGTGCTGCCAAATGCTCGGCGTGTTCGGTGTGTTCTGCGTGTTCGGCGTGTCCGGCCCCGAAGGGGGCAGGCGCCGTGAGCGCTTCCGCGATCACGTCCGCGACCTCGCGGAACTCCTGCGCGCCGAAGCCGCGCGTGGCCAGCGCCGGAGTACCGATGCGAAGGCCGGAGGTGACCATCGGCGGGCGCGGGTCGTTGGGGATCGCGTTGCGGTTGACGGTGATGCCGATCTCGTGGAGACGGTCCTCGGCTTGCTGCCCGTCGAGTTCGCTGTTGCACAGGTCGACAAGGACGAGATGTACGTCCGTGCCGCCCGAGAGTACCGAGATGCCCGCCTCGGCGGCGTCCGGTTGCGTCAGCCGCTCGGCGAGGATCTTGGCGCCCTCAAGCGTGCGGTGCTGCCGGTCCTTGAACTCCTCACTCGCGGCGACCTTGAAGGCCACCGCCTTGGCCGCGATGACGTGCTCCAGCGGACCGCCCTGCTGACCGGGGAAGACCGCTGAGTTAATCTTCTTGGCGAGTTCTGCGGTGGAAAGGATCACACCGCCGCGCGGGCCGCCCAGCGTCTTGTGCGTAGTGGTGGTGACGACGTGAGCATGCGGTACGGGGGAGGGGTGAAGCCCCGCTGCGACCAGGCCCGCGAAGTGCGCCATGTCGACCATCAGGTAGGCGCCTACCTCGTCGGCGATCCGGCGGAACGCGGCGAAATCCAGCTGTCGCGGGTACGCGGACCAGCCCGCCACGATCAGCTGCGGCCGGTGCTCCTTGGCGAGCCGCTCGACCTCGTCCATGTCGACGAGGCCGGTCTTCTCCTCGACGTGGTAGGGGACGACGTTGTAGAGCTTGCCGGAGAAGTTGATCTTCATTCCGTGGGTCAGATGCCCGCCATGCGCCAGGCTCAGACCCAGGATGGTGTCGCCCGGTTTGAGCAGCGCAAACATCGCCGCCGCGTTGGCCTGGGCGCCCGAGTGCGGTTGGACATTGGCGGCCTCGGCGCCGAACAGCTTCTTGACCCGGTCGATGGCGATCTGCTCGGTGACGTCGACGTGCTCACAGCCGCCGTAGTAGCGGCGGCCGGGATAGCCCTCGGCGTACTTGTTGGTCAGGACGGAACCCTGGGTCTCCATCACCGCCACCGGAGCGAAGTTCTCCGAGGCGATCATCTCCAGGGTGGATTGCTGGCGGTGCAGCTCGGCGTCGACGGCGGCTGCCACCTCGGGGTCGAGCTCATGCAGGGAGCTGTTGAGACTGTTGGGTCTGTTGTGGTTGTCGAGAAGCGACATCAGGTCTGTCTCCTGGCTCACGCGGGCGACGGGGGGAGGGTCACTCGCCGATGAAGGCGTCGTACTCAGCGGCGGAGATCAGGTCGCTCGGCTCCTCGGTCACCCGGACCTTGAACAGCCAGCCGTCCTCGAAGGGCGCGGAATTCACCAGGCCGGGATCGTTGACAACGTCCTCGTTGACCTCGGCGATCTCACCGGTGACTGGCGAGTACAGGTCGCTCACCGACTTGGTGGACTCCAGCTCGCCGCAGCTCTCGCCCGCGGTGACGGCCGAGCCGACCTCGGGGAGCTGGACGAAGACGACATCGCCGAGGGCGTCGGCGGCGTGAGAGGTGATGCCCACGGTGGCGGTGCCGTCCTCGACGGCGGAGAGCCACTCGTGCTCCTTGCTGTAGCGCAGCTGCTCAGGGTTGATGCTCATGACGGGAATTCTCCAGGATCGCAGGGGATGCTCGCGAACAGGGCTTCGGGGCCGCGGTGTGGTGCGATGTGTGCAATGCGGTGTGCGACGCGGTGTGCGACGTGGCGGGAGGCGGTCAGCGCTCGCGCTTGTAGAAGGGGAGAGCGACGACCTCGTACGGCTCGTGGGTGCCGCGGATGTCGACGGCAACGCCTTCCGTGCCCGGCGCCGCGTGCCCGGCGTCCACGTACGCCATCGCGATCGGCTTGCCCAGCGTGGGGGAGGGGGCGCCGGAGGTCACCTCTCCGATCGTGGCTCCTTCGGCGTCCACGACGGCGTACCCGGCGCGCGGCACCCGGCGGCCGGCGGCAACCAGGCCGACCAGCTTGCGCGGCGGCGCGGCCTGCGCCTTCTCCGCCGCCTGCTCCAGCGCCTTGCGGCCCACGAAGTCCCCAGGCCTGTCGAACTTCACTACCCGGCCCAGCCCGGCGTCGAACGGTGTGAGGGCCGTCGTCAGCTCGTGCCCGTACAGCGGCATGCCGGCTTCGAGGCGCAGCGTGTCACGGCAGGACAGGCCGCACGGGATGAGTCCATGCGCCTTGCCGGCCTCGGTGAGCGCCTGCCAGAGCGCCTCGGCGTCGGACGGGGCGACGAACAGCTCAAAGCCGTCTTCGCCGGTGTAGCCGGTACGAGCAATGAGGGCGCCGATTCCGGCGACGGTGCTGGGCAGGCCCGCGTAGTACTTCAGGCCCTCCAGGTCTGCGTCGGTGAGCGAGGCCAGGATCGCGGGAGAATGCGGGCCCTGCACAGCGATCAGCGCATACGCGTCACGATCGTCCCGCACCTGCGCGTCGAAGTGGGCCGCGCGCTCGGTGACCGCGTCCAAGACCACCTGGGCGTTGGAGGCATTGGCGACGATCATGTACTCGGAGTCGGTGAGCCGGTAGACGATCAGGTCGTCGACGATCCCGCCGTCCTCGCCGCAGATCATGGTGTAGCGGGCCCGGCCGACGGCGAGCGCGGACAGGTGGCCCACCAGCGCGAAGTCGAGGGCCTCGCCCGCCTGCGGCCCGGTCACCGTGATCTCACCCATATGAGAGAGGTCGAACAGGCCGGCGCTGGTGCGTACGGCGTTGTGCTCCTCGCGCTCGCTGGCGTAGCGCAGGGGCATCTCCCAGCCGGCGAAGTCGGTCATTGTCGCGCCGAGCGCGCGGTGCACGGCGTCGAGTGCAGTGCGGCGCGGAGCGGCGGGGGCGCTGGTCATGTACGGGCTCCCAGGTGCAGGCAGTTGTGCTGATCCGGTGATGGCCGATGGTGGCGGTCTCCTCCCCATCTGTCATCGGAACCTGAGAGGTTCGCCGGGCGCCCCGAAGGAGGCGCGGCTTGCACCTTGGGTGGGGAAGCCGGGGCTGCCCGCTTTTCAGATCTGCCTCACCTGTGCGGTAACGGGGCCTGAGAGATTCAAGGGAGGGCTTGCTCCTTCGGCGCCCCGGCAAATGCCGGAGACTCTCCCGCACGAGTTCGAACGGCCAGTATGCAGTTGGCGCCGCCATCATTGCACGGTCCGGGCCGCCGGTGCCAGGGACCTCCGGAGCGTTTAAGGTTCCGGCAGGCGGTACGGCGGTACGCAGGTGAGAGACGGCAGGCAGCAGGTGGCAGGGCGGGTGGCGATGAGCATTCCGGGGCAGTACGGGTACGAGGGGCACGAACCGGACGACGTATACGGCACGGAGGCCTCCGCGGCTCCCCGCGGCGGCAGCTGGCCCGCCAATGAACTCGAAGAGGTGCTGTCGGCCGCACTCGGCGACCCCGGCGCGACACCACGCGTCGTCGAGGTACTCGGCCGCTCCCAGCTGTGGATTCCGCTGTCCGGCGGCGACCCCGCCAGCGGCTCCGCCGACGGTTCGGCCACCGACCCCGCCGACGACCTCTGCGTCGACCTGCCCGGCCTGCAGTTGCACGGCCTGCCATACGTACCGGTGTTCAGCTCCGAGGAGCAGTTCCGGCGGGCCGCGCCCGGTATGTCGTACGCCGTGATGTCGGCCCGCGACTTCGCACGCGGGCTGCCGCCCGGCGTCGGCATGGCCGTCAATCCCGGCGGTGCGGTAGGCATTCCGCTGCCCGCCATCGCCGTGGAGGACATCTGCCGCGGCGGCGTGGGCAGCAGCGTGGGTGGCGGCGCGCGCGGTGGTGGGTACGAACCGCCGAAGGGCGGCCGAGTGCGGCTGTGGGAGCCGGATTCGGACGACGAGCCAGTGGACTTCCTCGCCGCAGCCGCAGGCGAATTCGCCATCACCCCCGTAGTGCTCTCCGCGCGCCGGGCTCTGGGTTCAGTGGAGGGCGAGCGGCCGACGCTGTTCATCGGGGTCGAACTCGACCGCTGGCAGGAGGAGGACAGGGCGGCGGCGATGGACGCGCTCGGCAGGGCGCTTAGCGCCGAACCCGTCCCGTGGACCGTCAACCTGCTGTTGCTCGACGTCGCCCAGGACCCGCTCACCGATCTGATGCACGACCGGATCACCCCATTCTTCTCCCGGGACTGACCACGGGAGAAACTGGAATTGGGCGTGGGTCAGTGGGTCAGTGGGTCAGTGCGTCAGTGAGTCAGCGGGTCAGTGCGTCAGCGGGTCAGTGCATGAGGGCAGGAAGGGGCGATGCCGGGTGAACGGGGGCATAGCAGGAGACGCTTGGGGCATAGACGTCCCGCAGGCGGGCGTGGAGCACGCGCTGCGCCAGGTTGCACCCGGCCGCTTCGACGCATACGAGACGCTGTTGCGCGCACTCGGCGACGGCCAGGTGTGGATGCTGCTCTGGCAGGGAAGATCAGGCTCGCTCGACGCCCAATACGGAAACATGGACATCGACGGTTACGGCTATGCTCCCTGCGTCACCTCGGCCCAGGAACTCGCCGCCAGCGGTTGGCCCAGGTCGCACGAGATCGTCACCGGCCGCGCCATCGCCGCCGAGCTTTACCGGGAACGCTGGGGCCTGTGGCTCAATCCGCACATTGCGGGAGGCGGCGTCGGCATACCCTGGCTTGATCTGCGCCGCGTCGCCATCGGCCTCGATCACGTACCTGCAGGCCCGCTGACCATCAGTCAACCCTCCCTTTACATCCCGCAGTTCTACGAGCTGCTCACACAGACTGCCTACCGCACACCCGTGGTCCGCACGCTGCGCGCAGCGTGGGTGCAGCCTAGGTTCGGTGAGGCATTCCTGGCGCTCGGGGTGGAGCTGTACGACAACGGTCCCCAGGCGGGCGAGACGGTCCGGGCCATGGTGCAGCACGCAGCGGCTGCGGCGCCCGCCGGGCTGCCGCTGTCGACGGTTGCCATGGCGGACGAGTACGACCCGGTCGCGATGTGGATGCGGGCGTTTGCGCGGCCGTTCTTCGACCGCAACGCGTACGGCGCCACCGGCCCGTTCCCCGCCACCGCGCCGAGCCCGGTGCCGCCCCGGCCATCCGTACCGCCCGCACCTCCGGCGCCCCTCCCGGGCGGTAACGGGCCCACGACGCAGAGTGCCCAACCGACGTTCCCCACACGGGACGTATAGCCGCGCTTTCAACGACGTTCTTATCCAAGTGAAAGTGAATAGGAGTGATTCCCGATCGCATTGAGGGGGCGGGGTCGGTGTTCTGATGGCCGTCGTATCGGCTCAAGAATGCGGACCGATGACTCGGCACGGGCGAGCGGTGCGGACCCCATAGGTGGTACGGGCGGCGTGGGTGGGGCGGGCGCCGGGGGAGTGGGAGCAGTGGGAGCAGTGGGAGCAGTGGGAAATGGCCTGCTGGGGGCGATGTCGAGAGGGCTCTTCTGCTCTGCCCAGTATGCCAAGTACGACGCCAGTGCGATCTCGGCCCCGTTTATCATCACGTCGCCGGGCCCGCTGCGGGAGTAGAGCCTGCCGCTCGCGGTCAGGTGCCACAGGTTCTGGGCGAGCCCGGTGGTGACTCCGGCGAAGAGGGTGCCTGCGGTGCCCCACAGGCCGGCATCCAGGGCTTGAGTGCCGGTGCGGCGGTGGCCGTTCACTCCGAAGATCGCAGCGTCGGCGGAGTTGGTCACAAAGCTGCTCACCCCGCCGACGGCCAAGTAGTTGGCATAGGTATAAGCGGCGCCGCGCCAGCGAGCCGTATACAGACGCATGCTCAGGTCGTCCTCCCAGCTTTCGACTTGCATCTTGCGAGCGGACTTCTGACTGAGCGCCCAGTCGAGATTCCACATGTAGATCTTCAGTGCTCCCAGCCGGGTCGTGTCGTAGGCCAGGGACACCGCGGAGGTGAGGATGCCGCTGACGGCGCCGTTGAACAGGGCCTTTTCCATATCACCGACGCTGACGTGACCATGGTGTTCGGCAGCGGTGGCGGTCAGTGTGCCGACGAAGTTCAATGCGTAGACGCTGGAGAAGGTGAGCAGTTGGGCCCGCACTTGGCGCAGCCACATCGGCATGGGTATCGATGCTCCGTCGTGGACGCCCATCCACTGGTCGGCCCAGACATCGCGCATGGTGCGCCATGCTCCGCGAAGCTCGGGGGCAAACCCGATGTAGTTGACTTCCCGGCCGATCAGTTGCCAGCTGCGGTGGCTGTCCAGTCCTATCGTGCTGTCCATGGGTGGGAGGCTGGCGGCG
>JAFAUH010000161.1 GCA_019243445.1 Streptomycetaceae bacterium | reverse complement strand
ACCTTTTGGCCGGGCCGGTGGCAGCCCAGTACGGACAAGCCGTTGGGCAGGCTGGAGCGATCGGGGGCGGGGAAGTCCCACGGCTTGGCGAGGCCGGCCTCGGGCCTGGGATGGAAGACCATCGAATTACCCGTGTTGCCGGTGTTGCCGGGTGTGGCCGTTACATCGGTCATCAGGCGCCCTCGCTCTCTTCTTCCGTGGTGCCGCCGGTCGGTTCGTAGATCAGAACGGCACAGTTGTCGGGGCGCAGCCGGGCGGCAGCCACCTCCTTGACTTCCTCAGGTGTGATCTTCAGGACCCGGTCCACGGCGGTCAGCGCCAGCTGCGGATCATCGAAAAGCACCGCGAAACGGCACAGCTCGTCGGCGCGGCCACCAACGGTCGCCAGCCGGTCGAGCCACTCGCGCTCCAGCTGGGCCTGGGCGCGTTCCATCTCCTCCGGCGTGGGGCCTCCTTCGGCGAAGCGGGCCAGTTCGTCGTCGACGGCGGCCTCGATCTGCTCCACCTCGACACCGCTCGACGTCTTGACGTCAAGCCAACCGAGCGAGGGCGCTCCGACGAGCCTGAGCATGCCGAAGCCGGCGCCGACGGCTGTCCTGTCGTGCCGTACCAGCCGGTTGTGCAGCCGGGAGGACTCGCCGCCGCCGAGCACGGTGAGGGCGAGATCGGCGGCGTCAGCCTCGCGAGTGCCGTCCTCGGGGAGACGGTAGGCGGCCATGAGGGCGCGGGACGGCACGTCCTCGGTGACGACCTCACGTACCTGCGAGCCCATGACCGCCGGGAGCGAGCCTTCCCGCGGCACGGGCTTGCCGTCGTGGGAGGGGATGCTGCCGAAGTACTTTTCCACCCAACCGAGCGTCTGCTCCGGGTCGATGTCGCCGACGACCGCGAGGACGGCGTTGTTGGGTGCGTAATAGGTGCGGAAGAACTGCTGCGCGTCCTCCAGGGAGGCCGCGTCGAGATCGGCCATCGAGCCGATCGGGGTGTGGTGGTAGGGGTGCCCCTCGGGGTATGCCATGGCCGTCAGCCGCTCGAAGGCCGTACCGTAAGGCACGTTGTCATAGCGCTGGCGGCGCTCGTTCTTCACCACGTCCCGCTGGTTGTCCAGGCTCTCCTGATCCAGCGCGGTGAGCAGGCTGCCCATCCGGTCGGCTTCCAGCCACAGGGCGAGCTCGAGCTGATGGGCGGGCATCGTCTCAAAGTAGTTGGTGCGCTCGAAGCTCGTGGTGCCGTTGAGGGAGCCCCCCGCGGCCTGCACCAGCTCGAAGTGCCCGTTGCCCGGAACCTGCGCCGATCCCTGGAACATCAAGTGTTCGAAGAGGTGGGCGAGTCCGGTGCGACCCACGACCTCGTGGCGCGAGCCGACGTCGTACCACAGACAGACTGCGGCGACCGGTGCCAGATGATCCTCGGAAAGCACCACCCGCAGCCCGTTGGCAAGACGGTGCTCGGTGGCTGTCAAGCCGCCGGATCGTGCCTCCGGCGTGGCCGTGTGACCCATGGGCAAGATGTCCTTCCGGTCGTGAAGTCGGTAGACCCCCACCTTAGGCAAGCGCACCGACACCGCGCGAAGTTCCCGACAAGGGATCTTTCTTTGCGGCGAGTCCCGCCACGAACGTCACGAAGAAGGACCGGGTGGTGGTACGGGCTGTCAGTGCGCAGGTCCACAATGGACCGCGTCAGATCCAGAACAGGTCCGTTGAAGGAGCAGCCGTCTGATGGCCCGCCGCAGCACGAAGACCCCGCCTCCGGACGATTTCGAGGAACGCATCCTTGACATCGACGTCGTCGACGAGATGCAAGGCTCCTACCTCGAGTACGCCTACTCCGTCATCTACTCGCGGGCACTGCCGGACGCCCGCGACGGCTTCAAGCCGGTACAGCGCCGCATCGTCTACCAGATGAACGAGATGGGCCTGCGCCCCGACCGCGGATACGTCAAGTGCGCGCGCGTCGTCGGCGAGGTGATGGGAAAGCTGCACCCGCACGGTGACGCATCGATCTACGACGCTCTGGTGCGCATGGCGCAGGACTTCTCCATGCGGATGCCGCTGGTCGACGGGCACGGCAACTTCGGCTCGCTGGGCAACGACGACCCGCCGGCCGCCATGCGGTACACCGAATCGCGGATGGCCGCCCCGGCAATACTGATGACCGAGTCGATCGACGAGGACACCGTCGATTTCGCTCCGAATTACGACGGCCAGGAGCGAGAGCCGGTCGCGCTGCCCGCCGCCTTCCCGAACTTGCTGGTCAATGGCTCCTCCGGGATCGCGGTCGGCATGGCTACCAACATGCCCCCGCACAATCTCAGCGAAGTGATCGCCGCCGCACGGCACCTGATCAGGTACCCGAACGCGGACCTCGACGCGCTGATGCGCCATATTCCCGGGCCCGACCTGCCGACTGGCGGCCGGATCGTCGGTCTGTCCGGGATCCGGGACGCATACGAGACGGGGCGCGGCACCTTCCGCATCCGCTCGACCACGACGATCGAGAGCGTCACGGCGCGGCGCAAGGGCATCGTCGTCACCGAACTGCCCTTCACCGTCGGCCCGGAGAAGGTGATCAGCAAGATCAAAGATCTGGTGGGTGCCAAGAAGCTGCAGGGTATCGCGGACGTCAAGGACCTCACCGACCGCCAGCACGGGCTGCGCCTGGTGATCGAGGTGAAGAACGGCTTCAACCCCGAAGCGGTGCTGGAACAGCTCTACAAACTAACGCCGATGGAGGAATCCTTCGGGATCAACAACGTGGCGCTGGTGGACGGGCAACCGCTCACCCTGGGCCTGAAGGAGTTGCTGGAGGTCTATGTCGACCACCGCTTCGACGTCGTCCGGCGGCGCAGCGAATTCCGCCGCACCAAGCGTGCCGACCGGTTGCACCTGGTCGAGGGTTTGCTGGTGGCGCTGGTCGACATCGACGAGGTCATCCGGCTGATCCGCTCCAGCGAGAATTCAGCAAATGCCAAGCAGCGCCTCATGGAGCGCTTCTCGCTCTCCGAGGTGCAGACGCAGTACATCCTCGACACTCCGCTGCGTCGGCTGACCAAGTACGACAGGCTGGAGCTGGAGTCGGAGCGCGAGCGGCTCAAGGCCGAGATTGCGGAGCTGACCCGGATCCTGGAATCCGACGCGGAGCTGCGCAAGCTGGTCTCGACGGAACTCGCGGCAGTGGCCAAGAAGTATGGAACCGAGCGGCGTACGGTGCTGCTGGAATCGGCGGGGGCTCCGGTCGGCGCGGTGCCGCTGGAAGTCTCGGACGATCCGTGCCGTGTACTGCTCTCCGCCACCGGACTGCTCGCCCGTACGGCCACCGCCGAGGTCTTCGAGTCCAGCGACAGGAAGCGGGCCAAGCACGACGTGATCGTCTCGGCGGTACCGGCGACGACGCGGGGTGACGTAGGCGTGGTGACTTCGGCCGGGCGGCTGCTGCGGCTGCCGGTGGTCGATCTACCGGCGCTCCCGGAGAGCACAGCGGCGCCGAATCTTTCGGGTGGTGTGCCCGTCTCGGAGTTCATCTCGCTCGGCGAGGACGAGCGGGTGTTGTGCTTGTCGACGCTGGACGAGTCCTCGCCGGGCCTCGCACTCGGCACCGAACAGGGCGTTGTCAAGCGCGTGGTGCCGGACTTCCCCGCGAACAAGAACGAGTTCGAGATCATCACACTGAAGGAAGGCGACCGGATCGTCGGCGCGGCCGAGCTGCGTACGGGTGAGGAGGACTTGGTCTTCATCACCGACGAGGCCCACCTGCTGCGCTATCCGGCGGGGCAGGTCCGGCCGCAGGGCCGACCGGCCGGCGGCATGGCGGGCGTCAAGCTGGGTACGGGCGCGAAGGTGATCTCCTTCACTGCCGTCGACCCGGCCCAGGACGCCGTGGTGTTCACCATGGCGCGGACGGAGGGCACCTTGGACGGCGCGGTACAGGCCTCGGCGAAACTGACTCCGTTCGAGCAGTACCCGCGCAAGGGGCGTGCGACGGGCGGAGTGAAGTGCCAGCGCTTCCTGCGTGGCGAGAACGGGCTCGCCTTCGCCTGGGTGGGTACGGCCCCGGCGCGCGCCTGCACGCCGGAGGGCGCGCCCGCGGAGCTGCCCGAGCAGGATCCGCGGCGTGACGGTTCCGGCGTGCCTTTGAAGCGGCGGATTGCAGCGATGGCGGGACCGGTGTGAGCGGGCGGAGAAGCGAACCAAGGAGCGGTGTGAGCGGCGCACACAAGCAGGCAGAGTGGCCGGCCGACCATGACTCAGCCGCCGGCGCGGCAAGGGAGGCCGTCCGCGAAGCCTGTGAGCGGGCGGAGAAGCGAACCAAGGAGCGGTGAGGTGTGATGAGTGCGGATGTGTGATGGCGGCGTGACGAGGGACCACCCCAAAGAAAGGTAGCTTAGGCTTACCTTTGTGACTCCTTGTACATCCGCCTCTAAGGAACTGGCCGAGCCGCTGGCCGCGACTGCTGCCACCGCTCGCACCTGGCTGTTGCTGGAGCAGCCCGGCCCCTGGGGTGCCAAGGCCTTCACCTCCAGTCGCCTCGATCCGGAGCTGGGCCGTGCGCTGGAAGGCCGGGCCCATGGGACGGAGGTACGGCTCGCACTCATCCGGCAGCCCGGCCGCGAGGGGGGTGGCCTGCGTATCCCGCAACGCCGAGTGTTCGTGGCGCATACGGTGCCGGGCGCCTCATGGATCCGCGAGGCGTCGGTGGCGGACCCGCGCGAGCTGCTCGGCCTCGACTTCGCAGCGCTGGGCCGGGGCGAGCACGGGGCCTTCGGATCCGTCTACGGCGGCCCGCCGCTCGCCCTCGTCTGCACCAACGGCAAGCGGGACCGGTGCTGTGCGCTGCTGGGCCGCCCACTCGCCGCCGAGCTCGTAGCGTCGGGGCACGGTCAAGTCTGGGAGGTCACTCACCTCGGCGGCCACCGCTTCTCCCCCACCATGCTCGTCCTGCCGTACGGCTACGCGTACGGCAGGCTTGACCCCGGCACGGCGAAGGAGGTACTCGACGCGACATCCGAAGGGCGCATGGTGCTGTCCGGCTGTCGTGGGCGGTCGACCTGGCAACGATCGGGTCAAGCAGCCGAGTTGGCGGTACGCAAGCTGATCGGCGAGGAGTTCGCGAATGCGATCGCCGTCTCCCCGGCCGTCGAATGGGGTGTCGGCTGCTGGACGATGGAAGTGACACACACCGATGGCCGCGTCTGGACCGTCACGATCGAACAGCAGCTCTCCGGGCCTCCCCGCCCGGAGAGCTGCGGCACCGTTCTCGGCACCCCGGCCCGGATGGTCGTCTCCTCGGTACGCGAGGCCGAGTGAGGGCGGAACGGACGAGGCCTGCCGGGAGGCGCGATGGGGTCTCGCGCCCCCCGGAATCCGGTTCATATGGCTGGTCCATGACCGGCACTGTGCTCAGCCGCTCGACGACACGTTGTAGCCCTCGAGCTTGTTCGCCGCGATGACATACTGGTTGGTGTAGGTCTTGCTGAGATCCACGGAGCCCTTGATGTTGCCGGCGAGCTTTTGGATCGCGAAGACCGTCTGCGGACCGTTGGCGGGCATCATGCCGTCGGGGAGGAACTGGGTCTTGTCCTCCGTGAGCGCCTTGATGTAGTCGGCCTTGGTGACCAGACCGTTCTGGACATAACTGGTTGGCAGGTGCGCGGCGATGTCGGCAGCGCTGTGAGTGTTGATGTAGTGCAGCGTGGCGACGAGCGCGTCGACCACCTTCTGCGCAGTGTCCTGGTGCGACGTGACCCAGTCGGCCCGCGCGAGCACGCCGGCGGAAGGTACGAAGCCACCCAGCCACTGGTTCACGCCCTGTGTCGTGGCAAGGTCGATGACGGAGTTCGCGACTCCAGCCTTCTCAGCTCCGCTGACCGTCGGCTGTGTGGTCATGGCGCAGGCGACTCGGCCCGACTTCAGTGTACTGATCAGCGTCGACCCGTCCCCGGCGCCGATGCGCGAGAACTGCTTGGTCCTGACCTCCTCCCGGGCCTGAAGGCCCGGGGTTCCTGCCACCCGCGTGGTGCGGGTCTCGGCGGGT
>JAFAUH010000366.1 GCA_019243445.1 Streptomycetaceae bacterium | reverse complement strand
AGCACGACAAGGCGACGGTTTGGGACGAGGTGGCCTCGGCCCGCAGAATCGTCGTCAAGATAGGCTCATCGTCGCTGACCACCGCCGTCGGCGGGCTCGACGCCGACCGGGTGGACGCCCTCGTCGACGTCATCGCCACAGTGCGCGAGAGCGCAATCAGGGAGATCGTGCTGGTCTCCTCAGGTGCTATCGCCGCCGGTCTCGCCCCGCTCGGCCTCGCCAAACGCCCCCGAGACCTCGCCCGGCAGCAGGCCGCCGCCAGCGTCGGCCAGGGGCTGCTCGTCGCCCGCTATACCGCTTCCTTCGCCCGCTACGGCGTCCGAGTCGGCCAAGTGTTGCTCACCACCGACGACATCAACCGCCGCGCCCACTATCGCAATGCCTACCGCACGTTGGAGAAGCTGCTGGCGATGGGCGCGCTCCCGGTCGTCAACGAGAATGACACCGTCGCCACCGACGAGATCCGCTTCGGCGACAACGACCGGCTCGCGGCGCTCGTCGCCCACTTGGTCCGCGCCGACCTGCTCGTCCTGCTCTCCGACGTCGACGGGCTCTACGACGGCGACCCGCGCACCCCGGGGGCCAGCAGGATCGCCGAGGTCACGGGCGAAGCAGACCTCGAAGGCGTGGTGATCGGCAGTGTGGGCAAGGCAGGTGTCGGCACCGGCGGCATGGTGACCAAAGTCGACGCCGCCCGGATCGCCGCCGCGGCCGGTATCCCCGTCGTCCTCACCTCCGCCGTCCATGCTGCGGACGCGCTCGCAGGCCGACCTACCGGCACGCTCTTCCACCCCACGGGCAAGCGCTCTGCGAACCGGCTGCTGTGGCTCGCCCACGCCTCCACGCCGCGCGGTGCGCTGTGGCTCGACGACGGCGCTGTCAAGGCGGTCGTGGAGCGCCGCACCTCGCTGCTTCCGGCCGGGCTCACCGGAGTGGAGGGGCATTTCACGGCGGGCGACCCAGTGGACCTGGTCGACAAGTTGGGGCACACGGTCGGCCGCGGCCTGGTCAACTTCGACGCCAATGAGCTGCCGCGGCTCCTCGGCCGCTCCACCTATGAACTCGCCGCCGAACTAGGCCCGGCGTACGAGCGCGAGGTCGTGCACCGAGACGATCTGGTTCTCCTCGGCCGACGATCCGGAGAGCGATAGGAAGCCCGCTCCTTCTTGCCGGCAAGGTCGTTATTGCCGAAAAGCGCCCCGCGACCCTCCGGAGGCTGGTCCACTGGAGGTGGGGGTCGAGTACGCATACAGGAGGCCACCGGTGAGACGAGCGCGCCCGGGGGCTGTGCCCCGTGGAATGGGGGGTACCCCCTCCCGAAGGGTTGCGGGAGCTGCGGGAGAGGAACGGGCACTGGCCGGCGTTGCCGGTATGCACGCCGACCACGGCGGGCGCGGGGCAGTGGCTGAGGCGGAGCCGCAGGTCCGTGAGCGCAACGCTTCGCGGTTGTGGCATGTCACGCTCAGTGTCTCCGGTGACGAGGCGCCGACCGCCGAAGTCAGAAGGGCCCTGGAGCAGCTCGCGCATGATCATCCCTTCCTGCTCACCAGCCGCTACGCAGGTGATCATGCGGAGATCCGCTACTGGGAAGAGGCCCGTGACCTGCACGACGCAGCCGCGCTGGCGCTACGGCTGTGGGGTGAGCACCGGGCCACTGCGAAGCTCCCGCCATGGGAGATCGTGGGCCTGGAGGTGATTGACCGGGAGACTTACCACCAGCGCCTCGCGGAAGGTTACGGCCCCCCGCCCGCGAGGTCCGTCGGCGTGCATCCGTACTGAGGGATCCTGCTCTGTCAGTGGGAATACCGGGGTGATACCGGCTGTGGTCTCCTGAAGATCCTTGTCAATTCCAAGGCATCCCGGCCGAGTGTCTGCAACGCCGCCGAGACGGTGCTCGTTCACGCCGCGATCGCCGACGCCTTCCTGCCGCGTGCCCTGGCCGCGCTCTGCGACGCCGGTGTCGCCGTGCACGGTGACGAGGCATGGCAGCACGCGGGTAAGGAGGCCGGTACGCCCGTGACGGCGGCCACCGACGAGGACTGGGCGGCCGAATATCTCTCGTACGACATCGCGGCGGCCGTGGTGCCCGATCTGGAGGGCGCCGTAGAGCACATCCGGCGCTGGACCTCCGGCCACACCGAGGCGATCGTCACCCGCGACCAGGGCACGGCCCGGCGCTTCGTGGCGCTGGTGGACTCCACCGCGGTGATGGTCAACGCCTCGACGCGGTTCGCCGACGGAGGCCAGTTTGGCTTCGGTGCGGAGATCGGCATCTCCACGCAGAAGCTGCACGCCCGTGGTCCGATGGGCTTGCCGGAGCTCACCTCTACGAAGTACGTGGTCACAGGCGAGGGCCACATCCGCTGAGGTGCTCTGGAGCCTGGGGAGAGGAAGCTTTGGGGCCGCCAAATCGTGCGATCCGCTGCTGATTTCGGCCGCTCCCTGCCCAAGACGCAGCCATCGGGCTTACTCTGGTGGAGTGTCTGAGGAAATGGGCGGCTTGCCGTTCCCGGACGGTGAAGACCACGGTGGCCCGGACGAGGAGTTCGCATCCGTGGTCTTCGACGAGGCATTCATACGTGCGGCCGCGATCCACGAGCCCACAGCGAAGGAGCGTATGCTCGCCGCCGCCCAGGCGCGTGCGGAGAGCGACAGGGCCCGTGCGCGGATCGGTGCGGCCGATGACGAGGGCGACGACGGCCGCACCTACGACAGCTACCGGGCAGGCCGGCACAGCTATCCAGAAGACGATGACGACGAGGGCCATGCCTGGCCCCTCGCTCCGCACCGCCGCCGTCGCCCCTATGGCGGACACAGCCGCTGGCATCGGGCCATCGCCTGGCTGCTCGCTCTGATCATGGGCATAGGAGTGGTCGCGCTGACTTTCGCGGCCGTCTACCGCGGTGCGGCAGGCGGCAGCCGTCAGCCTTCTTCACCGCCAGCGAACGGACGCATCGACACCCCGACCGCGCATCCGTCGCTCCACGCAGCCTCACCTGCGGCCATTCCCTGAGCATCTGTCACCCGTTCGAAGTATTTTGCGCATTGTCTGGCGTGGCACCCCGCCCCGCCGCGCCAGCGGCTGATGTCACGCTGCCCGCGCGCTCCGCAGGCGGCCTCGTGCCCTGGTTGGCCACTCCCCACTTCGCTTGCTCGCGTGCGACGCTCACTGACGTGGATTTAGAAGTTGTCATGTACTGAGATGTTTACCTAGGTCATGACAGACCTACTCTTGTCGTATGGCCGGGCGTGGAGACCCTCCGGAGGGGACACCGCAGGGAGTCCCGGGGAGTGGGGACGACGAGTACGGATCTGTCGTATTCGACGATTCGTTCGTTCGTGCTGCTCGCATACAGGAGTACTCGGCGCGTGAGCGGATGGGCGTCGCCGCCCGCGCAGTGCGTACCCGGCGTCCCTGGTCGCGTGGCGCCCATCGCCAGGTCTTCTTCCTCGTCCTGCTGATCGTGCTGGCCTTCTGCACTGCCGTCTACATGGGCGTACGCCACCCGTACCAGGCACCCATGCCCCCGCAGGCCCAAGCGCTGCGGATCACCCTGATCCCACTCGCCCCACAAGGCTCGGTGCCCGAGGCCGCCGCCGACCCGCTCTTCACTGCGGACGGAGGCGCCCGCTCCCGGGTCGGTGCCGACGGATACACGCTGCCGGCCGTCCACGCCATCGCGGACTTCTCCGAGGGCGAGGTGCTGCAGGCACTCACCATCGCCAAGGACTACCTCGTCGCCTCGTCTCTCGACCCAGCCGCACTGACCAGCGGCGACGTGCGGGGAGTACGTGAGCTGCTCAACCCCGGCCAGCTCGACCAATTCGATCAGAGCCTCGCTCGGCCGGTCGACGACGGGCAGTACGCGGCGACCGGCTGGCTGGTGCGGTTCGATCCGGCCCGCTACGCCCTCGCCGACCAGCAGGTGCTTGTACAGGGCACGATGACGGTGAGCGAGTTGAGCCCCGACGCCATTGTCGTCAGTACCGACCACACGCTGGTCTACACCGTCCGGTCCACCACGACCACCGCAACAGGCACCCGTGCCGGCGCCGCGCTGCACGGCAGGACGCCTCGGGCCTCGCACTTCACCGTCAGGCGCCGACTGCAGCTGTACTTCACCCGGGACGATCTGCAGGGCCATGAGGCCGAGATCCTGCAAGTCGCGGTGGAGGCCGGTCCGCTCGCGTGCACTGCCGACTCGGCCGCGTACTTCCGTCCGCTGCTCGCAGGCCAGACCGCGAGCGCCCAGGCGGCCGGCATCGACCCGTACGACCACAGCAGGCCCGTCGCCTCCGGCTGCGGTCTGCTCAACCCTGGCCCCTCGCGGCGCAGGTAGGGCTGTTTCCTATGTCCCACTGGGCCTGTGCTCCCGCACCCCACCATAGGTTGGGCCATCGAGAGGGCTACTCTGCTTCTCATGCTCCCTTTGCACCGTCTCGGCTTGCACCATCTCGGCGCGCTGCTTGCCGACGCCGCCTCCGATGCGCAGCAGGGCCCCGGCACGCTGCTGCGCGTCGTCATCGTCAGCGCGGTCCTGGGCGCGGCCTTCCTCGCCTGGTTTTTGTTGCGTGGCTATGGCGGCAAAGACTGACCGCCCGATGATTGCCGACAAGGTCGTAAACTCCTGAGCGCATAACCGACCGCAACAGACAACCGCGAGGGGCCCTGCCGATCATGACCGCCGCCGCACGCATCCCCACCGCCCTGACCTCGTTCGCCGAGGGTGGTCACCACAACAGCCTCAACCCCTATCTCACGGGGGGCGGCGCGCTGTTCGTGCTGCTCCTGCTGCTGTGGATCACCACCCGTTTCAACCGGGACCGTTGAGCCGGCAGCGGTTCTTTACCCCTTCCGGAGTCAAGCGGGGCTACGCCAAGTAGGGTGTGCTCGCATGGGAGAGCAGGCACTGCCCGCGCACCCCTCCGAGATCGCCGAGGGAGGGGTCGGGCCGGTGAGGAAACGACTCGGTGTGATGGGCGGGACATTCGATCCCATCCACCACGGTCACCTTGTCGCGGCCAGCGAGGTGGCTCACCTCTTCCACCTCGACGAAGTGGTCTTTGTCCCGACCGGCCGGCCCTGGCAGAAGGAGCACAAGCGAGTCTCCCCGGCGGAGGACCGCTATTTGATGACGGTCATCGCAACCGCGTCCAACCCGCAGTTCTCGGTCAGCCGCATCGACATCGACCGGGGCGGCCGGACGTACACCATAGACACTCTGCGCGATCTGCACGCCGAGCACGGTGAGGCTGATCTGTTCTTCATCACAGGAGCTGATGCGCTCGCGCAGATCTTTTCCTGGCGCAGTGCCGAGGAGCTCTTTTCACTCGCGCATTTCATCGGGGTCACCCGGCCGGGACACACTCTGTCCGATCCGGGCTTTCCCGAAGGCGGAGTCTCGCTGGTCGAGGTGCCGGCGCTGGCGATCTCGTCGTCGGACTGCAGAGAGCGGGTGGCCAAAGGGGAGCCGGTCTGGTACTTGGTGCCCGACGGCGTTGTGCGTTACATCAACAAGCGCAGGCTCTACCGGGACACCTGATGAGTCCGCGGCACTGATTCGATCTGGAGGGGCGCTGGTGAGCAGCGAGCAGGAGCAGTACGGGCAGGACCCCTATGCCCAGCAGTACTACCCGGTGCCCGAGGAGCCGTACGCCGCTGACGCCTACCAGCAGCAGTATCCGTACCCACCGCAGGTGCCGCCGCAGCAGCACTCTTACGATCACTCTTCCGGCTACTACCAGGAGTCTCAGGTCCAGGGTTCTGCGTACCCGCAGTCGCAGCCCGGGCCGCAGCAGCAGGTGCAGGACTACCAGGTGCCGCCTCAGTACCGGCCGGAGCCGCCGGCCCAGTCTCAGTCGCCGGCCCACTCGCAGGCCCAGTCCCAGTCGCAGGCCGCGTCTGAGCCGTCGGCCGAGTCGCACCGCGATTTCGACACCGAGATGTTCGCGTTCATCGAGGAGGAGAACGAGCAAGCCGAGGACGTCATCGACTGGCTGAAGTTTTCCGAATCCCGCACCGAGCGGCGCGACGAGCGCAAACGGCGCGGCCGTAACCGGGTGATGGCGCTGGTCGTGATGCTCGCCCTCGCCACGATCGGCGGTGTCGGATATCTATGGAAGACGGGACAGCTGCCCGGTCTCGGCGGTACGTCGGCGAGCACACAGGCCGCAACCGGCGCCCAGAAGCGCAACGTGATCGTGGTGAACCTGCGGCCGGTCGGCAGCAACGACAGTTCCACCGCACTGCTGGTGGACAATGAGACCACCGGCAAGGGCGCTACCGTCCTGCTGCCCAACTCGCTCTCCGTCCAGCCCGATACCGGCGCCACCACCACTCTCGGCAACTCGGTCATCGACCAAGGCGCTGCCCCTACTCGCGATGCGCTGGGCACGCTGCTCGGCGCCAACATCCAGGGCACCTGGCGGCTGGACACCCCATACCTGGAGATCCTCGTCAACTCCCTCGGTGACATCACCGTCGATACCGACGCGACTGTCACGGCCGGCGCCCAGGACGGCGGGAAGACCCTGGTCACGCCCGGTAAGCAGCAGGACCTCAACGGCCAGGCAGCTGTGGCGTACGCCACTTACCGCGGTCCGGGGGAGTCGGAGTCCGCGCAACTGGCCCGCTTCGGACAGGTGATGCAGGCGGTGCTGATGAAGCTGCCGAGCGATGCAACCTCCGCAACCCAGATCGTGGATGCCATGGGGGCGATCCCTGACCCATCCCTGTCCGACGCCCAGCTCGGCGCGAGCCTCGCCCAGCTGTCCCACCAGGTCAAAAACGGCGGCTACCGGACCGCGATGCTGCCGGTGCGGCCGAACGGCACGATCAGCTCGCAGCAGTCCGACAGCGTGGTGAAGGACATCCTCGGCGGCGCGGTGAAAAACAGCGACCCCAGCGGGACGCCAACAGTCGCGGTCAAGAACGCAGGCGGCAGCAGTGCAGCGGCGAGTGCGGCGCAGGTGGCCGTGATCAACTCTGGCTACACCTACGTCGATGGCGGCACTGCCTCGTCCACCCAGAGCAGGTCCCAGATCCTGTACGCGACCGATGCCCAGGCGTCGACAGCGCACGAGCTCGCCAAGACACTGGGGCTACCCTACAGCGAGGTGGCCAAAGGCCAGGGCCAGGCCAATGCCGACGTCACCGTCGTGCTCGGCAGCGACTACAAGGGCTGACGGAGCGGCGGGCAACTGCTGCTCCTTCTCGAGAAAGCCTGGAGGCGGCATGTCAATGGGGCATGAGACCCTTGAGAGGTACCAGTCTCCGATCGGAAAGCATGGCTTGTGACCGCCACGGACCGCTCCATCGATCTCATCAAGGCCGCCGCGCAAGCGGCAGCAGACAAGCTCGCGCACGACATCATCGCGTACGACGTCAGCAATGTGTTGTCCATCACAGATGCGTTCCTGCTCGCATCCGCGCCCAACGACCGGCAAGTCAAGGCGATCGTCGACGAGATCGAGGAACAGCTGCAAGAGCAGCTCGGAGCCAAGCCGGTGCGCCGCGAGGGTGAGCGGGATGGCCGCTGGGTGCTGCTCGACTACGTCGACATCGTGGTGCATATCCAGCACTCCGAGGAGCGCGTCTTCTACGCTTTGGAGCGGCTGTGGAAGGACTGCCCGGAGATCGAGCTTCCGAAGGATGCCGTGGCCACCCGCGGCAAGGGCGCGGAGTATGCCGCAGCGCGAGCCGCCGAGGGGGATGGAGACTTCAGCTGAGCATGCAGCAGACCACTCGCCATCGCGACGGCGGCCGAGGCCGCCGCCTCGTGTTGTGGCGGCACGGCCAGACCGCGTGGAATCTGGAGCACCGCTTCCAAGGCTCGACAGACATCCCGCTCACCGAGACCGGCATCGCCCAGGCGGGGCGTGCCGCCCGGCTGCTCGCCGCCCTGAAGCCGCACCGGTTGATCGCCTCCGACCTGCAGCGCGCTGCGCGTACCGCGGCCGAGTTGACCGCCGTGACCGGCTTGGAACCCATCTTCTACGAGGGGCTGCGCGAGACGTACGCAGGTGTCTGGCAGGGGCTGACCAGCACCGAGATCAGGGCGCTGTACGGCGAGGAATACGCGGCGTGGAAGCGCGGCGAGCCGGTCAGGCGCGGCGGGGGAGAGTTGGAGACCGAAGTCGCCGACCGTGCCGCGCCCATCGTGCTGCGTGAGGCCGAGAAACTGCCCGACGGCGGCACGCTCGTGGTCGTCAGTCACGGCGGTGCGATACGTGTCACCATCGGTCAGCTGCTTGGCCTTGAACCGCGCCACTGGGAGTCGCTGGGCGGCCTGTCGAACTGCTGTTGGTCGGTGCTGGGCGAGGGCGCGAGCGGCTGGCGGCTGCTGGAGCACAACGCGGGCACGCTGCCCGAGCCTGTCCTCGGCGACGACGACTGATCATGGCTGACCGGAGGCTGACCGGTCACTGATTTCGTATCCGGGCAGGCCACACGCTAAGCTTTACTTGTTCCCGGCCGGAAGTGCCGTGGACGGCGGGGCTATAGCTCAGTTGGTAGAGCGCTTGCATGGCATGCAAGAGGTCAGGAGTTCAATTCTCCTTAGCTCCACCGGGTTTGTCCTTATGGGCCGTCCATCCTCTCTGGGGGATGGACGGCTCGTTGGTTGTGCGCATGCCGCGTGACTCCGTGACAGGCCGTGAGAGCCAGCGGGCCAATGGCCTTATCTGCAAGTGCTCGGTGCGGTTCCGGCCAGGGATCACGGGCCGCGCGTACGGGGTGCGCAGTGCCCGCAGCGCCTGCACCGCCGCCACCATGAGGAACGCGACGCCAGTGAGCGGATAGACGGCAGAGAGCGCCATCTGGCCCACGTTCTGGTGGAGTTCGGGACGGCCGGGAGCATGCGGGACGAACCACAGCAGGTACGAGCAGAACAGTAGCCCCGTCGCGATTGCTCCCGCCCGCCACAGGGCACTGCGGCGCCGCAGCGCCTCGGAAGCGAGCAGCATCACCATGGGCACGCACCACACCCAGTGATGGGACCACGACACTGGGCTCACCAGCAGCGCGGTGATAGCGCAGGCGCAGGCCGCCCAGGCACCTCCTGACGGCAGCCGGTCGTCGGCCACCGCTGCCGCGACGGCCACCACGAGGCCGAAAATCCCGACGAGGACTGCGGCCGGCACCCAGGAGCGGCTCGGGTCGGTGGTGTGCAGCAGGCGTGCCAGCACTCCGCGTACGGACTGGTTCGCAGTGTCCTCGACGCGCCCCACCCGGTTCGCCGCGAAGAGCATCCGGGTCCAGAAGGTGCGCGAGTCATGAGGGAGCGCGAGAGCCGTGAGCACCACCGTGCCGACGAAGGCGGCCACTGCGATCGAGGCGCGGCGCAGTGCGGTGTTCCACACCGTGCCCTGCCCGGTACGCAAGCTGCGCCACGCTTGCGCTGCCCCTACCACTGTGAGGAAGACGGCGAACAGGGCAGGGGTGAGCTTGATCCCGGCGGCGATCCCGATCCCGACGCCGGCCCAGCGGTGGCCCGGACGGCGAGTCAGGTCCCACAGCACCATCACCGCGAGCAGTAGGTTGACCTGCCCGTAGCGCAGTGTCGTCCACACCGGCTCGCACCACACCGCGACGGCGGCGACGGCGAAGGTGGCAGCGGGGCGTGGCATGCGGTGCGGCCGTTTGATCAGCCGTAGCGACAGGTGAACGAGGATCAGTAGCAGCCCCAGGTTGACCGCTGTCGCCGTGGTGCGCATCAGCGGGACGCTGATCCAGGTGAGCGGCTCGAACAGCAGGGCGGCGAACGGCGGGTACGTGGTCGGTAGCGCAGCGTGGGTGGCGAGCATCGCGTACAGGTCCTGCCCGGTGCGCACTGTCCAGCCCTCGGCCCGGTACACCATCAGGTCGATCATTGAAACGCGCGCCGCTCGCTGGGCGAACCAGAACGCCGTGAACGACATCAGGCAGGCCATGATCGCCAGTGGCGTTGCACGCCCCAGCGGTGTTGCATGCCGCGCAACCCACGCCCGCGCCGCCGCGGTCGGGCGGCGTGCGGTGGTCGGCTGTGGCACGGTCACGGTGTGCGGCTCCTGCGATGTCTGGTGTCTGGGTGTTGGGTGAGGCGTGAGCTCAGTGCCTGTGTACAAACTGATCGCTGGCGCGTTGGCGGATGCGCGGATCCGGTAAAACGGCTGGTAACAGGGACGGACCTCCCGGTGCAACGGTGGTGTTAGAAGGTCCTGCCGCACCAGAGAGGTCCTGTCATGCCATTGTGC
>JAFAUH010000232.1 GCA_019243445.1 Streptomycetaceae bacterium | reverse complement strand
GACTTTGCCTATCCCCTTGGTGGCCACCTCACCCACCGGCTCCTACACGGCGACCCGCGTAAGATCGTCCTGGCCCGTCACCACGTGACCGTCTCCTCGGGCAATCACCGGGCTCCGGACCACAAACCCGACCCAGACCGGATCTGCGCGGTCCACCATTTCAAGTGGCGATCAGGGATCCTGGACGACCTCCACCGCCGCGTCCGTCGCTTCTCGTCCGGCACCTGGCAGGAGCAGACACCGGCAGTACGGGACGAAGCCAGTCGTCTCCTCGAACACGTGGGCCAGCACGGCGGCGTCGTCAACATCTCCGATCCACGGTTCGCCTTCCGCCGGGTCAACCTCGACCAGATGCCCTCCGGCTGGGCCGCCGATGCCCGCAGCATCGTCACCACCTGGCGGCCCCACGCGCACACCGGACAGGATTAGAGACAATACCCAGGTCCACCCGTCACGGAAGGGATGACGACGTGCCTCTGGCTGTTCTCCTCGTCGGCCTCACCGGCTCCGGAAAGACCACCGTCGCCCAGGCCCTGACCCACCACGGCTTCACCCGGCTGTCCGTGGACGAAGAGGTCCACCGCCTCCACGGCCGGTACGGCGTGGATTACCCCGAGCACACGTACTTCGAGCGCGAACGGCCCGTCGTCGAGGCTATCCAGGAGCGATTCGTCAAGGAGTTGGAAGCCGGGAACGACGTCGTCCTGGACCACGGACTGTGGCGCCGCGCGGACCGCGATGACTGGGGGAGGGCCGCCCGCGAGGCGGGCGGCCACCCCCTTGTGGTCTATTTCCCGATCGACCGCGAGGAACTGCTACGGCGCCTCGCCGACCGGAACCAGCGCGACGATGCAAACGCCCTCACAGTCACCCCCGAAGCCCTCGACGACTTCTTCGCTCGCTTCGACCCCCCGGCCGAGGACGATGAAATGATCGTCTACACCGGAGACCTGGACGCGCTCGTCACCGCGCTCGCCGGGCCCAGGCACACCTGACGCGCGTCCCTCGAGTGATTTGCAACAGTTGGCTCGGATCAGCGCCTCAGTGGCAACGGAGCCCGGCCGAATCTCGCGGAACTGCTGTTCACCGTGGTGCACGGGGGACGGCGCCCAAGCAGTACCAGTATTCGCGGTCCCTCCTCCCTGGGGCACTTCGGTGTTTGTAACGCCTGACGTCGAGTTTGCGCCATAACTGGTCATCGTTCGTCGCGGACCGAAGCTGCCGTTCGATCCGCCGACTGTGTCGCGCTTGAGACTGGCCTCCGCCGGGTTGATGTTTCTGTCTCCGTCCCGTTTCGGCCACATGCTTCCGGCCGGGGATGCTCCGGCTTCGGAATGGCCGCCGTGCCCGCGCGGCGGAAGTGCGTGGCTGAGGTAGAGGCAGCCATTCAGCCCACCGCCGCTTCAGCCAGGACCGAGCAGCCCTGCCTGCCGCGTCCAGGTCGTTCGTACGGTTGTGCGCTCCACCTGGACGCGCCAGGGCAAGCCCGCTCCACTGCGCGCAGGACGAAGGAGATGCGCGGCCTTCTCAAGGCCGTTCATCAGCACGCAGGTTATGTGCTCCGTGTGGTCGGCAACGACCACCAGCCCCGCCAGTTCTACACCTTCGCGTCGAACTTCAGCAGGAAACCATCAACCGTACGGATACCACAGCACGAATCATGGAGGCAGCGTGAAATACGTCAACGCCGCCACGACACGCAAAGGCTCCATCCGCAACCATGTGGAACAAACAGGGCGAAACATCTACCCGGCCCAAGAGCTCGCAGTCGCTAATGAATCAAGGTCAACCTTTAGTTGGCTTTTACGATCGCATGGGCTTGGATCGCGGTGCTGATCACGGCGATCAGTTCAAATCGACTCTGGATCGGGGCCCATGGAGCTCAATTTCCCCACTCGAAGGTGTTTGGCAATTCTCGTCACTGCGCTCTTGGCGTCGATTCCGCTCGCTACTTCTTCGCTGGCCGGCGCATCAACACCTCAACCCGGTACTGAAGCCGCCAAAGTATCGGCTATGGGTGGCAGTACAGCCGGCAGAAGTGGTGACCCGCAGCTTCTGGCGATCGTGAAGAAGCAAGAGGTTCTCGACAAGATCGTTGACCAAATCACCAGTGGACTATCCGAATTCGATAGAGCAAAGATTCCTGGCTTCACGGACATAGAGGTCGATCCGATAAGAAACCACCTTCGTCTTCACTGGAAGGGATCGCCACCCGAATCTGTCATGAAAATATTGGCAGGGTTGCCTACGGGGGGTGACGGCGGAGGTGATTTCCGCCAAATACTCGAAAGCTGAACTCCATGAAGCGCGGGAAAAGCTGATCCGCAGTGGCAAGCCGATGGATATCCCGTCACAGACAACGTCTGCGGCAACCCGCATCACCAGCATTGCTCCGGCCGTTGACGGCAGCGGCCTGGAGATCGGCTACGACGAAGACCGCGGCCTCGGCAAGCGGGATCTCGTGGATCCGCTACCCAAGGCGACTCGCGAGCAGAAGACAAACGAGGTCAAAGCGGCAACGGACCAGTTGACGGGCTTGGACACACACATCTTCTACCAGCCGCTCAGTCAAGACCTGTCGAGCCGCCAAGCTGACACTTCACCCTGGTGGGGAGGCGCGGGGCTCCAAACTCCCGGCGGTGGCATCTGCTCCAGCGGGTTCGGCGTCACGCGTAACCAGGGCGGAACCAAGCTGCTCACCGCCGCCTACCACTGCGATGGCTATAGCGGGCAGTGGTCCACCTGGGGGAGCGGCGTTCACATCGGTCACTCCACCGGTTGTGCGCTCGGAGACGTTGACACCGTCGGAATTCTCCCAGATTCTGGATCAACCGGCGGCTACGTCTATGACGGTGCTGCCAACGACTCAACCGGCTACGCGAAGCCCGTCTCGGGATGGGGGCACAACAACGTCGGTGATTATGTCTGCACGTCAGGAGCAAACTCAGGTGTCCACTGCAATGTTGTGATCCAGCAAACCGATATCGGCATCACCGGACCGAACGGCATCTACCGGCCGATCACTGACCTTGCCACTCAGGTGCAGACCTGGGCAAGTAATATCGCAGCAGCGGATGGCGACAGCGGTGGACCTGTTTTCGCCACGGCCAATGGTGCGACCACCGACGTGGCACGAGGGACGATCACCGCGAACAAGTACACGATCAACTGCCCCTCCGGGCTGTTCCTTGAGGACAGTTCGAAGGCTTGCTACGGCGGAACGTATTTCGTCCCGATTTATCAGACGCTCAGTGAAATGAACTGGAGCATCAACATCGGGTAATCCCACTCTCTGGCTGAACCTTGTCCGCCGATAACTGCATATAGTTCATGGAGCAGGCCCGGCGCAGCCGACACTTAGGGCTCCAGTCCGGCCGGTAGTGACCAGCAAGCGGTCATCGCTGGCCGGACAGCGCGGTGCGCTAGGCATCTCGTATTTTTCCGCCACTGACCGCAGCCGTTGTGCCCGGCTACCCCAGCCCGGATAATGATGACGACTCGTTGGAGGAAACGTGCGCTCATTCTTGCCGAAACTCCGCTACCCGCCACGACGGGTGACGGGCGGGATCGTGGCTGCGGCGTGTGCTGTGACCACGATAGTCTTGATCAGCATTGCCTGGTGGAACGCCGAACATCCAGTGCACAGGTACGAGGCCCCAGCGCAAGGCGAAATGCTCGTCAGTAAAGATGGACACACCCTCACCATTGCCGCTTCGTGGGGCGACTGCGAGACCCGGCCGCTACTCGTAGCACGCGAAAATGCGCTTGCCATTACTGTGGCATTGCGAAGGGAGGACCACTCGCAGCCGGACCACGTCTGCAACAACGGCGGCGCGGCGCAGATAACGACATCCCTGGGTGTGTCGCTGGGTAGCCACTCGGTCACTGATGCAGTAACCGGCAAGCGGATTCAAGTCTTTGACGGACGTCACCTAACGGTAGTCCGTTGGAACCGGGATCGACGCAGGTGGAGAGCTTGATCGGACTGCGTCTGCGATTCGGATCCATGCAGGTCACAGGAAGCTGCCGAGTGCAGCGGCTCCGAATCCAACGGACCACCGCTAATCTGGCGGACCTTGGAGATCCTGCGGAACACCGCAGATCAGGGGGCTGAAGAGGAGGTCGCGCTGCCGTCGCGGCGGTCGCTCTACCGGCTGCTGGAGAAGCTCACGAAGGGCACCCACGCGACCGGTTCGGCCCGCACCCGCCGTTCGGTGGCGCACGGGGCCAACGCGCCGTTCGGCCAGCTGACGGTGTCGGCGCCGGGCGAGGTGATGCAGATCGACTCCAGCCCGCTGGACGCGATGGTCCGCCTGGACAACGGGGTCGTCGGCAAAGTCGAGATCACCGGGATGATCGACGTCGCGACCAGGACGTTGTCGGCGGCGGTGCTGCGGCCGACAACGAAGTCGGTCGACGCGAGCATCCTGCTGGCCCGCACGGTCACCCCGGAATTGATGCGGCCCGGCTGGGTCGACGCACTGAAGATGTCCCGCTCGGTGCTGCCCCACCGCAGGCTGCTGGCCCTGGACGAGCGGCTGGAGCACGCGGCCGCGAAGCCAGTGATCGTCCCGGAGACCATCGTCTGCGACCACGGGAAGGTGTTCATCTCCCGCAACTTCAGGTCCTCCTGCCGCTTCCTGGAGATCGACTTCCAGCCCACCTTGAAGGGGGCGCCCTTCCAGAAGGGCCACATCGAGAAGATGCTGGACACCGTCTCCCTCCAGTTCGCCCAGTTCCTGCCGGGCTTCACCGGCCGCAACACCGACCGCCGCGGCCGCCGCCCCGAGGAAGAGAACCTGTGGTCCCTGCCCGAGCTGCAGGAACTGCTGGACGAGTGGATCGTCGCGCACTGGCAGAACCGCCCGCACGACGGCTTGCGCGACCCCGACCACCCCGGCCGGCTGTTCACGCCGAACCAGAAGTACGCCGCCCTGGTCGAGGCCAGCGGCTACGTTCCCGTCGCGCTCAGCGGCGACGACTACGTCGAACTCCTGCCCGCGGCCTGGCGAGCCGTCAACTCCTACGGCATCCGGATCAACAACCGCACCTACGACAGCCCCGAACTCGGTCCGATGCGCCGGCAAGACTCCGGTGTCACCGCCAAGCGCGGTCTCTGGGAGGTCCACCGCGACCCCTACGACGTCTCCTATGTCTGGGTCCGCGACCACCGCGCGGGCGGCGGCTGGGTGAGGGCGACCTGGAAGTACTTGAACCGAGCTCCGGTCCCGTTCGGCGACCTGGCCTGGGACCACGTCAGCCACCAACTGCCCAGGGCCACCGAGGAGGAACTCGCCCAGGCCGTCGCCGACCTCCTCACCCGGGCCCATGCCGGCCCCGACCGGCCATCCGCGAAGAAGCCCCGCAAGGCCAAGGCCGACAAGGCCGACCGTCGCGTCGCCGCCCGCACCAAGGCCACCACCACGGCGACACCCGCACCGCCCCCTCCGGCCACCCAGCACGAACCTGCCCCGGAAGAACCGGAGGAGGGCGAGGACACGCTGGCCGAAGTGATCCCGCTCGGGCTCTTCGACCCGCTCGAGGACCCCTGGAAGCGCTTGTGACCACGAAGGCAGCCAACGCCGACAACCCCGAAGGCGGCGGCTCAGAGGCCGACTTCGCCCGACAGTTGACGCTGCTGCTCGGATGGCGCGCGTTCGTCGAGTCCTCGGCCGACGAAACGATGCTCCGGCTCACCAAGGACGAGTACGACGCCCTGTCGAAGGAGGAGCAGTACGCCAACGACGAGGAACGGCTCGACCACCACGCCCGCCTTCAGGTCGTCGCGACCTCCACCGTCCGCAAGATCGTGACCTGCGGACGACGGCTGACGATCCTGAACCGCGGGGCGATCAGTGCCCGCCGCGGCCTGATCGCCACCGGGCCGGCTAACACCGGCAAGACCATCGCGCTGACCCAGCTGGGCCTGACCCACGAACTCCAGGACCGTCGCCGCCATCCCGGCCAGGACGGACGCATCCCGGTCATCTACATCACCGTCCCGCCCAAGGCGACTCACCGGATGATCGCGGCGGAACTCGCCCGTTTCCTCGGCCTGCCCGTCCTGCGGAGCTCGAACGCCACCGACCTCACCGAGGCCGTCGTCGGCGTCTGCATCAAGGCCCGCACCAGCCTGATCCTGGTCGACGAGATCCACAACATATCGGGGCTGACCAGCAACGGAGCCGAGGCATCCGACACGCTCAAGTACTTCTCCGAGCGCATCCCCGCGACGTTCGCCTACGCGGGCATCGACGTCGAGAACTGCGGCCTGCTGGCCGGACTGCGAGGCGACCAGATCGCCGCCCGCTTCACCTCGGTCGAAACCCACGCCTTCCCCTACAACCAGGAATGGAAGGCCCTGGTCGCGCAGATGGAGGCCAACCTGCTGCTGCACCAGCACAAGCCCGGAACCCTCACCCGGCTGGACCGCTTCCTGCACACACGCACCGGCGGCATGATCGGCACTCTCTCCCACCAGATCCGCGGAGCCGCCGTCGACGCGATCCTCACCGGCAGCGAGAAGATCACCAAAGCGGGGCTGCTGGCCGTCGACCTGGACATCGCCTCCGGTCGCAAGCGCCCCGGCCGCCCCCCGGCGCCGGACTCCGGGCAGTGACCACCGCGGCCGCAGGCGGCGAACTGGTCAGCAAGCTGCCCTTCCAGGTCCGGCCCAAGCCGGGCGAAGGCGGCCGGTCTTTCATCAGACGGCTCGCTCAGGCGAACCACCTTCCACCCGCCTACCTGCGGAAATACCTGACCGCACCCCCGCACCACCGCGGGTCGCCGAGCTGGGACCGCCTCGCGGCCGTCACCGGACGCGATCCGGTCCAGCTCCGCCGAATCCTGGAGACGATCGAATGCGCCGAGTGCGGCACGGAGATCCCTCCCCTGTCGAGCTTCGGGGTCAAGCCGAGAACCTGCTCCAGGGCCTGCCGGCAGAAGAAGCACCGCCGGAACGTCATCATGAGGCCCTGCAGCATCTGCGGGAAGCCCATGAGGATCCAGCTGGGCCAGCGTCGCTTCCTGTGTTCCTCGCCCTGCCGCCGCACCGCCTACCTCCGACGCCAGAACCCGAGCACCGCCGAGTCCGAGTCCGACGCCGGGTCAGAGCCCCCAGACTGCGACATCTGCGGACGACTGCTTCCCACCCAGGCCGGCCCCAAGCGTCGCCGATGCTCGGCCGCCTGCCGCGCGAGGGCCTCCAGTTGGGGCAAACAACTCCTGGAACCCAACCGTCCGGACGCCTGCGTTCAGTGCGGCGCCGCCTTCCAGACCAGTCAACCCAACAGGCGTTGGTGCTCACGCGCCTGCCGCGAGCGCGCGGTTCGCCAGAAGCGGGTGAGCCAAGATCCGGCTGCCGCAGTTGAACGGACGGGGACCTGCGACCTCTGCGGCACCGCCTTCCAGACCAAGCAGCCCAGCAGGCGCTGGTGCTCACGCGCCTGCCGCCAGAAGGCTGTTGTCGCCCGACGACCCCCGACGCCTCCGAAACCGAAGACGTCGCGGATCACCATCACCACCTGCCTCCGCTGCGAGACAACGTTCCCGAGCCGGCGACGCTCACCCTGCCCATGGTGCTCAGCCCAGTGCTGGGAACAAGAGCTCACCGACCGGCGACACCGCGACGTCTGCGGAATCTGCACCACCCCGCTCACGAACCGCCCGCTGGAAGCCACCCGACGCTGGTGCTGCAGAAACTGCAGGGTGACAGCGGGTCTCTGGCGCGCAGAGCTACACGAACGCCAAGCCACTTGACCTGCGGAGATCAATCTCCGCTGGCACAAACAGGTAAGCACTCAATCTTCACTGACACAAACCAGCGCCCCATCAATCTTCGTTGGCAATCGCTCAAGGTTCGCTGTCACAGGTCAGCTGTCACGGGACACCTGCGGCTTGCGTGGCCATGAGGGTCATGAACTCAGCCAAGAGTGTCACGCAGGGTCTCTTCCAAGACAGGTAGCCGGTCCAACAGCATCAGAGCTGCCTCGTGCCGTGCCCGCGCGTAGGACTCGAGTGCGGCGTCGACAATGTGCGGTCGTTCCACTGGTGCCGACAACGGAAAGGTCGCGCAGAGCTTGGCTGCACAGCCGACACGAAGTGAGGACAAGAGGTCGTCCGCAGGCGCCTTGGGGTTGGCGTCTCGATAGGCCAGGGCGAGATCGGTGTATCCCTTGAGCCAGCTCTCCACACCGTTGGACAGGACGCTCTTGGGGTCACAGCCAAGACGCACGATCTCCCAGGCGAGGTACCCAGGCGTGGGTGGTCCGAAGTCCACGATCGCGGCGACATCGTCGTTCTTCAACAGGACATTGGGACCGGCCAGGTCGCCGTGCATGACCTGGACCGTCAGCTGTGGAAGTGAAGCGAGAATGCGCTCGACGTCCCCCAAGACGGCTTGTCGCTCACGCGCCGCCTGCAGAGCCCATGTCTCGAACTCCCCAAGCCTGGGCCTGTGCTGGTACGCGAGAATCAGTCTCTCGAAGCGGTCACGTGCGGCGGCCACGTCGCACACCGCGGCACCAGGTTCCAGGGTGGGTGTGGCGGCGGGGTGAGTGGCGAGTCGGCTGTGGAGGCGGCCCATCGCTGCGCCGACCGCTGCCCACCGTGCACCAGTCAGGTTGCCCTCGGCAGTCTCGGTGTGTGGCACGTACGACCATAGGGACATTGGCAGGCGGCCGTGGGTCTCGATGAGTTCGTGCTCGCGCGTGCGGGTTGCCCGCGCGGTCGCGACACCTCCGTCGGCGGCGTACTCGGACAGTTCGACCGACGCCCGCTCCAGGTCCA
>JAFAUH010000093.1 GCA_019243445.1 Streptomycetaceae bacterium | reverse complement strand
CGAAGCTAGAGCTGTTGCAGGGCGGCGACGGGACTGACGGCCGGACCGGGTGGCCCGCAGTGATCAGGGGCCGCCGTCGGCAGGACCGCGGTTGACGCGGTGGCAGTACCGGTAAGTGCAGTTCGCAGTACCCAGCAGTGAGGCTAGTGAGCAGTACCTCGGTGAAGGCGTCGGCTGCGGACGCGCGCATCGGGAGGTTCGGCAGTGGGTTCTAAGCCAGAGCAGGTGCAGGACGGGCGACGGGGCCAGCTGCCGAAGAGTGGCGCTTACTCAGGTCACCAGCATTTCGCATCATCAGTAATACAAAGCAGTGCGCAGTACCAAGCAGTGCGCAGTGCCCGTTGGTAAGTAGTTGATCAAGAGGGAAGAACGGAGGAGTTGAACGCCATCAGGATCGCCCGGGCGGACGTCTTGAGCCCGGGTACCGCAGGACATCGATAGTGAGGTGGTCTCCGGTCAAGCAACCGCGATCCCCGCACCCGCTGCTTATCCCCTCGGTGGCGGTGCGGACACAGTAGGCCGGCGCAGTATCAGGGCCGGCAGATGGTGTTGCAGTTCCTTCGGGGCCCTGGTGCCATGCGGCACCAGGGCCCCTCCACACGTCCACCAAGAGGTGCAGATGACAGCAGACGACTCGTTCAGCCGTATCGATGACGACGACTACCCCGCTTACACGATGGGCCGGGCCGCCGACATACTCGGCACCACCCAGGGCTTCCTGCGCGCCATCGGCGAAGCCCGCCTGATCACCCCGCTGCGCTCCGAGGGCGGCCACCGCCGCTACTCTCGCTACCAGCTGCGCATCGCCGCCCGCGCCCGGGAACTCGTCGACCAGGGCACCCCCATCGAGGCCGCCTGCCGCATCGTCATCCTCGAAGACCAGCTCGAAGAAGCCCAGCGCATCAACGCCGAGTTTCGCCGCGCCGCTGGCTCGGCGACCCCCCCGGCCGTGTCCTGAGACGACGGGGACCTGCGGTTTTCCCAGCAGCTTCGTCGCTGCCGCTCACGCACGTTACCCGGAAGCGTCCCGGGTACCACTGCCTTCACCGGTGAGGGCCCAGACCTGGTGTCACGGGAACGCAGTACTTCATTTGGCCCGGTGGGCATATCTGGTACCGCGACAGGAGAAATAGCGGCCTCTTCGGGCGATGCATTCGCGGGGGCGCCGCGAAATTCGAAACGTCCTTTGCGCATGGCCGCCCACCCTGTGCTACTGTAAATGCCAGTTGCAGTTGTGGTTCCCAAGAGGCTTCTAGTGCCTTCGCTGACCGGCGAAAGTACTTTTGTTTTCCGGTGTTTTCCGGATGGGGCAATCATCACGGCGACGCTGAGTTCGCACAGTGCGGGCCCAGGGCACCGCCCCGAAGGAGATATGATATGGCTACTGGCACCGTTAAGTGGTTCAACGCGGAAAAGGGCTTCGGCTTCATCGAGCAGGATGGTGGCGGCGCTGACGTGTTCGCCCACTACTCGAACATCGCCGCCCAGGGCTTCCGCGAGCTGCAGGAGGGCCAGAAGGTGAACTTCGACGTCACCCAGGGCCAGAAAGGCCCGCAGGCGGAGAACATCGTTCCCGCCTGACACTGACGCGCTACAACGAGCTGGGGCCCGCACCTGAAGGGGTGCGGGCCCCAGCTCGTTTGCTTCATCGAACTCCCCGCGTGGCGGCAACGGCTTCACGCGGAAGACGACCGCTTCAGTGGGAACCCCGACGGGCTGCGGCAGGACAAAGGTCCTCCCTGGTTTCAGTCCCAGAATTCCGATTTCTTGCCCGCAGTCCGCCAACGCGATGGGAAGACGCGTTCTTCCCTGTTTCCTTATTCTTTTCTTCGGCTCGTACTTGCGATTCTTCACGCGGTTCACCCCCGCCGGGAATTCCTCGATACGTGCCGCATCGAGGAAGGTTCTGCATGAACCGCACTACTCGCACCAGCGACCGTTACTCACGCACCAGCGGCGCCGCCGGCTCTTCCAGGGGCGGCGGTTTCCGTTCGCAGTCCTCGCGCCCCTCGGGGTCGGGCCGCTCCGGTGCCCCCGGGCGCTCCGGTGGCTATGGGCGTCGACCCGCGCCGCAAGGGGAGTTCGCACTGCCGGTGACGACCACGCCGGCGCTCCCCGCCGTCGCGGCGTTCGCCGATCTCGACATGCCCGCCGCTCTGCTGGCGGCGCTCGGCGCCGAGGGCATGGCCGTCCCGTTCCCAATCCAGGCGGCGACGCTCCCCAACACGCTGGCCGGCCGTGACGTGCTCGGCCGCGGCCGCACCGGCTCGGGCAAGACCCTGGCCTTCGGCCTGGCGCTGCTGGCCCGTACGGCGGGCCGGCGTGCCGAGTCGCGGCAACCGCTGGCGCTGGTTCTCGTGCCCACGCGGGAGCTGGCCCAGCAGGTCACCGACGCGCTCGCCCCGTACGCCCGACCGCTGAGGCTGCGGATGGCCACCATGGTCGGCGGGATGTCGATCAGCCGACAGGCCGGAGCCCTGCGCAGCGGCGCAGAGGTCGTCGTCGCCACCCCGGGGCGGCTCAAGGACCTCATCGAACGCGGCGACTGCCGCCTCGACCACGTCGACATCACCGTGCTGGACGAGGCCGACCAGATGGCCGACATGGGTTTCATGCCGCAGGTCACCGAGCTCCTCGACCAGGTGCGTCCCGGCGGTCAGCGCATGCTGTTCTCCGCCACCTTGGACCGTAACGTCGACCTGCTGGTGCGCCGCTACCTGTCCGACCCGGTCGTCCACTCCGTCGACCCTTCAGCCGGTGCGGTCACCACGATGGAACACCACGTGCTGCACGTCCACGCCGCGGACAAGCACGCCGCCACCCTCGAGATCGGCGCACGCGACGGCAGCGTGATCATGTTCCTGGACACCAAGCACGCCGTCGACCGTCTGACCAGGGATCTCCTGCTCAGCGGGGTGCGTGCCGCGGCGCTGCACGGCGGCAAATCGCAGTCCCAGCGCACCCGCACCCTGGAGCAGTTCAAGACCGGGCACTTCACCGTGCTGGTGGCCACGAACATCGCGGCCCGCGGGATTCACGTGGACAACCTCGACCTGGTGGTCAACGTCGATCCGCCGACCGACCACAAGGACTATCTGCACCGTGGCGGCCGTACCGCCCGGGCCGGCAAGTCCGGCAGCGTCGTCACCCTGGTGATGCCCAACCAGCGCCGCGGCATGACCCGGCTGATGGCCGACGCCAACATCACCCCGCACACCACACAGGTGCACTCCGGCGAGGCCGAACTGAGCCGCATCACCGGCGCTCAGACCCCGTCCGGCGTCCCCGTCACCATCACCGCACCGGTCGTCGAACGTCCCAGGCGCAAGACGGCCCCGTCACGCGGCCGACGCAGCGGCACCGCCCAAGTCCGACGCGCCGCCGCCTCGCCCCGCACGGTGCCCGGCGGCTCCGGCCGGCAGTCCTTCACCGGCCCAGCCGCCTGAGAAGTAGCCCCACCTGCACGTTCGGCTTGGTCACCCATGCGGTCAAACGCTCCACGTCAACCTGTGAGGCATCATGCGTTGTGTCATCGCCCGTTTCGCCTTCAACCTCGTCAAGAGCGAAGTCCTGGAAGCGATGAAGGGCATCAAACCCGAACTCGTGACCGGTGAGTCCGTGATCATCGGCCGTCGTACCTACCCCGTCAAGCAGGTCGGCGAAGTACTCACCCGGCAGGATCGCCGTGACTTCTCCGCCGCCGAGGTCACACGGGCGATGAGCCGTCTCGGCTTCACCTGCCGCCCCGTTCCCGGGCTCAGCCCTGCCCCGGTCCTCACCAGGCTCCAGACGGCGGCAGCCCCGCTGGGAGCGCCGTCACCCGCCTGACCGGCTCGCGCGACATGCGCAGGCCCCCTTGGGCAACCGCTCCAAACTCGCCCTGGAACCCGAGCGCACCACCTGGGAAAAAGCCGGCGCGGGCACCGCTGGCGGGGCACCGCCTCGGCCACGTCGACAAGCAGGCCGATCATCGGGTCTGTCCAATCAACGGCTGATCTTGGTTGTTGAAGTGTCAGTTGCTGGTGGTGGGGGAGCCGGACAGCGGCCAGCTGCTAGTGCGCAATATCCCGGGAGTTCGCTGGGACCCTCAGTTCCTCGGCACAGGGTCTGATCAGGCAGTTCGCCGCCCTCAGCCATGCACCTCTACACGTCGATCATGATGATCCTTCAGGAATCCCGAAGGCTCATCATGATCCATACGGACCCACCACTCGAGGATCGGCCGAGATATGGCCGTGCGGGATAGTGGGACGCTGATCACGGTCGTTCCAAGAATGAGCCGCGTGACGATGCTGTCGGAGCGGTTGAGTACTGCTCGGTCGCGGCGAAGCCCGTGTCGTCGCCTGCGTCGAAGGCGGCGGCCGCAGCGGTCGGGTCGGATCCGGGCGGGCTGTCCTTGAACGCCAGGCCCATACCGGCCAGCTTCTCCTTGACCTCGTCGGTCGACTTCGCACCGAAGTTGCGGATGTCGAGCAGGTCCGCCTCGCTGTGCGCGACGAGCTCAGCTACGGAATGGATGCCCACGCGCTTGAGGCAGTTGTAGGAGCGGACGGTGAGCTTCAGCTCCTCGATCGGGATCGCCAGGTCGGCCGCCGGCGCGGCGTCCGTCGGTGACGGGTCCACCTCGATGCCCTCGGCTTCGGCATTCAGCTCGCGGGCCAGGCCGAACAGCTCGATCAGCGTCTTGCCGACCGAGGCCACCGCGTCACGCGGACGCATCGCGGACTTGGTCTCGACGTCGACGATCAGTTTGTCGAAGTCGGTGCGCTGCTCGATGCGGGTCGCTTCGACCTTGTAGGTGACCTTGAGCACGGGGCTGTAGATGGAGTCGACCGGGATGCGGCCGATCTCCTGGCCCTGCTGTGTGTTGTGCACCGCGGAGATGTAGCCGCGGCCGCGCTCGACGGTCAGCTCCATCTCCAGCTTGCCCTTGACGTTCAGCGAGGCCAGCACCAGGTCGGGGTTGTGCACCTCGACGCCGGCCGGCGGGGCGATGTCAGCAGCGGTGACCAGGCCGGGCCCTTGCTTGCGCAGGTACATCACGACCGGCTCGTCGTGTTCGGAGGAGATGATGAGCTGCTTGATGTTGAGGATGAGGTCGGTGACGTCCTGTTTGACGCCCGGCACGGTGGTGAACTCGTGCATGACGCCGTCGATCCGGATGCTGGTGACGGCGGCGCCGGGGATGGAGGACAGCAGGGTGCGTCGCAGGGAGTTGCCGAGGGTGTATCCGAATCCCGGCTCCAGCGGCTCGATGACGAACCGGGAGCGGTATTCCTCGACGACCTCTTCAGTCAAAGACGGGCGCTGAGCGATCAGCATGAGGTGGTGCCTCCAGTTTCGGCGCCCGCTGTGTGACGCGGCACGGCAAGGATAGGGGTGGTGCGGCCTCGAAGCAGGCGCACCGCCCGACTCCGCCCATTGCCGCTCAGCCGGCGGGCGTGGCTCTTCGTCGCAGTAGAGCTCGACCACCTGTTGCCGCACCTGGGTGCCGGTCACTGGGCGCTCGGGCCGGGAGTGCACGGGAATCCGCAGCATCGGCGGGCCGGCCACCAGCCACGCCGGGACCGTCTCCTCGCCGCCCTCCACGTCCGTCATCGCGTCGGTGCGCTTCACAGCGCGCATCGAGCGGCGGGTCCGACTCGGAGCCAGATCATTTAAGACGGGACAGCGACACAGCTTCTCAAAGAGCGGCAGTCAACGAACCTCATTGAGAACGGACACAGCTCACCAGGTCATAGCTTGTGTAGTCCCGCGTACGGGTTGACGATTCGAACCTGGCGCGAGCCGAAGTCGACGTGTATCGCGCTCCCGTCTTCGACACCGATGACCTTGCGCAGGCCGTACCGGTCATGTGAGACCCGATCTCCTAGAGCAAAGTGCTCGACCAGCGGAGTAACCGGGGCTTTGAAGGGGCTGGTGGACAGGTGTCGCCGGGGCGCGGATCGTTTCGTCATATGAGGCCAGTATGCGCCGTCCGGGATCCTGAATGGTCACCGTGAAGAGGTGATCACGGCGCTGAACGAGCCGAACGTGAACGCCTGCGGGGTCTGCGCACCGGAGTGTGGCCTACGGGCACGGGCAGGTTTGATACGGCCCGCCTGTCCAGGTTCCGGGTGAAGAGGTCATCTCATTGGCGAGTCGGCTCTCCGGGTCGGCGCGAGGGCGCGTATCGGAGCTCGCGCCGGACATCGGCTGATCAGACCCGAACGCCGAGCGTCGGGGGTGCGCTGTCCGGTCGCCGGCGCCGGCGGAGTTGGCCTTGTCGCAGCGACAACGTTTCTACTGGTGTCATGCGCATCGGAGAGCTCGCCGCGATCGCCGGAGTCACGACCCGTACCGTGCGGCACTACCACCGCATCGGCCTGCTGCCCGAGCCAGAGCGGCAGTCCAACGGCTACCGCGAATACAGCCTGCGCGACGCCGTCGTGGCGTCCCCGTAGCAATCGTCGAAGAAGAACGGATGTGGCTGGCCTGCGGTGATGTAGGCCGCCAGGGTGCCTACTGCCCGGCTTCCTGCGACAGGACTGTTGCCGCAGGAAGCCGGGCGTAGGTCGATGTGATCGTCTTCCCTGTTCTTGAAACGGCCATGGCCGATCGGGTGTGATGCGAGGATCAACAGACCGTGGTCGAGGAGCCCCTCGGCGGCGCATCGATTTTGTCGTGCCCGCAGCTTGATCACCCGCGGGCGTGCTGATCCCGCAGAGAGCAGGCGACGATGGATAACGGCTTCGAACTCCGGGGAACTCACGAAAAAGGAGAAGGTGTTTTCGCCACCCGGCCTTTCCAGATCGATGAGACGGTGATGGTTGGTGTCATCGACCGTGAACTGGACCGCAATCACTCCCACGCCTCCCAGGTCAGTGCGGAACGTTTCGTGTTGCACGGCGGACTCGTCTCGAAGGTGAACCACTCGTGTGAACCGAACTGCGGGGTCCGCCTCAATGCCATTGGTGCTCACGACTTCGTCGCCCGCGCACCCATCGCCGTAGGCGACGAGATCACTTTTGACTATGCGATACGGCTTTGTCGCCCCCTACCTCATCGAGATCGACCAAGCCGCCCGCTGAGACAGCCGCGGGTAACCCGCCCGGCCGTGCGGCGTGAGACCTGCATGACCACGATGACGTGATACGGAGGTAACCGGTATGTGCGACATCCCGTGGCGCGCCACGGGATGTCGCACACTCTGCGTCAGCATGCCTTGACGTGCCAGACGGGGGTGAAGTCATAGGACTCGTCATTCACATTGTTGCCCGGGTCCGAGTCGATGAGCGTGTTGTAGTTCTTGTCCTGGATCAGGGCGTGCGCTCCGCCGTTATTCCAGTTCTCCCAGGAGCCGATCCCGTTCCAGTTGTACAGGTTGTACTCCTTGCATTGGTACAGACGGAACACCGTTCCGGTCGCGCCCGGGCCGGTGAAGAGACAGAAGTAGCCGTTGTCGCACTGTTCGCTCCCGGCGGGAAAGCCTGTGACGCCTTCCACAGTGGCGCTGCTGTTGTCGCCAGCGAAGGCGGTTCCCGAGAAGCCGAGGACGAGCGACAGGGCCGCTGCGCTGGCCCCCAGTGCGGCCTTGGTTACCTTACGGACTGTCATGTTTCCTCCTGCGGATGATGCCGGGTCGGTCCTGTGCCGATCCGTGGCGGCTCCGTCGCGTCAGGCACGGGCATACCGTCTGTGCCCGGCTCATTGCCCAGAGTCTTGCGTTGCCGGTGAAGGCAGGTCGAGGGGTTTCCCGTTGCCTAGCTGGATCGGGAAACCCGGGAAACCGGAGGAAAGGGGGAGACTCGCTGCGGCCCCGGCCGTTCTGGCTTCCGGTAAGTTCCCGTTACCCTGCCCTACCGGTAGTCAGGGCGACATACGCCTTCCCGAAGCCATCACCATCCACCCCGAAGAAAACAGTGTCCCGTCTCACGCAGTCTTGCCGTTGTCTCACCTGACGTTCCCCGATCCGCATGTCGGGGACAAGGTCAAGTGAGACGGTCCAAGTCAGCGCGTTGCCGCCTGGCCGGTGACAGTCGCGGAAGTGCGCCTGGCCGACAACTTCAAGTGAGACGGCGGGGCTTCGGCGTCTCACCCGACTTTGTCTCTCCGCAGGCCAGGGCGTCGCCCGGCGGCAAGATCGAATGAGAAGGGACAAACAGGTGGCGATCGCGCTGTGTGCGGCTTCGCTGCTGCTGGTGCCGATCTACTTCCTGGTCCACCCCGTCGCCTCGCAGATGGCGCGCGACTTCATCGTGCCCTCCATGCCGGGCGGGCAGGGTCAGCTGGCCACGGTGATGCTGCTGATCATTCGTGCCGTGGGCGGCCTGCTCGGGTGGGGAACGGGCCGGCACGTCTGATCTGGCGCACGAGAGCGCCCTCGCCGGCTTGAGGCCGGCGGGGGCTGCTCGCTGGTGAGGTGTTGGCCATGATGGCAGGGATGCCCCCGCCGGTCCACGGACGCGCCAGCTGAGCGGGGGCGCTGTGCATGGCCCCGGTGACGTGACGCGAAGAACGGCCGGGTCGGGGCGGGGCTTGTCGGTGGTGGGTGGGTTCAGGTGCTGGGGGTGCGGCTGGCGGGCAGGGCCTCGGGCCTGGGGTTCGAAACTGATGGGGTGAATCGTTCGATCATGAGGGTGGCCGCTGCCTGCAGGGAGTGATTGGCGAGGGAGTAGACACGGTTGCGTCCCTCACGTCGGACGCGCACTATCCCGGCGAGTCTGAGCTTGGCCAGGTGCTGGCTGATGGCCTGCGGAGTGCTGCCGACGCGGAGGGCGAGCTGTGACACGTCGCTGTCCTGCTGGGCCAGAGCCCACACCATGTGCAGACGCACGGGTGAGCTGAGCATGACGAAGGCAGCGGCGGCGTCCTCCAGGACCTGGGAGGGCGGATCCTGGCCCCTCACACAGGCTCTCGCCATCCGTCCCGTCCCTCTCCGTAGTGGGTTGTGTGCGCTGCGCTGTCAGGGTTGCTGATCCGCGTGGGCTCATCGTAGCGTCAGGCTCATTCACTTGCGTAACTGCGCAACCTCAGGACGGTCGAGAACCGTCCTACGGTCCGATGGAGCATGCGATGTGCCTGCTCAACGCGGCGCGGGCGCACTGTGCGAAGGATTTGTTCAGCACCGGGCAAAGGGGTGTGGATGACAGG
>JAFAUH010000413.1 GCA_019243445.1 Streptomycetaceae bacterium | reverse complement strand
TCGGCCAGGTAGCTTTCCAACGGGCCGGGCGCCGGGTCCACCGGCAGACGCGAAGTGGCCATGACCCCTCCCAAAGCGGTGGGTACCACCTCCCATCACAGCGCGATACCCACCTGATCACAACGGACCACCGCTAATCGCCCAGCGCCTTCTCAAGTTCGGACTTGGTCATCGACGAGCGGCCTTTGACGTTGCGCCGCTGTGCCTCGGCGTACAGCTGGTCCTTGGTGGGACCACCTGAGCCGTGGCCGGAGCGCTGTCCGCCGCGGCGCGACGACGACATGTCCTCGAGCGACTGGCGACTGGCGCTCTTGGACTCGCCCGAGCGGGCGCGTTCCTTGTTCACCGTGCGGGACGCGATCTCCTTGGCGCGGCTCTCGCTCTCCCCGCGCTCCTCCGCGCTCTTCTTGATGTGCTCGTATTGGCGCTCCCGCTTGGGGCTGGAGCCTGCTGGCATGACACTCACCCCTCTTGTCGGGTGCTCTTGTCGGATGCTCTTTTCAGATGCTCTTTTCAGATGCGCGGCGTGATGGTTCTTCGATCATCGTGCAGAGGACGCTTACCCGAAACTCGTCGGCATGAACATCCGCTTCCACCCCGATATGAGCGCCAATCTTGCTTTTCCCGATTCTTTACCGGCTGTCCGGGTATCCGCGTTGATGAGAAATGCTCTTTATACGAAGGGAGGCAGCGTCGTGAAGGTCGCTTTTCTCGTCGCGCCGGAAGGCGTTGAACAGGCAGAACTGACCGATCCTTGGGATACCGTACGGGAGGCCGGAGGCACGCCGGTCCTCGTCTCCACCAAGCGCGGTAGTGTGCAGGCGTTCGAGCACCTCGACAAGGCCGAGACATTCCCGGTCAACCAGACGGTCTCGGACGCTCCGGTGGACGACTACGACGCGCTGGTACTGCCAGGTGGCGTGGCCAATCCGGACTTCCTGCGGATGGACAAAAAAGCCGTCGCGTTCGTGAAGGGTTTCTTCGACGCCGCAAAACCGGTGGCGGCAATCTGCCACGGATCATGGACCTTGGTCGAAGCCGATGTGGTGCGCGGCCGCACGCTCACCTCATGGCCCAGTCTCGCGACAGACATCCGCAACGCCGGCGGCACCTGGGTCGATGAGGAAGTCAAGGTCTGCACCGCAGGGCCGAACGTTTTGATCACCAGTCGAAAGCCGGCCGATCTGAAGGCATTCGACGATGCTCTCGTGGCGGAATTGACGAAGGTCACCCACTGATCAGTCGCCACTCTGCCTCTAGTCTGGAATCTGGACGGAATCGATCCAGAACCGCCCGGATCCTGGGTTGGCCTGGGATGTCCCAGGTGTGCTGCGCAGCGCGGTGGCCCGTCCCCTGTCGGCGCCTTGGGTGACGTGGGGCCGCAGGAGCGCCGGGCCGCAGGAGGAAGGTTGTCCGATGACCCCGCCCGGTGCTCCGTGTATCGGGGCGGCCCAGGTGTTCGCCGAGGGCGGCGAGTTCGGCGCGTTCCTGGCTGGCATCGACTGGGCGGCGACGCCGCTGGGGCCTCCCGAGACTTGGCCGACGCCCTTGGTTACCGCTCTCCGCTTCATGCTCCTCTCCAAGAAGGGGATGCTGCTGTTGTGGGGGACGGAAGCCGTCATGCTGTACAACGAGAGCTACATACCTGTTCCCGGCAGCAAGCATCCCTGGGCGCTCGGCAGACCCTTCAGCGAGGTGTTCCCCGAGGTCTGGGACGACCTCGTCAGTTCCCACTTCAGCTATGTGACCAGCGCTTGCAAGCCCCTGCTGATACCGGATGAGCCGAGCCTCCTGGAGCGCCACGGCTTTTTGGAGCAGTGCTATTTCGATGTCTCCTTCCAGCCCGTTCTGCGGGACGGCACCGTCGACGGTGTGCTGATCATCATCACCGAGACCACCGGCCGAGTGCTGGGCGAGCGTCGGCTGCGTCTGCTGAGTGAGATCGGCACGCGCACGGTAGGGCTGCGGGGCCCGGGCGAGGTCGCCCGCGTGGTGGCCCAGGTGGTGGGCGCTTACCAGGAGGATGTCCCGTTGATGTGCCTGTACCTGGCTGCCGGGCCCGGAGTGCTGCGGCTGGCGGCCTGTACTGGTCTTTCTGCGGAGCGCCCCTCCGCCGATGTCCCTCCGCAGCACCGGCAGCACTCGCGGCTTCGGCAAGTGCCCGAGACCCTCTCCTTGAGGGCGGCCGAGGGGGAGAGCGTTCCGGCCTGGCTGGCCACGGTGGTCGCCGAGGGTGTTCCGGCTACGCTGTCGGCCGCCGCGTTCGCCGATCAGGTAGAGCCGGACAGCGAGGGCCGACCTCCGGTCGAGCAGGTGCTGGCGCTGCCGCTGTCCTGCACTGGCCGGGTGGAGGGCGTCCTGGTGGTGGGTGTCAACCCTCGTTTCCCCCTGGCTGAGGCCTATCACGGTTTTCTGGATGTCCTGGCCGCTGCCGTGGCCGGGGCTCTGGCCGCCGCACTCGCCCACGACGAGCAGCGTCGACGGGCGGATGCGCTGGCCGAGCTGGACCGTGCCAAGACCACCTTCTTCGCCAGTGTCAGCCATGAGTTCCGTACCCCGCTCACGTTGATGCTGGGCCCGATGCAGGAGGCGCTGGCCGAGGAGGACCGCCCCGAGCGGCGCGAGCAGCTGAAGCTGGTCGAGCGCAACGCGGCGCGGCTGCTGAAGCTGGTCAACACCCTGCTGGACGTGGCCCGAGCCGAGGCGGGGCGGATATGCCCGGACCTTGAGCAGGTCGACCTGGCCCGCGTCACCGCCGAGCTGGCCGGGGTCTTCCGCTCCTCCTTCGCCACCGCCGGGTTGACCTTGGTGGCGGATTGCCCGCCACTGCACCGCCCGGTGGCCGTTGACCGGGAGATGTGGGAGCAGGTCGTTCTCAACCTGCTCAGCAATGCGCTGAAGTTCACCTTCACCGGCGGCGTCCGGGTGTCGGTCACCGCCGCCGGAGAGCAGGCTCGGCTGACAGTGGCCGACACCGGCACCGGCATCCCCGAGCATGAGATACCGCACCTGTTCGAGCGCTTCCACCAGGTCCGCGGCGCCCGCTCCCGCTCCCACGAGGGGAGCGGCCTGGGCCTGGTGCTGGTGAAGGACCTGGTGGAGGCGCACGGTGGCACCATCGCAATCGACAGTCGGCTCGACCAGGGCACCACCATCACTGTCGACCTTCCCTTTGTCCCCCAGTCCCTGAGCCGGCCGCCCTCCGCCGACGCGGCCTTCGCTTCCGATGACGGCCCAAGCAGTCGCAGCCGGGCCTACGTGGAAGAGGCCCGGAGCTGGCTGGCGACCGGCCCCGCCGATGAGGCGCTGCCCGCCGTCCGGGCGCCCTGCGGTGTCACGCCGCTCACCGGCCGCCCACGCCTGCTGGTCGTCGACGACAACGCCGATATGCGTGCCTATCTCGCCCAGCTCCTCCGCCCCGACTACGACCTGCTGCTCGCCACCGACGGCGAGGCCGCCTTGGAGACGGCCCGCACTCACCCGGTGGAGCTGGTACTCACCGACGTGATGATGCCCCGCCTGGACGGCTTCGGTCTGGTCCGGGAACTGCGCGCCGACCCGTGCACCGCTCGCCTGCCCATCATCATGCTCACCGCTCGCGCCGACGAGGAGGCATTGGTGGAGGGGCGGCACGCCGGCGCCGACGACTACCTGGCCAAACCCTTCTCCGCCCGCCAGCTGCTGGCCCGAGTACGCACCGGGCTGGAGCTTTCCCGCCTGCGCGAACAGGTCCTGGCTGAGACCCGCGACCAGCTGGCCCTGCTGGCCTCCCTGGCTGAGGCGGGCCTGCGGTTGTCCGCGACCCTCGAGCCGGGTCAGGTGCTGCATACCGCCGGGGAGTTGCTGGTGCCCGACCTGGCTGCCCAGATCAGCATTCACCTGGTCGACCAGGTCGCCTCCGGCAAGGCGCCCGCTCTGCCCGCGTATACCGCCGGCACCCCCCTGCTCGCTCCCCGGCTCTTGGCCGACGCCGCTGCCCCCGCTCTCTGCGGTGCTGCCCTGGAGGACCCCGATCCCACCGTTGTGGCCCTGCCGCTGCGCGCCCGCGATCACCTCCTGGGCGCCCTGGTTGCCGCCCGCCCCACCGCTGCCTACACCGAAGTGGAACGCACGTACTTGGAGAACATCGCCCACCGCCTGGCCCTGGCCTACGACAACGCCACCCGCTACCACGCCGAGCGCCGCCTGGCCCTGGCCCTGCAGCGCTCCCTGCTGCCCCAGAAGCTTCCCCAGCCGCCCGGGGTGCGCCTGGCCACCCACTACCACGCCAGCACTCACGGCGCCGAGGTGGGCGGCGACTGGTACGACGTACTCGCCCTGCCCGACGGCGCTGTGGGGCTGGTCATCGGCGATGTCATGGGCCACGACGTGGAAGCAGCCACCATGATGGGCCAGCTCCGCACCGCCCTGCATGGTTTTGCCCTGGAGGGCGCCGCCCCCGCCCAGGTACTGGCCAGAGTCGATGCCTACCTGCGTGCCCTGGACACGGATCGCTTTGCCACCTGCCTGTACGCCACCTATCACCCGGGTAGCCGACGGCTGCGCTACGCCGCCAGCGGGCATCCGCCGCCGCTGCTGGTGCAAGGCGAGCACACCGACTACCTGGAAGTGCCCCCGGCGCTGCCGCTGGGCCTGGGCAGCAGCCCGGCCGACCGTGAGGTAGTCGTCCCATCCGGGGCCGGCCTGCTGCTGTATACCGACGGCCTGGTCGAACAGCACAGGCAGCCCCTGGAGACCGGCCTGACCGCCGTACACAAGGCCTGTGCCGCCCTGCCCACCCCCGCCCGTCCCCAGCAGCTCATCGAACAGGCCCTGACCCTGCTCGGCCCCCTCGATCAAGTCGACGACGACACTGCCTTGCTCGCCGCCATCACCGACTCCACAGATCCAACCAACGCCCCGCAGACCGACCGAGGCTGAGCGTTGACGATTGGGCGTTAGCTATCTCATCCGCTATCTCACTTATCTCACTCGCTATCTCACCCACTACGAATCGGTCGCCGCGGTGGGGCCGGGGCATCCGGCTCCGGTAGGGGCTCGGGGACGACCTGGGCCGGCTGGTCTGGTTCGCCATCGAGGGCGGCGCAGGGCCGTGCCTCCCCCGCAGGGGCGTCCTCGATGCTCCGGAAGACCATGGGCAGAATGCCGCCCAAGGCATGGGTACCACCGTCCTCCACCCGGCGCCCGATCTCCGGATCGAGCATGATCCACGTCAGTATCCGGCCGTTCGTGGGGACCACTGCCACCCGGTCCGCGCTGAGCCGCATCGCCCGCAGGTCCTCCAGCGGCGCACCGAGCACGCCGACCACCCGCGGGCCCCCGTCCTTTCGCCGACACCGACCCGCAGATAGCCGTGCCGTCCCTCCGGGAGCTCCAGCGGCAAGTCCCGGAAGGCCAGCACCGCGTCGCCGCGGTAATGGCGCCGGATCCCGGTCGCCAACTCGGCCACGGTGAAGCCGTCCCGCAACTCGCCCGGCAATCCGGTCACTTCGCCTGCTTCAAGGAGATGGAATTCCTCCGCGTCCTCGCCTCGCAGCTCCCGCTACGTCCCCCGCTGGACGGCGACTACGTGCCCCGCCTGGCCCTCCTGCCAGAGGTATTCCGTGATGATCCGCAGTGAATGCGACCGCTCCTGCGCGTCGGCACCGCCGGTCAGCGGCAGATCCTCACCGACCAGCCACCCCATCTCGGTGAACCAGTGTCCTGCCCATTCCCCGTGCTCGGGCATCGCGAACCTCGCTATCAGGCGGTGCTCGTTCCTGGTGACATCGAGTGCTTCCTGCATGCGCAGTCCGTCGGTGCGTATGAGCAGGGCCTGACCTCCTCCCGGGCCTGAAGGCCCGGGGTTCCTGCCACCCGCGTGGTGCGGGTCTCGGCGGGTTCCTGCTTCGCTGCCCAC
>JAFAUH010000290.1 GCA_019243445.1 Streptomycetaceae bacterium | reverse complement strand
ACTACACACGCACCGTCACATCAAGCCAGCCGCCATGACGCTCCGATTACCTGCTGAAAGTTTGCCTCGCAGCGCCTTGCTCGCCACCGGGCCCCAGAACTCTTTTTTCTGGGATACCGCCGTCAAATGACCGTAGAGGGGGAAGAGATGATGCTTGGAGGTTGCATAAGGGGGCGCACAGCGTACGGCCGATGCAGGTGCCGCTGGGTCTCTCGCACCAGACCAGGTTTTCTACCGAGGCGGCGCCAGATCGGGGAGTTCGACCCGCTCGGCCAAAGATCCATCTGGCTCCCATAGCCATCACTTCACACGAACACTCAATCGAGACGAGCCGCCCTGCATGAGTCGTCTACGTAAATACGAATGAGCATTCGAACCTGCAAAATTCAGCGTGGACGGAAGGTCCGCAGGTGCGAGACCGGTCTGTTACTGCTTGTCAGCTCCGATGCGCCGGTAGCCCTCACTCCGCTGCTTCGCGTGGACCGGCGAGAGGCCAGAACGAAGCTCTCCACCAGAACGTCGGTTTTCGCGCTGTGGCAAGTTGGAGGCCCGGGATCTGCCGTCATCCCTGGTAGCGGACCGATGACCAGACGGAGAAACCCCCGCAGCAGCGCAGCTCCGGGTCTATCGCTGCGACACGTTGTACGTCGCTTCGATAGTCACCCGACCGCCGCAAAACCGCATGCCGCGCCCGTTCCCATCTGTCTGGTGCCCTACCGGGGGTCGAGCCTGCGCGATACGTTGAGCGCGACCACACACTGCAACGTCAGCTGACGCGCGTCTTCGGCAGATGCGTCGACCACGTCACCACCAGGGAATCTCCGCAGGTCACAGGGGCTGTGGCCCGACCAGCCCTTGGTTGCGACTCCTGCCGAGCATTCGGGCCTGCGGCCAAGCCCACCCGAGTTGTGGAAAGGCGCAGGTCAAAGCCTCCTCCGGCTAAGCCAGTAACGGTCCTGACCGCAGGTTCAACACCCTGAGCAAGCGATCGGTGGAGGGGTGACGCGGGGCCGTGCGCGGCGGCGCAGTTCGTCGGCGTAGTCGCAGATCAACTGGGGCTTGCCAGTGCGGATCAGCGGATGCGAAATGACCTGGCCGATCCGCCACCGATCTTGGCGCTGGGCATCGGCCAGGTACGCGCCACGCCGGGCCGACCAGGGCAGGCGTTCAGGAGCGCCGGCTTTCCGCATGCTGAGTCGGCTGTGATGGGAGAGGCTGGTGATACGGATACGCCCAATCGCCGAGACGCGGGAGGCGCGCGATGAGGCACACATACGCTGCAGGAGTCGCTATCGCCACCACGGTCCTCCTCGCGGGAACCGGATCAACATATGCGGTCGGAACTCACGCCCAGCCCCTGGTCCGACACACGGCCGCATCAGCTGGAACCCAGATACCCACCCAGCGGCAGATCGCCGCACTGTTCGACCGGTGGAACGCAACCTTGGCCACCGGCGACGCCCACCGTGTCACGGACCTGTACGCCCCCAACGCCGTGCTTCTGCCGACTGTCTCGGCCCGCATTCGCACCAACCCGGCCGCGATAGCCGACTACTTCGAGCACTTCCTTGAAAGCAAGCCAGTCGCCAAAATCCAGCAGCGGTTCATCAACGTCCTCGGCCCGACCAGCGCCGTCGACACCGGCCTGTACCAGTTCACACTGACCAACAAGGACGGCAGGAAGACCATCGTCAACGCCCGCTACACCTTCGTCTACGAGCTGATAGCAGGCCGGTGGTTGATCACCAACCACCACTCCTCGACGCTCCCCACCGGAGGCTGACGTCCCTTCCCAGCGACTGCGCCGGTAGTTCGGGACGAGGGGCGCGCGTCTTCGGCAGATGGAGCGTTTGCTTGACGATCAGCGCATTTCCGCAGTTCACGGGTGCTGCCTGTGAGCGGACACGGAAGTTCCTACTGTCCCTTGACCGCCAATGCCTGCGCCTCTACCTTCCCTCTTGATCCAACAAACTACCGCTACTCCAGTCAGCGACTCGCGGCCGGGCGGCCAGTCAGCTGAACGCTCGATCCTGCGCCCGAGCGGAGAGGACAAGAGTGCGGGCAACCGCACCGCGCCCGGCCCTTCGCCCGCGCCGGGACGGCACCAGCCCTCATGCGACCGCAGCCGGAGCAGATCCGCGCGACGTCCCGGTATTCGGTCACGTGAAGACGGCCGGCTTCATGACGTCATGATGTCCCCTCATGTGGTCATGTGGTCCCGTACGCCTCGCCGCCGAGTTGGAGCACCGCACTGCCCGCGCTGGCATCGGCGAGCCAGCCGCGGAAGGCATCAAGATCCGATTCCGAAAGCGCCACTTCGAAAGTGACAGCCTCGGCATACCACACATCGCGCGCGACACGTCCAGTGGAGCGCAGATCGTTCTCCAGCTTCCCCGCCCGCTGGTGATCGACGGTGACGGTGACCAGCCGGAACCGCTGCCGCGTCACGGTACCCAGTGCATCGAGTGCCGCGCCGACGGCACCGCCGTAGGCCCGCATCAGCCCACCCGCGCCCAGCTTGACCCCGCCGAAGTAGCGGGTGACCACGGCGACGACATATCGCACCTCGCGCCGCAGCAGCATCTGCAGCATCGGCACGCCCGCGGTGCCGCCCGGCTCACCGTCGTCGTTCGCCTTTCGGATCGCGCCGTCGGCACCGATGACGTAGGCAAAGCAGTTGTGGGTGGCGGACGGGTGCTGCGTGCGGACGCGCGCGATGAACTCCTGGGCTTCCTGCTCCGTCACGGCCGGTGCGAGCGCGCAGATGAAGCGGGACTTGTGGATTTCGAGCTCGCGCACGCCCTCGCGCGCAACCGTCCGGTACTGCTCCTGCATCCCTTCACCCTATTCACCATTCACCCTGTGCGGACGTCCCACCCGGGGCCGCGCTACGGAGGCAGACCGCTGCAGCCTCGATCCGCCGATCGGCGATCGGCGGCTGGTGCCCTGACGAAGTTGCCACGGGGCAGCCCCGTATCCGAAGGCTCTCGGACCCGGGCTGAGAGCACAGAGGCCGGGGAGTTGCGCAAACTGCCCGAGGTCGGAAAGGAGCGTCAGGTGGAGTTCTCCGCCGCGGCTCTCGGGGTCGGCGACGCCTTCCGGCCGCTGACCGGTGACGACATGTCGCGGATCGACGCTCCGGTGAGCGACTTGGAGGCGCTGCGGGTCACGGGCACCACTCGCGCCGCATTCGCCGAGGTACCCGTGCCGCTCCAACTGGAGCACCGTACCGTGCCCTCGACAGCACGCAGTTGCGGGAGGTGCGGAAGACTCTCACCGGGGCACTCGGAGTATCCGGCATCGATATCCGTGACTGGCACGCACGTCCGGCTGTCGCCAAGGTGGCCCATCACGTCATGGTCATGGTCATGGAGGGCAGCGATCCGGCCGTGCAACCCGCGAGGAACCGCCAGCCGCCCGGCTGCGGCTGGAGTCACGTGGCTGGGCCAGCCAGGCGGGGAAGTCCCCCGATCGGCCGGCGAGTTGGCGGATGCGGGTGGCGACGGCGTGCACGGTTCGGGCGAGTTCCGATGCCGGGACCGTGTCGAGCAAGATCCGGCGAGCCTCGGGCGTGAAGTCGAAGCCCAGGTGTTGCGGCAGCGTGTCTTCGGCCACCGCGTCGGTGCGGTGCATCAGTCCGCCGAGGAACACCTCCGCCAGGTGGGCTGTCTCCGCCGGCCACGGCACGGCCGCGTGCACCAGCCGCATCACCGGCACGCTGACGGGGCCACCGCCGCCAGATGCACGGCCAGGATCCTCGTCACGTTCCGATGGCTGCCTCGGCGACCACGGCGTGCAGCACGCCGGAGGTAGTCGCGGCCGTGAAGTTCTCGGTGGTGGCCCGCCGTCGACGATGCCGCAGAGCAGGACCCGGCCTGATTCTTCCAAAGCGCTCCAGGTACTGGGTGGGACCTCGACCGCGGCTCGTGCCTGTCGCAAGACGAGGTCCACGCTGTCGTCCTGGGCGAAGTGGATGATGGCCCGCAGCGAGCGCTCCTTGCGGTTGAACACCGCTGTCCAGTCGTCATCCACCGTGAGCGTCGTTCCCGGGGCGAATGACCAGGCGGGCCATCCGCAGGCGGTCGCCAGGTCCTCGGCGCCGACCGTACCGGACTCTTTCCAGGCCGATCACGCCCATCACGATGCCCCCCGAGACTGATCTTGTACACAGTCGCCGTATACGAGTGACCGTCCCGGGCGGTTTCCAGCCTGCATCAGCGGATCGCTCATGTCGTTCATGCCACCCTATGGTGGCGTAGCACTACCGTGCAGTAGACAGCCTGCTCTAGCCGGGAGTTCTCGTGACCATCACGTCAGCCGTCCGTACCAGTGCCCCGGAGAAGTGGAGCGATGTCCAGCTGCTGCACGCCCTGGAAGAGGTGGTCGAGACCGAACTCAACCGCCACCTCAAGGCCGCCAAGGAATGGATGCCCCACGAATACGTCCCGTGGAGCGAGGGCCGCGACTTCGACGGTGTACTGGGCGGCGAGGCATGGACGCCGCAGCAGTCCAAGATCTCCGACATCGGCCGGGTATCGCTGGTCGTCAACCTCCTCACCGAGGACAACCTGCCCAGCTACCACCGCGAGATCGCGACCGTCTTCGGCCGGGACGGCGCTTGGGGCACCTGGGTTCACCGGTGGACGGCCGAGGAGGGTCGACACGCCATCGTCATGCGCGACTACCTCCTCACCTCCCGGGCGGTGAACCCGGTCGAGCTCGAGCGCTCCCGGATGCGGCACATGTCGGCCGGTTTTGAGGCCGACAACAGCCACAGCATGCTGCACTCGGTCGCCTACGTGGCCTTTCAGGAACTGGCGACCCGGGTTTCGCACCGCAACACCGGACATGAGTCCGGTGACCCGGTATGCGACCGGATGCTCGCCCGGATCGCCACCGACGAGAACCTGCACATGGTCTTCTACCGCAACCTGCTGGCGGCGGCCCTGGAACTGGCCCCCGACCAGACGATGCGGGCCATCACCGATGTGGTGCGCGGCTTCCGCATGCCCGGCCACGGCATGCCGGGCTTCGAACGGGCAGCCGCCCGGATGGCCCTCGGCGGGATCTACAACCTGCGCATCCACCACGACGACGTACTCCAGCCGGTGCTGCGCCACCTAAGAGTGCTGGAAGTCTCGGGAATCGGCCCGGCAGGTCTGCGAGCGCAGGAGGAACTCGGCTTGTTCATGGGCGGGCTGAACGAGCAGGCCGCCGGGTTCGACGAGCGCCGTGAAGCCCTGCTGGCCCGCCGCCGCAAGAGCTGACGGTGCCAATCCCGTCGGTTCGTTGAGACGGTTCGGTTCGATCCCGAAGACCTTGCGCTACCACGTCCTGCACGTCCCTGCGGCCTTGGCACGCGGAACGCCGCGATTCTTTCGTCGTGATTGCGCGTTGAGCCGGTGGGTCAGGAACATTCCCGCGACGATCACGGCGACGGCGACGGCTGTCTCCACGTCCTCACCTCTTCCGGGCGGAACTCCGGAGCCCGATCACGGTCGGCAGCCGAGGCGGCTCCGTCTCCGGCGGGATCACCAGCAAGTCTCAACGGCCCGCGGTGCAGGAAAGGAGGATCAGTTTGTACGGGTCCGGCTCGTCGGCGAACCAGCCGACGTGCACCGTGTGCCCGGTGACGGGCACACGGTGAGGGATGACAGGCCAGTGGGCCGGGTTCACAGTGACTCGGGTGATCCGACCCCACCGCGCGTCCAACATGTCCATCAGGGCGGGGATCTCCCGGAGGAGATCGCGGGAGCGGGGCCGCCAAGCGCCGTCCAGGAGACCTGGAGCCCGGC
>JAFAUH010000135.1 GCA_019243445.1 Streptomycetaceae bacterium | reverse complement strand
TCAAGGTCGTGGGCTTTGTCGCGTCCGCCCCCGACTTCACCGGGCAGCCGGCCGTGCTCAATGGAGCGAGCGAGCTGCTCGGTGAGGTGCTCGGCGAAGCCGGAGTGCACGCGCGCAGCGCGGTCGGTGTCGCCGTACTGCCGCTCGATGCACCGGTTGAGGTGGAGATCCAGGTCGAGATCGAGCCGTAGGCCAGATCGGATTCCAGGTCGGTCCCGGGGGCGCCTCAGGGCGCCTCAGGGCGCCTCAGGGCGTCCCGGGGCGTCGCGGGGTCGAACAACCGCGCGCAAACACATACCATCCCGGCATGACCACGACGGGTTGGTTCCCGCCCAGCTGGCCCGACCGCATCCGTGCGCTCGTCGACGGCCGGCTCGCCCCTGTGATGCCCAGGCGTGCCGCCACTGTTCTCCTGCTGCGCGACGGGGTGGCCGGACCCGAGGTCCACATGTTGCGCAGGCGTGCCTCCATGGCCTTCGGCTCAGGCGCGTACGCGTATCCGGGTGGTGGAGTCGACCAGCGCGACGAGGGTGAGATCCGCTGGGCCGGGCCGCCCATCGGGGAATGGGCGCGGACCCTCGGCGCCACCACGCCTGCCGAGGCGCAGGCCGCTCTCTGCGCGGCAGTACGGGAGACGTTTGAAGAGTCCGGGGTGCTGCTCGCCGGTCCTGACGCCCGCTCGGTGGTCGCGGACACCACGGGCGAGGAGTGGGAGGCGGACCGGCAGGCGTTGGTCGCCCGGGAGCTGTCCTTCGCCGAATTCCTCGTCCGGCGCGAGCTCGTGCTCCGCTCCGACCTGCTGAGGCCCTGGGCGCGCTGGATCACCCCGGAGTTCGAGGAGCGACGCTACGACACGTGGTTCTTCCTCGCCGCGCTGCCGGAGGGCCAGCGCACCCGCGATGTGTCGGGCGAGGCCGACCGCACGGTGTGGCTGCGTGCCGCCGACGCGGTCGAAGCGTACGACCGGGGCGAGTTGCTGATGATGCCGCCGACAATTGCGACGCTGCGCGCGCTTGTCCCGTACACAGCCGTCGCTGACACGCTTGAGGCGAGCGCTACTCGTGATCTGACGCCCGTGCTGGCACGCACTGCCGTGACCGGTGGCGAGATCGTGGTGAGCTGGCCGGAGCACGAGGAATTCACCAGGCGCATTCCCACCGCACCCGCACCCCAAGGAGCCGAGCGATGACGGCCGCCATCATGCCTGGTGCTCCCAGGCCCGTAGTCGGCGGCCCTGCAACCGCCCGCGCGGTCTGCGTACTGGCGCCGAACCCGTCGCCGATGACCCTGGACGGCACGAACACGTGGATCGTCTCGGAGCCCGATTCGGAACTGGCCGTGGTGATCGATCCCGGCCCGCTCGACGAGGCGCATCTGCGGAATGTCGTGGAGACGGTCGAAGGCGCGGGCAAGCGCGTCGCGCTCACCCTGCTCACCCACGGCCATCCGGACCACGCGGAAGGCGCCGCGCGATTCGCGGAGTTGACGCGAAGTGGGGTTCGGGCGTTGGATCCGGCGCTGCGCTTGGGGGATGAGGGCCTGTCGGCGGGCGATGTGATCACGACGGGCGGCTTGGAGTTGCGGGTACTCGGCACGCCGGGTCATACGGCCGACTCGCTCTCGTTTCACCTGCCCGCGGATTCCGCAGTACTGACCGGTGACACTGTGCTCGGTCGCGGTACGACGGTGGTGGCCCACCCGGAGGGTCGCCTCGGCGATTACCTCGACTCCTTGCGCCGCCTCCAGGCGCTGACGACGCGCGGTGAGATCGACACGATCCTTCCCGGCCACGGCCCCGTTCTGGCCGATGCGCGCGGTGCGGTCGAGTACTACCTCGCCCATCGCGCGCACCGCCTCGCCCAGGTCGAAACGGCGGTCGAGTCGGGGCGTACCAGCCCGTCGGCAGTGGTCGCCTACGTCTACGCGGACGTCGACCGTGCCCTGTGGCCGGCGGCTGAACTCTCAGTCCGCGCGCAACTGGCCTACTTGTGCGAGCACGGCCTGATCTGACACTGTGTCAGGATCCTTGAAGTGCGTCCCACGGAAAGGCGTGAAGGGCGTGTGGGCGGGGGACCCGTACGCCGGGGAACCGCGCGTCAGCGCGAGCGTTTGGCCAGCCGCTCCACGTCCAGCAAGATCACTGCCCGCGCCTCGAGCCGTAGCCACCCGCGCCCTGCGAAGTCGGCGAGCGCCTTGTTGACTGTCTCGCGTGAGGCGCCCACCAGCTGGGCCAGCTCCTCCTGCGTCAGGTCGTGGACGACGTGAATGCCCTCGTCCGACTGGACACCGAAGCGGCGCGACAGGTCGAGCAGGGCCTTGGCGACACGCCCGGGCACATCGGAGAAGACCAGGTCGGACATGTTGTCGTTGGTGCGCCGCAGACGCCGTGCGACGGCGCGCAGCAGCGCGATCGCGACCTCGGGCCGTGCGTTGATCCACGGCTGCAGGTCGCCGTGGCCGAGGCCGAGCAGCTTGACTTCGGTGAGTGCGGTCGCCGTGGCGGTGCGCGGGCCCGGGTCGAAGAGGGACAGCTCGCCGATCATCTCGGCCGGACCGAGCACCGCGAGCATGTTCTCGCGGCCGTCCTGCGAGGTGCGGTGCAGCTTCACTTTGCCTTCGGTGACCACGTACAGACGGTCACCCGGGTCGCCCTCGTGGAAGAGCGAATCCCCACGCGCGAGCGTGACCTCAGTCATGGAAGCACGCAGGTCAGCGGCCTGCTCGTCGTCGAGCGCCGCGAAGAGCGGTGCGCGCCGCAGAACGTCGTCCACGTGGTCTCTCCTTGTTGACTTCACCGACCGGCTCCAATCCTCATCATGCCGGAAGGCAAAACAGTGCGATCAATCACAAGTGTGTCCTATAGTCGCGCGGCCCTGCCCGGCGGGGTCCGGGTGCGCGGTGATTGCGATGGTCAGGGCGGTATCCCGGCCTCTTGCTCCCCGGGTCGTTAGGCTGGCCGGGTGCCTGATACGCCAAGTGCGAGTGACAAGCCGCAGGGTACGCGACCCGATCGGGTGAGGCGTACTCTGGATTCAGCTACAAGCGAACAAGCCCCCCGGAAGGCCACGGGCACGGGCAAGGCCGGGGCTATGGCCAAGGCTGGAGCTACAGCCAAAGGCAAGACCAAGCGTGTTCCGAAGCCTGAGTCGCGGGTCGCCCTCGTCCGGCGCGCCCGGCGGATCAACCGGGAGTTGGCCGAGGTCTACTCCTACGCTCACCCCGAGCTCGACTTCGACAACGCCTTCCAGTTGCTGGTCGCCACGGTGCTGTCGGCCCAGACTACCGATCTGCGCGTCAACCAGACGACCCCGATGCTCTTCGCCCGCTACCCCACCCCGGAAGAGATGGCAACGGCCGACCCCGAGGAGATCGAACAGCTGATCCGGCCGACCGGGTTCTTCCGGGCGAAGGCCAAATCGCTGCTGGGCCTGTCGACGGCGATCCGTGACCGCTTCGGCGGTGAGGTGCCTGGCCGTCTGGAGGATCTGGTGACGCTGCCGGGCGTCGGCCGCAAGACAGCAAATGTCGTGCTCGGCAATGCCTTCGGGATCCCGGGGATCACCGTCGACACGCACTTCGGGCGCTTGGCCCGCCGCCTCGGATGGACGACCGCGCAAGACCCTGAAACCATCGAGCAGGAAGTCGGCTCCCTTTTCCCCAAGAGCGAGTGGACCATGCTCTCGCACCGCCTGATCTTCCACGGTCGTCGCGTCTGTCATTCCCGCAAGCCGGCGTGCGGCGCCTGCCCGATCGCGCCGCTGTGCCCCTCGTACGGGGAGGGCGAGACGGATCCGGAGAAGGCGGCGAAGCTGCTCAAGTATGAAATGGGGGGCGGTGACGGCCAGCGGCTCAAGCCCCCTGCCCCCTACCTCGACTACCTGAAGACGCTTCCCGGCGCGTCTAAACCCCCACAGGGGGCCGGATGACGACCGTGCCCGCGGTGTCCGTCCGCGGACTGCCGCAGTGGCTCTTGCCGGTCGCCGAAGCCGTCGAAACCGTACGACCCGAGCAGCTGAGCCGGTTTCTTCCGCCGCAAGGGGGCGGCCGTCCGTCCGCAGTACTGATCCTTTTTGGGGAGGGGGAGCGGGGTCCTGAACTGTTGCTGCAGGAGCGCGCCCGGTCCTTGCGCTCGCATGCGGGACAGTTGTCGTTCCCCGGCGGCGCGCTCGATCCGGAGGACGGTGACGCGGATGGCGTAGGTCCGCTGCGGGCGGCGTTGCGCGAGGCGCGGGAGGAGACCGGTCTCGATCCGTCAGGCGTGCAGCTTTTCGGCGTCCTGCCCAAGCTGTTCATCCCTGTGAGTGGTTTCGTGGTGACGCCCGTGCTCGGATGGTGGCGTGAGCCGAGCCCTGTCGGGGCCGTCGACGAGGCCGAGACCGCTCGGGTGTTCACTGTGCCGGTGGCGGAGTTCGCTCACCCGGGCAACCGTAGGACTGTCACACATCCGAGCGGTTTTCGAGGCCCGGCGTTCCTCGTGGCGGATGCCCTCGTGTGGGGTTTCACCGCCGGTTTGATCGACCGGATCCTGCATTTTTCCGGGTGGGAGGAGGAATGGGACCCGCGTAACGAGGTCCCGCTCAGTGCCTATGCGTGAGACGGTATTTCGGTGAACGTGCTGGACATTCTGCTGCTGCTCGCGGCCGTGTGGTTCGCCATCGTCGGCTATCGACAGGGATTCGTCGTCGGGATCCTTTCGGTGCTTGGCTTCCTCGGCGGTGGATTCATCGCCGTCGCCGTTCTGCCGGTGGTGTGGGGTCAGGTGACGGGCAACGCCGAACCCGGCACCTTCGGGGCCCTTGCTGCCGTCATCGTCGTGATCGTGTGCGCATCCGTGGGACAGGCGTTCACCACTCATCTGGGCAGCAAAGTGCGTACTCACATCACCTGGTCCCCGGCCCGGGTCATCGATGCCACGGGCGGCGCGCTCGTCAACGTCTTGGCGATGCTGCTGGTCGCCTGGCTGATCGGCTCCGCACTCGCGGGCACCGCGTTGCCCACCATCGGGCGCGAGGTGCGCTCGTCCAGGGTGCTCGTCGGCGTCTCCCGGATGATTCCGCAGCGCGCTGACATCTGGTTCGCCGACTTCAGCTCGGTGCTGGCGCGGAACGGCTTCCCGCAGGTCTTCACGCCGTTCTCCAACGAGCCGATCACTTCGGTGTCGCCGCCCGACCCCACGTTGGCCAAGAGCGCCACAGCCATCCGGGCCGAGAAAAGCATCGTCAAGGTGGTCGGCGCGGCGCCGAACTGCTCCAAGGTGCTGGAAGGCAGCGGCTTCATCTTCGCCTCGCATCGGGTGATGACCAACGCGCACGTCGTCGGAGGGGTTCCTCACCCGACCGTCCAGCTCGGCGGTGTGGGGAAGTTCTACAGTGCCAAGGTCGTGCTCTACGACTGGCGGCGTGACATCGCCGTGTTGGACGTGCCGTTGCTGAAGGCACCCTCACTGCAGTTCGCGGGCAGCGCCGCCTATACCGGCGACGGCGCGATCGTGGCCGGCTTCCCGGAGAACGGCAGCTATGACGTGCGCGCGGCGCGCGTGCGGGCGCGTATTCAAGCTCACGGACCGGACATCTACCGTCGAGGAGATGTCAGCCGTGATGTCTATTCGCTGTACACGATGATCCGGCAGGGCAACTCGGGCGGCCCGCTGCTCACCCCTGACGGCAAGGTGTACGGCGTGGTCTTCGCCAAGTCGCTCGACGACGACTCGACCGGATACGCGCTCACTTCCAATGAGGTGCGCTCCGACATCACGGCGGTCCACTCCGCTTCGGCACCGGTGAGCACCGAGCAGTGCGCGCTGTGAGCGGGCGGCCGTGATACGAGCCGGCTGGCGCGGCGTCGCTCACAAAGGGCGCTGTGAGCGACGCATACGAGGCTGCCGGGCCGTCAGTTGCGTGCCGAGTGACGTAGCCTCGCGCTCACCCAGCGGGCGCGACGCCCCAGGATGCGCGGAATGGCGAGTAGTTGTCCCCGCTCGGGGAGGTCGTCCGACAACACTGCCGAATGCGATGGTCGTCCCGAAGCGGCGGTGCTGTGGTGGTTGCGCGATAGGTCATGGTAGTCGTGCGTCCAGCCCATACCGAGCTACGTGCCCGGTGCTCAAGGTCGGTAACCGCAGCTCGGTCGCTCAATTGGCTTATGCATCCGACATTTGGCGGATAGTCTTACAGTCATACTCTGATCTGTGGCTGGTTGCCGATATGACAAGTGGCGGAGCCCGGCGGACTCGGGTCACCGATCGGGCTCGGGGTCCTTGAGCCAGTTGACCAGCTCTGTTGAGAAGGCCACCGGGTCCTCCTCATGCGGGAAGTGGCCGAGCCCGTCGAAGAGCCGCCAGCGGTACGGGGCTTCCACGTACTCCCCGGAACCGGCGGCGCTGCGGGTACGCGTCACTGGATCGAGTGACCCGTGCAGATGCAGCGTCGGTACCCGCACTGGGCGTTTCATACGCCGGTAGAACTGCATGCCGTCCGGTCGCGCCATTGAGCGCACCAGCCACCGGTACGGTTCGATGGAGCAGTGCGCCGTCGATGGGATCTGCATGGCCTTGCGGTAGATCTCGATGTCCTCGTCGTCCGGCAGCCGCGGCCCCGACCACTCCCGTACCAGCCGCCCGACCAGCGCGGCCTCGTCCGCGATCAGCTGCCGCTCCGGCAACCAGGGCGGTTGGAAGCTCCAGATGTACGAGCTGTCGGCGCTTTGCCGGAAGTCCGCCACCATCGCGGAGCGCCACCGCCTCGGGTGCGGCATCGAGCAGACCGCGAGGCGGCGGATCAGCTTGGGTCGCATCACCGCGGCTGTCCACGCCAGATAGCCGCCCAGATCATGGCCGACAAGCGCCGCGTCGGGCTCGCCGAGCGAGCGGATCACGCCAGTCACGTCGAGGGCGAGATTGCCCGGGTCATAGCCGCGGGGTGTACGGTCGCTGCCTCCGACGCCGCGCAGATCCATCGCCACCGCGCGGAACCCGGCTTCCGCCAGCACGGGCAGCTGGTGCCGCCAGGCCCACCAGAACTCCGGAAAGCCGTGCAGTAGCAGCACCAACGGCCCGTCACCCATCTCGGCGATGTGGAAGCGGGCGCCGTTCGCGGCGACGTCCCGGTGCGTCCAGGGGCCTTCGAGGCGTACACCGGACTGGCCCCATGAGCCGGATGAGTCAGCAACCGTCATGTCCAAAAGCGTGTCACACCTGGAGTCTGTTCCGAGCCCCGATCGGGCTCGCGTGGCTTGGGCCTCGGAACAGAGCCTAGCGCCGCCCCTGCCAACGTTTGCCCCGCTCGCCGCCCTGGCACGGCCATCCGCTGCGTTGCCGCATCGCCCAAGTACGGCCCAGTACGAGGGCGACGCGGCGTCTTACGACCTGGGGAGCAATAGGGAGTGGATCAGCGAGCGGCGTCATGCGGCTTCGAATCCAAGGCGGAGGAGGGAGGCGACGCGGAGCGTCGTTGGCCGACGACAACGCAGGAGGCTTCAGTCGCAGGGCGTCGGGAGCCCGCTCCCTATTGCTCCCCAGGTCGTTACGGCTGACCGCACCAGGACCGCCTCGCTACCGGGCAAACGTTGGCGGGGGCGGCCCTAGCGCGCGACGGGATGGCCGTTGGTGAGAGCTCTCGGATGCGGTTTGACGCCCTGGAGCGCGGTGGCCGTCTCCTTCGCCAAGGCCATCGTCCGCTCCGGCGGCTTGATCTTCTTCAGCTTCCCCTTGGCGAAGAGCCCGAGGAGCCCGGCGATCATCAGATAGGCGGCACCCACGATCAGGAACGACCAGGCGAGACCGAGGCCGAGATTGTGGATCCCGTACGCCGCGGCGAAGCTCAGCACGGGCAGGGCGAAGAGCGCGAGGACTCCGGCCGCGGCGATCGCCCCGCCGCCGATCCCGGCGCGCTTGGCGTCCTGCCGGAGTTCGGCCTTGGCGAGCGCGATCTCGTCGTGCACGAGTGCGGACAGCTCCGCGGTCGCGGCGGAGAGCAGTTGACCGAGACTCCGTGCGTCGGCTCCGTCGGCTGAGCTCATCGCGTCCTCCGAGTGGTGGGTGTTGAGGATGTTGCCCTTGTTGTCGCTACGCCTCGATCATGCCGGATCATCGTGGCCGTTCGTATCGATGTGGGCGCTTCGAACACTGTGCCTGGGGGGTATAGCGGGTTATGCGGCGATGGTCACATTATGTGCGCAAGGGGCGCCCGGCATGTCGTCGGACGCCCCTTGCGGTGAGCCTGCGCGGGCTCAGTCCTCGCTTGTCGCTGTGGGCAGCTTGGACTGGATGAGCTCCATCACCGAGGAGTCGGTGAGGGTGGTGACGTCGCCTAGCGCACGGTTCTCGGCGACGTCGCGCAGCAGACGGCGCATGATCTTGCCGGAGCGTGTCTTGGGCAGTTCGGCAACGGGCAGGATTCGCTTGGGTTTGGCGATCGGGCCGAGCTCCTTGGCGACATGCCCGCGCAGTTCCTCCACCAGACCACCCGGCGCGTCAGCACCTGATGTCTCCTCCTCGCTCGCACAGCCGCGCAGGATGATGAAGGCGCAGATCGCCTGGCCTGTGGTGGCGTCGGTGGCGCCGACGACGGCCGCCTCGGCGACCTTCGGGTGCGAGACGAGCGCCGATTCGACCTCCGTGGTGGAGATGTTGTGGCCTGAGACGAGCATGACGTCGTCGACCCGGCCGAGCAGCCAGATGTCGCCGTCCTCGTCCTTCTTGGCGCCGTCGCCTGCGAAGTAACGCCCTTCGAAACGGGACCAGTAGGTGTCGAGGTAGCGCTGGTCGTCGCCCCAGATGGTGCGCAGCATTGATGGCCAGGGCTCGGTGAGCACCAGGTAGCCGCCGGAGCCGTTCGGCACCTCGGTCCCCTCGTCATTGACGACGGTCGCGCAGATGCCGGGAAGCGGCGTCTGCGCGGAGCCGGGTTTGGTCTCGGTGACGCCGGGCAACGGGGTGATCATGATGGCGCCCGTCTCCGTCTGCCACCAGGTGTCGACGACAGGCGTGGTATCCGCGCCGATGTTCTTGCGGTACCAGATCCACGCTTCGGGGTTGATCGGCTCGCCGACCGATCCGAGGATGCGCAGCGAGGACAAGTCGAACTTGGCCGGGATGGCGTCGCCCCACTTCATGCAGGTACGGATCGCGGTGGGTGCGGTGTAGAGGATCGTCACGCGGTACTTTTGGACGATCTCCCACCAGCGGCCCTGGTGCGGGGTGTCGGGCGTGCCCTCATAGAGCACCTCGGTCGCGCCGTTGCTGAGCGGGCCGTAGACGATGTAGGAGTGGCCGGTGACCCAGCCGATGTCGGCCGTGCACCAGTAGACGTCCGTCTCCGGCTTGAGGTCGAAGACCGCATGGTGCGTATAGCTCGTCTGGGTGAGGTAGCCGCCGGTGGTGTGCAGGATCCCCTTGGGCTTACCCGTTGTACCCGAAGTGTAGAGGATATAGAGCGGGTGTTCGGCGTCGAATGCCTCAGGAGTGTGGGTATCGGGCTGACGGTCGACCAGTTCGTGCCACCACACGTCACGCTCGTCGTCCCAGGAGGTCTCCTGGCCGGTGCGACGGACGACGAGGACGTTGCGCACCTTCTCCGTGCCGGGCCGGGTCAGCGCCTCGTCGACGGCGGGCTTCAGCGCCGACGGCTTGTCGCGCCGGAAGCCGCCGTCCGAGGTGATGACGATGCGGGCGTCGGCGTCTTCGATACGGGTGGCGAGTGCGTCGGCGGAGAAGCCGCCGAAGACCACCGAGTGCGGCGCGCCGATGCGGGCACAGGCGAGCATCGAGACGATGGCTTCGGGGATCATGGGCAGGTAGATGGCGACCCGGTCACCGGTCCTGACGCCCAGTTCGATGAGGGCGTTGGCGGCCTTGGACACCTCGCGCTGCAGTTCGGCGTAGGTGATGGTGCGCGTGTCGCCGGGCTCGCCCTCGAAGTGGATGGCGACGCGGTCGCCGTGGCCGGCCTCGACGTGTCGATCGACACAGTTGTACGCGACGTTGAGCTTGCCGTCGGTGAACCACTTGGCGAACGGTGGGTTGGACCAGTCCAAAGTCTCGGTCGGCTCGGTTTCCCACGTCAGTCGTCGTGCCTGGGCCGCCCAGAAGGCCAGCCGGTCCGCCCCCGCCTGTTCGTACGCAGCCGCGGTGATGTTGGCGGCTGCGGCCAACTCGGCCGGCGGGGCGAAGCGGCGTTCCTCCTTCAACAAGTTGGCCAGGCTCTCGTTGGTGCTCACGCCATCTCCCTGTGGTCAGCCAGTCGTAGGTGTCCCAGCCCATAGCTCATCAGTCCGGGGACGCGCTGACAAGGGCTGCGCTACCCCATTGGTTTAGACCTGAGCGGCCGCCTCGGGCGGACGGCGGTGAAGGTCCCGCGGGCGCGGTCCAGCAGATGCGCCTGAGCCTTGGCGACATGGAAGTACATGCCGTCGAGGCGCAGCTTTCCGGTCGCCGTACGGGCAGCGATACACGGGTGCGCATGCACAGGGAAGCGGCGCCCGCCGACAGGTATGGAGGCGGGCGCCATGTGGGTGTGGGCCGGGCGGCACGTGGGTGTGGGCCGGGTGGTGGTCAGACAGCGAGCGAGGTCGCCGGTTCCTCGCCGAGGGTGAAGTCGGGGTCGATTTGCGCCGCTAGGTCGGTGCCCGTCCTGGCGTTCCCCCAACTCTCGGCATTCTTCATGTGAAAGTGCACCATCTGGCGGGTGTAGCGACCCCAGTCACGCCGTTCATAGCTGGCGTCCGCGACTTTGTGGAGCGCCTGCAGCGCATTGCGGTTGGACTCTTCCAACAGAGCGAACCGTGGCGGACGCCCCTTCTCCATCGCCCGCACCCACTCGGAGTGGCCGACAGTGACGAACAGGTCGTCGCCGATCTCGTCGCACAGGAAGTCGATGTCGTCCGGCCCCTGCACTTTGTTGCCGACCACGCGCAAGGCGACATCGAAGTCGCGGGCGTACTCCTTGTATTGGCGGTAGACGGCAACGCCCTTGCGGGTCGGCTCGGCGACGAGGAACGTCATGTCGAAGCGGGTGAACATGCCCGAGGCAAACGAATCGCTGCCGGCCGTCATGTCGACGACGACGTATTCGTCGCGTCCGTCGACGAGGTGGTTGAGGCAGAGTTCGACGGCACCCACCTTCGAGTGATAGCAGGCCACACCGAGGTCGGATTCGCTGAAGGGGCCGGTGGCCATCAGCCGTACCGACGTGTCCTCCAGGGGCACGGTGCGAGCGCACGCCGCGTAGACCGGGTTGTCCTCGGTGAGGCGCAGCAGACGTGAGCCACGGCCGGGCGGCGTCGTCTTGATCATGGAGTCGGCGCAGGTGATGCGCGGGTTTGTGCCGCGCAGATACTCCTTGATCGCGGGCAGATGCGCGCCCATGGCGGGGAGCGCGGTCGCCTCCGCCTCGTCGAGGCCGAGCGCCGGCGCGAGGTGCTGGTTGATGTCGGCGTCGACGGCGATGACGGGGATCTGAGCGGCGGCGAGGTGGCGGATGAACAGGGACGAGAGCGTGGTCTTGCCGCTGCCGCCCTTCCCAACGAATGCGATCTTCATGTTCACCAAAGGTAGTCGTAAATATGCTGCCGGTGATGGCCGCGAGGGGAGAAGACCACCCCAACGAGGGGCGGAGGTGCACTACGACGAGTGGTGCGCAGGGTCGTACTCAGTAAGGTCGTACTCATGGGTAAAGAGGAAGATCCGCTGGTCGCGCTGGGGACACTGCCCGGGGTGCCCGAGGCAGTTGCCTCCGTGCGGCAGGCCGTGGATCGGGTCTACGGTCACCGGGTGATGCGGCGTCGTTCGAGCGAGGTGGCTTCGGAGGCGGCCCTGCGCGGTGCGCGGGGGTCGGCTGCGCTGGCGGGGGCCGAATGGCCGTTGGAGGAGGTACGGCGGCGCAGCGACTTCGGCGCCGACGAAGAGGCTCGTACCGTCGGAGCCGCGCTGCGACTGACGGCTGAGGCCGGCCAACTCCTCAGCGTCTGGCGGCAGTCACCGGTGCAGGCGCTGGCCCGGCTCCATCTCGTCGCGGCGGGGGGCCGCGCGGCGGACGACACGGTGGGCCGGCCCCGGCGCGCGGGCGAATTGGTCGAACCAGTCGACGGGGAGCCGGCTGGGATGGCGCTGCCGGATGCCGCGGAGGTTACGGCGCGCCTCGAAGGTCTGGTCGATCTGCTGCTCGCTGACAGTGAGGCGCCTGCACTTGTGGTGGCGGCTGTGGTGCATGGTGAGTTGCTGGCGCTACGGCCGTTTCGCTCGTACAACGGGCCGGTGGCGCGAGCAGCCCAGCGAATCGTGTTCGTCGGCAGCGGCCTCGACCCGAAGTCGGTCTGTCCGGTGGAAGTCGGGCATGCAGAGCTGGGGCGAGCCGATTACGCCAAGGCGCTTGAAGGCTATGCGTCGGGTACGAGGGAAGGGTTCGCGGCGTGGATCACGCACTGCGCGGAGGCGGTCGGACTGGGAGCTCGTGAGACCATCGCTGTGTGCGAGGCGTTGCAGCGCGGCGTGGCATAAGGGCCCCTCACGCACAATGGGCGGAACTCGCACAATGGGCGGAAAAGGGTTGCGGCGGCACCCAAGGGTGCCGCCGCTGGCACGTCCGCCGAGTGACCATGCGTGCACTCTTTTGCCCATCAGGTCGGGAACTTTTGCCCGTCACCTGGTTGGGCAACCCGGTCAGCGGGCTGGCTTCGCGTGGGTGCCCAGCGTTCGTGCTCGGTCCGTGGGGCCTGATTCGACGAGGTCCTTTCGGATGTCCGTGGTCTCGCGGGCCGTTGAGTCCTTTGTACTGCACAGGTGGGGGAAGCGGAAGCCCTGGCTATAGTTCTTTACTTTTAGCATCAATAAGAAATCAATATCTCGACTGAGGCATAGTGGGCATGGTGGACTTGGCAGCGGTTACAGTGAATAGTTGACGGGTTTTCGCTGCCGACTTTCGCTTCCGCGATACGTACCAGACCAGACCCGCCGTTGCAGCAGCCGCACTCGCCGCGGCGAACGCGGCGAGCACTGGACGGGGTGGCAGCGACGGCACGCGCTGACGCAGCCGCACGGTCCGGCTGAACACCAGGACGGGCCACTGGCGGGCGTTCGCCTCGCGGCGCAGCGCCCGATCGGGGTTGACCGCGTGCGGGTGGCCGACCGCCGACAGCATCGGGATGTCGGTGGCCGAGTCGCTGTAGGCGAAGGAGCGCTCGAGGTCATATCCCTCCGACTTTGCGAGTGCCACGATTGCCTCCGCCTTCGTCGGGCCGTAGGCGTAGTACTCGACTTCCCCCGTGTAACGGCCGTCCTCGACCACCATTCGGGTAGCGACGACATGGTCCGCGCCGAGCACCTCGCCGATCGGCTCCACCACCTCGGCCCCAGAGGTACTGACGATCACAACGTCCCGCCCCGCGGCATGGTGCTTCTCGATGAGGGAGGCAGCCTCGTCATAAATGAGCGGGTCGATCAGGTCGTGGAGCGTCTCGGCGACGATCTCGCGAACCTGTTGGACGTTCCAGCCGCGGCACAGTGCCGAGAGATATTCGCGCATGCGCTCCATCTGATCGTGGTCCGCCCCGCCGAGAAGGTAGACGAACTGAGCGTAAGCGGTACGCAGCACGGCACGACGATTGATCAGGCCGCCTTGGTAGAACGATTTGCTGAAGGCCAGGGTGCTCGACTTCGCGATGACCGTCTTGTCGAGATCGAAGAAGGCGGCGGTCCGCGGCAAGGAGTGGTTTTCCACGGGGATGAGCATAGGCCCCACCATTCGGCGTAAGGTGAGGCGTGTGGGTTTGCCTGAGAAGGCTCTCGGGTACACCATGGAAGTCACGGATCGTTCGCGACCGTGCTAACCCGGCCCGACTCCTCCCCCCCCGAGTCGGCCGTGGGGACGACCCCCGCTCTCCCCCCCGGCGGGGGTCGTCGCATGTCCGGACCAGGTTTTGCTGCGGATCGGTGGGCCGGGTCCTGGTCGGGGCCGAGTGGGCCGGTCCTGGTCGATCCGCTTCCGCTTCCGCTTCCGCTTTCATTGCTCCCCTTCTCTTTTCCCGTTCATGTCACGGCGCCGATCTCGCGGCAGAAATGTCGGCGTCGATGTCAGGGTGCCGATGTCAGGGTGCCGATGTCAGGTACGACATGTAACGACTCGTAATCGTTGCGCTGTCGGCGCGAACTCACCCGTGCGGGTGGCCGAGTTCTCCACAACATTCGGGTTATCCACTGTTTTTGGCCGAGATCCCCACGAGTCCCCGGAGCGGTTCACCGTGAGGACACGCGAGTAACGCGGTATCCGCTAGTGGAAGCGAAGGGGTTATGTCCGAATCCATCTCACCTGGCGCCACGTCCGGCACTCCAGCCCCACCCAGTACTGCAGGCACATCACAGAAACCGGGACCACCCACCAGGGCGAGAACTCTGCCGTCGGTGCGCCGCGCGGCAGCAGCCGGTCGGTCAAGCCGCCCCAGCCGCCCATTGATTGTCACCGAGGACGAGAGCCTGCTGGACGACCTGCTGCGGCTGTGTGCCGCCGCGGGAGCCGAGGCCGAGGTGTCGTTCGGTCCGCCCGGCCGACCCGGCAGCTGGGAGTCGGCACCGGTGGTGCTGGTGGGGGACGAGTGCGCGACTTCGCTCCACGGCATGTCGCGCCGCCCTGGCGTGCTGCTCATCGGACACGATCTGGACGACCAGGCAGTGTGGCAGCGGGCGGTCGGCATCGGTGCCGATCATGTGCTGTTCCTTCCCGATGCCGAGCCCTGGCTGGTGGACCGCATTGCCGACGCGGCCGAGGGGATCGGAGAACCGGCACTGACCATCGGTGTGGTCGGTGGCAGAGGAGGTGCCGGAGCCAGCACTTTGGCGTGCGCGCTCGCCGTCACTGCGGCGCGCTCTGGCCACCGCACGATGCTCATCGACGGTGATCCGCTCGGTGGAGGCCTCGACGTCCTGCTGGGCGGTGAGCGCGCGGGCGGCCTGCGCTGGCCGGACCTCGCTGAGTCCCAGGGCCGGGTGAGCAGCGGAGCGCTGGAGGAGTCGCTGCCGCGGCTGCACGATCTGAGCGTGCTCAGCTGGGACAGGGGCGATTCGGTCGTCATCACTCCCGAGGCGATGCGCTCGGTGCTCGGTGCGGCCCGCAGGCGCGGCGGCGTTGTGGTGGTGGATCTGCCGCGGCGGGTGGATGAGGGCGTGATCGAGGCGCTCTCCCAGATCGACGTCGGACTGCTCGTCGTCCCGGCGGAGCTCAGAGCCGTCGCTGCGGCCGACCGTGTGGCGTCGCGGATCGGCATGGTGCTCCGCGATCTTCGCGTAGTCGCCCGCGGCCCCTTCCCGCCCGGGCTCGACGACGAGGAGATCGCGCGCCTGCTCGACCTGAGACTCGTAGGCGAACTCCCCGCCGAACACGGGCTGTTGCACGCTGTCGACGGTGGCCGCCCTCCTGGTGCGGGCGGTCGCGGTCCGCTCGCCCGCTTCTGCTCGACTTTCCTCACCGAGGCGCTGGCCGGTGGCGGGAGCGTGACGTCATGAGTGACCGGGCGATGCTGCTGGATGCCGTGCGGCTCAAACTTGCCGAAGCCGGAGAGGAGCCGACACCTGCCAGGGTCGCTGCCGCACTGCGCTCCCAGGGGCGACTGCTCGGCGACACCGCAGTCCTCGGCGTGGTGCGCACCCTACGTTCCGAGATGGTCGGCGCCGGACTGCTCGAACCGCTGCTCGCCGAACCCGGAGTCACCGACGTGCTGGTGAACGGGCCGGAGGAGGTGTGGGTCGACCGAGGTGCGGGCTTGGAGCGCACCGCGATCCACTTCCGTGACTCTGCGGCGGTCCGCCGGCTCGCCCAAAGGCTGGCCACTGCAGCGGGCAGGCGGCTTGACGACGCACGCCCGTGGGTCGACGCCCGGTTGCCGGACGGCACACGGCTGCACGCGGTGCTGCCGCCCGTCGCGGTCGGTGCGCCCTGTCTATCCCTGCGCGTCGTGCGGACGCGCGCTTTCACCCTCGACGAACTCGTCGACGCGGGCAGCGTGGACACCGGTACGGCAAGCCTGCTGCACACCGTGATCGACGCCCGGCTTTCCTATCTCGTCAGCGGCGGGACCGGAACGGGCAAGACCACCTTGCTCAGCACATTGCTGGGCTTGGTCAGCCACCGCGAACGAATCGTCCTCGCTGAGGACTCCGCCGAGCTGAGGCCCGACCACCCCCACGTGGTGCGGCTTGAAACCCGGCCGGCCAATCAGGAGGGCGCCGGCCGGGTGACCCTGCGGGATCTCGTACGGCAGGCGCTGCGCATGCGGCCCGACCGGCTCGTCGTCGGGGAAGTCAGGGGAGCCGAAGTGACCGATCTGCTTTCCGCACTCAACACGGGCCATGAAGGAGGGTGTGGCACTGTGCATGCCAACGCCGCATGCGATGTGCCCGCCCGTCTCGAGGCCCTCGGTTCGGCGGCCGGGCTGGAGCGTTCCGCACTCCACAGCCAACTGGCGGCGGCGCTCTCGCTCGTGATCCATCTGGCACGCGACCGTTGCGGACGCCGAAGGGTCGCGGAGATCCATGTATTCGAGCGAGACCGGCGCGGCTTTGTCTCCACCGTCCCGGCGATCGTCCGCGGCACCGACGGTGACTACCGGCGGGAGCGCGGCTGGCCGCGGCTTGCCGTGCTGTGTGAACGGGGTGCGCAATGATCACTGCGGAGCCCCTGACAGTGCTGAGCGCAGTACTTTTCGCCGTCGGCGGGCTGTGGCTGCTGTGCAGTAGGGACGAGGCGCTGCGCCGGGCGCGGCTGATGTTTGCGGACGGCGATTGGCCGCCGCTCGCACCGCTCGGCTGGGAGCGGTGGCAGTCATATGCCGGACATGCCCGGGCCGTGTTGGAACGGGGGTGGAAGCAGGCCGAAGAGCGGCTTGGCGCGCCCCTCGGCCTTGAGGCGCTGTGCCTTCCGGCCGGATTGTTTCTGGGTCTGCTGACGCATTCGCCGCTTCCGCCATTCGCAGGCGCGGTCGCTATGCCGCTGCTCGGCCGTCGACTACGGGCCCGGAAGCGGCGGTCGGAGGACGAGCGATGGCAGGAGGTAGTGATCACCCTTTGTGCCACGGTCGCCGGTGATCTGCGAGCCGGGCGTCCGCCGGACGCCGCATTGGCCGATGCCGTCGAACGGTTGCGGGGAGCCGAAAGCCCTGGGGGACTGCAGGCCGCAGAGTGCGTGAGCCGATTGCTTGCGGCAGCCCGGTTCGGCGGCGATGTCCCAGCAGCACTTCGTCAGTCCGCGTGCCGACCCGGCGCGTACGGCCTGGCCGCGGTTGCTGCGTGCTGGGAGGTGGCCACTGTCGGCGGTGCGGGCCTCGCGGACGGCCTGGACCGAGTAGCGGCGGCACTGCGTGCTGAGCGCGAGCAACTGGATGAGCTGCGAGCCATGTTGGCGGGTCCCCGGTCGACGGCCGTGCTGCTCGCACTGCTTCCGGTCTTCGGTCTGGTACTGGGCTGGACGATGGGTGCCCAGCCACTGCGGATCTTGCTGCACACCCCGGGCGGGCTCATCTGCCTGACGGCTGGAGTGGGGCTGGAGTGGCTGGGGATGCAGTGGACCTCTGCGATCGCCCGTGCGGCCGAGAGGGTGTGACGGTGATGGACGGCGGATTCGTCCACAGCCTGGGGGCAGCGGTCTTCGGGGTCACGGCCGTGCTGTGCTGCGGATGGGCTGCCGCATCCGTTTGCCGCGCACACGCGGCCCGGCGACGGCGCGAATGGCTGCTGGGCATTGAACGCCCGCGCCACAGACGCCGGCTGAAGCTGCGCAGCACGGAGCGCGCGAAAGTCCGGCAGTGGGCTATTGCGGCGTCGGCGGGGTTCGCAGCCGTGGTCTTCATCGGCGGGATCTCCGGTTGCTGCGCGGGATCCGCGGCAGCGTTCGGCGTATGGAGGTGGCAGCTGCGGTCGCAACGGCAAAGAACACCTGGGACGGACGATGCAGCGATCCTGGTGGCGAGCCAACTCCCGCTTGTGGCCGAGCTGTTGGCCGCATGCCTGGCGGCCGGTGCCGCCCCTGGGGCGGCGGCCGACGCCGTGGGTCGTACTCTCGAAGGTCCGCTCGCCCAGGCGCTGTTGCGCGCCTCGGCGGAGCTGCGCCTCGGCGGTGATCCAGCCCAGTGCTGGAGTCGGGTCCGAGCACTCCCGTGCGCGGATGTGCTGGGCCGCTGGATGGAGCGTGCCGGTACCACAGGTGTCCCGCCGGTCGCCGAGGTCTCGAGGCTCGCCGCCGCGTACCGCGCGGAGCGCGCTCGCTCGGCGGGCAGTAGGGCCCGCCGCGCGGCAGTGCTGGCCACGGCGCCGCTCGGCCTGTGTTTCCTGCCGGCCTTCCTGGCCGTCGGAGTGGTGCCGGTGGTAATCGGCCTCGCAGAGGCGATGACGCACGCGCAGCAGTTTTGAGACGGCTGTCCAGAGTTTTGAGACGGCTGTCCGGCCGGAGCAGAAGCAGCAGCAGCAGAAGCAGCAGAAGCAACAGACGGATACGGATACGGATACTGAAAGGATTCATGATCATGACGCGTTGGATGCAACTCCGGTTGGCGTCGGTGCGCGGCGCGGCCGCGCAGGCGGGGATGAGCACAGCGGAGTACGCGGTGGGGACCTTGGCGGCATGCGGATTCGCTGTCGTTCTCTACAAGGTGGTCACCAGCGGCGTGGTGAGCTCGGCGTTGAGCGGGCTGATCAAGAGGGCGCTCGATGTCACATTTTGAAGTGATGCCACATCGTGGAATCTCGCAGCCTGACATGTCGCTGCTCGAGCTGTCGCAGCCCGATAGCGGATATGTGACGGCCGAGGCGGCTGTGGTCATCCCGATGCTGGTGCTCTTCACAGGGATGCTGCTGTGGGGGCTGATGGCGGCCTCCGCCCAGATCCGCTGTGTGGATGCTGCCAGGGCCGGGGCACGGGCCGCAGCGAGGTCAGAGCCACGCGCGGCGGCGCTCGCCGCCGCGGAGTCGGCCGCACCACAGGGTGCTTCGGTGGCGCTGCGACGGGAGGGAGATCTGGTGCGGGTGCATGTGACAGCGCAGTCGCTGGGGCCTGGGCGGATGGCCGGGCTGTTGTCTGTCACGGTCGGTGCGGACGCGGTGGCCCTCGCAGAGGACACGGTCCGGTGAACCGGGAGCGCGGTTCGGCCACGGTGTGGGCGATGGTCATGACGGGGGCGTTGTGCGCCGTCTTCGCCGCGGTGCTCGCGATGGGCCAAGCCGTCTCGGCACGCCATCGGGCCGGCGGGGCCGCAGACCTGGCGGCGCTAGCGGCAGCTGACCACGCCCTCGACGGCACCCCCGCCGCCTGCCGCGAGGCGGCGCACGTCGCCGCGGCCCAGGGGGCGCGGCTGGTCTCCTGCTCCGTGCGCGGCGAGGTATCGGATGTCGTTGCCGAGATTCCAGGCAGCGCAGTCCTTACGCCTTTGGGCCCAGCTCGCGCCCGCTCTCGCGCCGGACCCTCGTCACAGCCTCCGGCGACGGGGCCCGCAGTGTCGCGTGCCGATCGGTGGCATCAGCCTCACGCGGCACACCCGGACTTGGCCCTTGGCCCGCTCCTTGATCCGCGCTTCCCAGCGCCGGAGGCTCTACTTCGCGGCGAGCAGGAGGTCGAGGATGCGAACCGCGGCGAGCTTGTCCAGCGGGTCGTTGCCGTTGCCGCACTTGGGGGACTGGATGCACGAGGGGCACCCGAAGTCGCACTCGCACGTGGCGATCGCCTCGCGCGTCGCCGTGAGCCAGCTGCGGGCGGTACGGAACGCGCGCTCGGCGAAGCCCGCGCCGCCCGGGTGGCCGTCGTAGACGAAGACGGTGGGCAGGCCGGTGTCGGCGTGCAAGGGTATCGATACCCCGCCGATGTCCCAGCGATCGCAGGTGGCGAAGAGTGGCAGCATGCCGATGGACGCGTGCTCGGCGGCGTGCAGAGCGCCGGGAAGTTCCTCGGGGTGTATCCGGGCGCCCTCCAACTGCCGCTCGGTGATCGTCCACCATACGGCGCGAGTGCGCAGGGTGCGCGGAGGAAGGTCGAGCCTGGTCTCACCGAGCACCTCCCCAGTGATCAGCCGACGGCGCAGGAACGAGACTACTTGGTGGGTGACTTCGACAGACCCGAAGCACAACTGTGCCTCGCCCCACGTCTGTTCGGTCTCCATCTCCAGTATGGAGATCGTGGTGGTCTCACGGGCCATTGTGGAGTACGGCGGGTCGTCCTCCTCGACCAGTGCCACGCAGTCCTCGAGGTCCAACTGCTTGACCACGTATGTGCGTCCTTGGTGCAAGTGAACGGCGCCGTCGTGAACGGTGGTGTGCGCAGAGGAGGCATCGACGGTGCCGAGCAGTCGCCCGGTAGTCGCCTCGACGATTTGGACGGCCCTGCCGCCCTCGCCCCGGATGTCGGTGAGTTCCGTTGCCCGTTCCCTGCGCGTCCAGAACCAGCCGTCCTTGCGTTTGCGCAGCAGTCCGCGCATCTCCAATTGCGTCATCAGGCCCGGTGCCTCCGGGCCAAAAAGGCCCAGATCAGCTTCAGTCAGCGGGAGTTCGGCGGCAGCAGCGCACAGGTGGGGAGCGAGCACGTACGGATTGTCGGGATCGAGCACAGTCGACTCCACCGGCCGATCGAACAGCGCCTCGGGGTGGTGCACCAGATACGTGTCCAGCGGGTCGTCACGGGCGACGAGGACGGCGAGGGCTCCCTGGCCCGCGCGCCCCGCGCGCCCGGCCTGCTGCCACAACGAGGCGCGGGTACCCGGATATCCGGCGAGCAGGACGGCGTCGAGACCGGAGACGTCCACGCCCAGCTCCAAAGCGGTGGTAGAGGCGAGACCGAGGAGGTGGCCACTGTGCAGCTCCCGCTCGAGGGCGCGGCGTTCCTCCGGCAGGTATCCGCCGCGATAGGCCGCCACGCGGCCGGGCAGGGATCGGTCGATCGCTGCGAGCCGATCCTGGGCGAGCAGGGCGATCAGCTCTGCGGCACGCCGGGAGCGGACGAAGGCGACGGTGCGGGTGCCCTGGACCACCAGATCGGTGAGCAGGTCGGCGGCTTCTGCGGTCGCGGTCCGTCGTACAGGCGCGCCGCGTTCTCCGCTGAGCTCGGTGAGCGGAGGCTCCCACAGGGCGAAGACGAGTTCGCCGCGCGGGGAGGCGTCTTCGGTGATCTCAGCGACCGGTACACCCGTCAGCCGAGTGGCGGCTTCCCCGGGATCGGCCGCTGTGGCCGAAGCGAGCAGGAATACCGGTTCCGCTCCGTAACGGGCGCACACGCGGCGCAGCCGCCGCAGCACTTGCGCGACGTGGGACCCGAAGACACCGCGGTAGGTGTGGCACTCGTCGACGACAACGTAGCGCAGCCTGCGCAGAAAGGAAGACCAGCGCGGATGGGAGGGCAGGATGCCGCGGTGCAACATGTCGGGGTTGGTGAGCACATACGTTGCGTACCGGCGCACCCATTCGCGTTCTTCGAACGGCGTATCGCCGTCGTAGACGGCCGGCCGGATCCGGGAGCCGCCGATCGCCGGGGAGGCCGCCAGTTCTGCGACGGTGCGGCACTGGTCGGCGGCGAGCGCCTTCGTCGGTGCCAGATACAGGGCGGTCGCCCCTCTGCCTTCCGCCTGTCTCCCGCCACCACCCTCAACGGAGGTCCCCCCGGACTCCGTCCGGGGGGACCTCCGGCGTGCCGTTGGTTTGTCCGCCCGTCTGCCGTCACCTTGGGGGAGCGCTTCGCGCTGTCCTGTATCTGGCGCCTCGGAGCCGTCCAACAGGGTGCTGAGCACCGGAGTGAGATACGCCAGCGACTTGCCGGACGCCGTGCCCGTGGCTACCACCACCGACTCGCCGCGTAGCGCGTGCTCCGCAGCGCGCGCCTGGTGCTCCCATGGGCGCTCGATCCCGGCGGCCAGGATCGCCTCGATTACTTCAGGGCGGATCTGATCAGGCCAGTCCGCATGGCGGCCGGTCCGCGGGGGCAAGTGCTCCGTATGAGTGATGCGCGCGGCGCGGCCCGCCCCAGAGACGAGCCGGTGCAGGGCTGCAGCCGGATCGAAGCGGCCGAGTACCGATTGCGGTGGTTGATCGTGGGTCATTGACAGTCAGTTTGTCACTGGCGTGACGGACAATCGCCGTAAGACGTCGTACTTGCCTGCCGGTAAGTGGTTGAATGCCATTGCGGCTGCCGATCCACCCCCCTCCCCGGCGGGGAGACCTCAGGGGGCGAGAGGCTTGATGCTCGATGCAAGGTGCTGGAGGATCCGTGGACCTGTCCCTGTCGACTCGGACCGTCGGCGACCGAACGGTCGTCGAGGTCGGTGGCGAGATTGATGTTTACACCGCGCCCAAGCTGCGCGAGCAGCTGGTCGAGCTCGTCAACGACGGGAGCTACCACTTGGTCGTGGACATGGAGGGTGTGGACTTCCTCGACTCCACTGGCCTCGGTGTGCTCGTCGGCGGGCTGAAAAGGGTGCGCGCCCATGAGGGCTCACTGCGTCTGGTGTGCAATCAGGAGCGCATCCTCAAGATTTTCCGAATCACCGGTCTGACCAAGGTGTTCCCGATCCACACCTCGGTCGACGAGGCTGTCGCGGCGACCGACTGACGGCAGCGGCGCTTGCGCCGCTGCTCAGGTGATCGTCCGTACGGGGGGTCCCGGGCCGCAAGAGCCCGGACCCTTGTGTTGCACGCCCGCAAGACCGAGGGGGAAGCCGTCGTGGCCACCGTCGAACTGCGTTTCAGCGCACTGCCGGAGCATGTCCGCACCGCTCGTCTCGTGGCGGCCGCGGTAGCGCGCCGCGCCGGAGTGGACGAGGCCGTACTCGACGAAGTTCGCCTCGCTGTCGGCGAGGCGTGCACCCGCGCCGTCGGTCTGCACCGCGCCAACAACGCGGACCTGCCCGTGTGCGTGTTCCTGATCGAGGGGGAGAAGAAATTCTCCATTGAGGTCGGCGAGGAGGCTCCCAGTGCCCCGGAGACCGCAGAGGACCGAGCGAAGGTGCCGTCCGCGCGGGCAGACGAGGAGGCCATGGGGCACCCCGGTAGCGCGGAGTCGGGGGGCGCCGAGGACGAGGGCGAGATGGGCCTCGCCGTGATCAGCGGTCTCGTCGACGATGTCGAGGTCATCGGGGGCCCCGGCGGCGGAATCATCCGCATGAGCTGGCCGGCCAATCCGGCCGTCGAGCTACCCTGAAACTGTTTCCCGCGACGGCAACGATCTCCCCGCGGCATCCGCCACCGCTTGTCGATCTTTCTCGGAGATCAATTCCAGGGGTCCATTCGGCTCCCACCCCTTCACCATAATCAGTGATTTCTGAGCGGCGTAATCAGCGATTTCTGAGTGACGCACGCAAGTAAGCGGACAGAGTCCCCCGCGGAGCAGTCGGAGAGGTAGGCCGAGGCTCCGATCGAGGCGCCCATCCGGCAGGGCAGGCTGTCCGTGGAGCGTGCGAGCGGGCGCCAGCAGCCTCAACTGCTGGCGCGGCGAGGCAAAGGGAAAGGGAAAGGGCGGTGATCGCCGCGAATTGTGGACTTCTGCAGCAGGCGAATTCTCGTTGTGGCGCCCTGTTTTGAGTCCGTCGGTCTCCTTACAATCCGTGCATCTTTGCTCAGCCCGCCTGAGCGCGGTGGCTGCTGCGGTAGCAGTAGCCGCGCGCCCATGCGCCAAACGTCAAGGAGGACGAATGGCGGGGCTTCTCACCCCAGCGCAGGACCTTTCACAATTTCCGCAACTACACCCACTGGCCGCAGCGGCCACACTGACCAGTGGCAACCGCAATCTCGTACTGATCATCTCCGCGGTCGCCATCGCGGCGCTGCTCGTCGCGATCATCCTGGTCCGCCAGGTGCTCGCCGCAGACGAGGGCACGGATTCCATGAAGCGGATCGCCGCGGCAGTACAGGAAGGCGCGAATGCCTACCTCATGCGGCAGTTGAGGACGCTCAGCGTCTTCGGCGTGGCCGTCTTCTTCCTGCTCATGCTGCTGCCGGCCGACAACTGGCCGCAGCGCCTCGGGCGTTCGGTGTTCTTCCTCGTGGGCGCGGTCTTCTCGGCGTCCACCGGCTACATCGGCATGTGGCTCGCGGTGCGCAGCAACGTGCGCGTCGCCGCGGCCGCCCGTGCCGCCACCCCCGCTCCCGGCGAGCCTTCCGCCGACCTGACGACCGTCTCGCACCGGGGAATGAAGATCGCGTTCCGCACCGGCGGCGTGGTCGGTATGTGCACCGTGGGGCTCGGTCTGCTCGGCGCCTCCATCGTCGTCCTGGTCTACAAGGCCGATGCCCCCAAGGTGTTGGAAGGATTCGGCTTCGGCGCTGCGCTGCTCGCGATGTTCATGCGTGTCGGCGGCGGCATCTTCACCAAAGCCGCGGACGTCGGCGCGGACCTCGTTGGCAAGGTCGAGCAGGGCATCCCCGAGGATGACCCGCGCAATGCCGCGACGATCGCCGACAACGTGGGCGACAACGTCGGTGACTGTGCCGGCATGGCGGCCGACCTCTTCGAGAGCTACGCGGTCACGCTTGTCGCCGCATTGATTCTTGGCACCTCCGCATTCGGCAATTCCGGACTGGCATTTCCGCTGCTCGTCCCGGCAATCGGTGTGATTACCGCGATGATCGGAATTTTCGCCGTCGCGCCGCGCCGCAAGGACCGCAGTGGAATGACTGCGATCAACCGCGGATTCTTCATCGCGGCCTTGATCTCTCTCGTCCTCGTCGGAGCGGCGGCATATGCCTATTTGCCCTCGCGGTTCGCCGACCTGAAGGGAGTTCCGGCCTCAATCGCGAGACACAGCGGAGACCCACGGGTATTCGCCCTTGCTGCTGTCGCGATCGGCATTGTGCTCGCCGCAGTCATTCAGCAGCTGACCGGCTACTTCACCGAGACCAACCGCCGCCCTGTGCGTGACGTCGGCAAGACCTCGCTCACCGGCCCTGCGACGGTCATCCTCTCCGGCATCTCACTGGGTCTGGAGTCCGCGGTCTACACGGCGGTGCTGATCGGCCTCGCCGTCTACGGCGCATTCCTGCTCGGCAGCGGCTCTTTGCCGCTCGCCCTGCTCGCGGTGGCGCTGGCCGGCACCGGTCTGCTCACCACTGTCGGCGTCATCGTCGCCATGGACACCTTCGGCCCGGTCACCGACAACGCCCAGGGCATCGCCGAGATGTCCGGCGACGTCCGGGGCGAGGGAGCCCAGGTACTCACCAACCTCGACGCCGTCGGCAACACCACCAAGGCGATCACCAAGGGCATCGCAATCGCCACCGCGGTGCTCGCCGCCACAGCGCTGTTCGGCTCGTTCACCGACGCGATCGATACCGCGAAGGCGAGTGTGGGCAAGGCCGCGCACGGCCTGAGTCTGAACCTGGTGATCGCGCAGCCCAACGACCTCGTCGGGCTGCTCATCGGCGCTTCGGTCGTCTTCCTCTTCTCCGGACTCGCGATCAACGCGGTCTCCCGATCGGCCGGTGCGGTCGTCTTCGAGGTGCGCCGCCAGTTCCGCGACCACCCCGGGATCATGGACGGCACCGAGAAGCCGCAGTACGGGCGCGTGGTGGACATCTGCACCAAGGACGCCCTGCGTGAACTGGCCACGCCCGGCTTGCTCGCCGTCATGGCGCCCATTGCCGTCGGCTTCGGCCTGGGCGTCGGTTCGCTCGGCGCATACCTCGCGGGTGCAATCGGCGCAGGCACCGTGATGGCGGTCTTCCTCGCCAACTCCGGTGGCGCATGGGACAACGCGAAGAAGCTGGTCGAGGACGGCCATCACGGCGGCAAGGGCAGCGAGGCGCATGCGGCGACCGTCATCGGCGACACCGTCGGCGACCCATTCAAGGACACTGCAGGCCCGGCGATCAACCCGTTGCTGAAGGTGATGAATCTGGTCTCGCTGCTGATCGCACCGGCGATCGTCACCTACTCGTACGGTGACAAGGCGAGCTTTGCCCTCCGGCTTGGGGTCTCGCTGCTCGCGCTCGCCGTCATCGTCGTCGCGGTCTACCTCTCCAAGCGCCGCGGGATCGCGGTGGGTGACGAAGACAACAGCGAGGCCGCGACACGGCAGACTGACCCGGCGGTGGTGTCGTAGCCCGTGAAAACGGACAGATCGTCAATATCGCGGCGGGCGGTGCGTTTTGAGCGCACCGCCCGCCGCTTGTGCGATGGCTCAATGGCCATCCGAATCCGGTCTGATCTTGGTGCAAATGGTTGTAATACGGGTCGTATCGCTCGGCTGACTCGGGACGTACGCCTCGGTTGCGTGTATGTTCCGTGGCCGTAGGGCCACGGAAGGAACCAATCCGGTGAAGAAGAAGCTCGCGGCTGCGCTGTCCGGTGTGGCGACTTTGACGATGGCGCTCTCCGCCTGCGGCAGCTCAAACAGTGAGATCGACAACTATGCCAAGTCGATCTGCGACCAGCTCCAGCCGCAGTTGCAGAGGATCCAGAACTCCAACAACTCCATTGCCTCCGTCTCCGGCCACGACCATACGCCGGAGGAGGTGAAGTCGGTCGATTCCGCGGCGTTCCAGCAGATCACCGACGCCTACAAGGCCCTCGCCAACGCCGTGAACAACGCGGGCGCGCCGCCGGTCAAGGACGGTGCGACGTTGCAGCAGAACGCGGTCAACGAGCTGAACGACACCTCCACCGCCTACGCCGGCCTGAAGAAGACCGTCGACGGCTTCAACCCCGGCGACCAGGTGACGTTCGCAGGCGGCCTCAAGGGCGTGGCGGGTCAGCTCGTCTCCTTGGGCAAGGGCGGCGACGATGCGCTGAGCAAGCTGCAGTCCGGTGATGTGGGCAAGGCGATGGCCAAGCAACCCAGCTGCCAGAAGGCTGCCAACTTGCCGAGCGCCGGCCCGGACAACCCGGCGCAGTCGGCCTCCGCGCCCTCGCAGGCGCCTGCGGTCCCGGCCCTGGCATCGGCGTCCCCGTCCCCGTCCCCCTCTCCACCGAAGAAGAGCTGACCGGGCAGCCCCCTGCTCCGCGGAGGCTTCGGTTTGCTTGCGTCTGATCCGCGGCGAACAGGATCCGTGCGTACGGGATCCGTGCGTACGGGATCCGTGCGTACGGGGATCTGTACGTACGGGGATCCGCGAGAATGAGCCCGTGAGCCAGAACAGCGTGCGCACCGACTCCCTCCCCGCCCCGCACCCCGAGCGCATCGTCCGCTTCCGTGCCGCTCTGCGTGCCGCCGACTTCACCGCAGGCGGCTGCCTCGACCTGCTCGGGGCAACCGCGTACGCGGCCCTGTTCCGCGGCGAGAACGTCCCCGCGCTACGTGCGACTCGCGCGGGCGGACCGCTGGAAACCCTGGTGCGGCTCTTTCTGCTGCAGCAGCCGGTCACCCGGCAGCAGGCCGCCGTCGCGCTCCCGCTCGACGACTGCCTCGCGGATGGCTGGCTTCAGGCCCACAGCGGCCAGGACTCGGCGGCCACCGCTGGGGTCCGGTCGACGGTGGATGTACGCCCCTACGCAGGTCCCGAGGGCCAGGACTGGTGGATCGTCGCCGACCTCGGCTGCGGTGTCGGCGGCGCCGTAGGCATCGGCTCTGTCCCCGTTGAGGACAGGGCGGGCCTGGTGCTTGGCGTCGGCGGTGCCTCCACCACACTTGCGAGCATCACGATCAGGGGTGGCATCAGCCGCGTGGCATCAGCCGCGTGGCATCAGCCAACTCCGTCGGCGGACGCCGGCGGGCGTCGGCGCGCCGCCGAGACCGTTCTCGACCTGGGCACCGGCTGCGGCATCCAGGCGCTGCACGCCTCCTCCCACGCCACCCGCGTCGTCGCCACCGATGTCAACCCGCGCGCGCTGCGGATCACCCGGCTCACCTTCGCCCTCTCCGGAGCCCCGGAACCCGACCTGCGGCAGGGCAGCCTCTTCGCGCCGGTCGACGTCGAGGCCGACCAGGTTGACCAGGTTGACCAGGCCGACCACGCCAACGAGACCTTCGATCTGATCGTCTCCAACCCGCCGTTTGTGATCTCCCCAGGTGAACGTTTCTTCTACCGCGACAGCGGCATGGCAGGCGACGAGCTGTGCCGGACGATCGTCGAGAACGCGCCCCGCTACCTCACTGACGGCGGCTTTTGCCAGCTGCTCGCCAACTGGCAGCACGTCGACGGCGAGGACTGGCGGCAGCGTGTCTCGTCCTGGGTGCCGCGTGGTTGTGATGCGTGGATCGTCCAGCGGGAGGTGCAGGACCCGGCGCAGTACGCCGAACTGTGGTTGCGCGACGGCGGCGATCACCGCGGCGACCCGGCTGCGTATGCTGCGCGTTACGAGGCCTGGCTCGAGGAGTTGGAACGGCTGAAGGTCAAAGGCATCGGTTTTGGCTGGATCACGCTGCGCGTATCCGGCTCGGACCGGCCCGTCATCACCGCCGAGGAGTGGCCGCACCCCGTGGAGCAGCCACTCGGCCCCGAAATCCGCCACTGGTTCGAGCGTCAGGACTTCCTGCGGACGCACGACGACGCAGCCTTGCTCGCCGCCCGCTTCCGCCTTGCCGACCAGGTCGTCCAAGAGCAAGTCGGGCTACCTGGCGCTGAGGACCCCGAGCATGTGGTGCTACGGTCGAACCGCGGAATGCGGCGGGCCACCAAGGTCGACACCGTCGGCGCCGGTTTTGCCGGGGCATGTGACGGATCACTGCCCGCAGGCCGGATTGTGGACGCGATCGCCCAGTTGCTGGGCGAGGATCCGATCATGCTGCGCGACCGCACGCCCGCCTCGATCCGTCTCCTCGTCGAGCAGGGTTTCCTCGAACCTGCGGACTGAGACCCAGATGGGCCGCGGGCCGCCCCGCTGTCCGGAACGCACTGGATCAGAGTCCGACCAAAGAGTGTGCTGGGCGGAATGCCCAGGAGTCGGGTTACCGTTCGAGTGGCGTTGCGGACCTTTCCCATTTGACACGGGGGGCTGGGTTACGGTCACACTCCGCAGCGTCACCCTTTCGACATGGAGAGAAGAGCTGAAGTTGTCCCCGACCACCGAGACCGCACAAGGCGGCCGCCGCCTCGTCATCGTCGAGTCGCCGGCCAAGGCGAAGACGATCAAGGGCTACCTGGGCCCCGGGTACGTGGTCGAGGCGAGCGTCGGACATATCCGTGACCTGCCCAATGGCGCCGCCGAGGTACCCGCCAAGTACACCGGCGAGGCACGTCGCCTCGGCGTCGATGTCGACCACGACTTCCAGCCGGTCTACGTCGTCAACGCCGACAAGAAGAGCCAGGTCAAAAAGCTCAAGGAACTGCTCGCCGGCGCCGACGAGCTGCTGCTCGCCACTGATGAGGACCGCGAGGGCGAGGCCATCGCCTGGCACCTGCAGGAGGTGCTCAAGCCCAAGGTCCCGGTGCGTCGGATGGTCTTCCACGAGATCACCAAGAAGGCGATCCAGGAGGCGGTCAGCAATCCGCGCGAGCTGAACCAACGCTTGGTCGACGCACAAGAGACCCGCCGCATCCTTGACCGGCTCTACGGCTACGAAGTCTCCCCGGTACTGTGGAAGAAGGTCATGCCGCGGCTCTCGGCGGGCCGTGTGCAGTCGGTGGCTACGCGCCTGGTCGTCGAGCGCGAGCGCGAGCGCATGGCGTTCCGCTCCGCCGAGTACTGGGACCTGATCGGTACTTTCGCGACGGACCGCGCCGGTGATTTCTCCGACCGGGGCATTTTCTCGGCGCGCATCACCGCCGTGGACGGCCGCCGTGTCGCGCAGGGCCGCGACTTCGGCCCGGACGGACAGCTCAAGCCAGGCGCCAAGCAGGGCACAGACGTCCTGCACCTGGACGAGGCGGGCGCCCGGGCTCTGGCCGCCGCGCTCGCCAAGTCCGCGTTCTCGGTGCGCAGCGTCGAATCCAAGCCGTACCGCCGCTCCCCGTATGCGCCGTTCCGTACGACGACGCTGCAGCAGGAAGCCAGCCGCAAGCTGGGCTTCGGCGCCAAGGCGACGATGCAGGTTGCCCAGAAGCTGTACGAGAACGGCTACATCACCTATATGCGCACGGACTCCACCACGCTGTCGGAGACCGCGATCGCCGCCGCCCGCGCCCAGGTCACCCAGCTGTACGGCGCCGACTATCTCCCCGACAAGCCCCGTGTCTACGCCGGCAAGGTCAAGAATGCCCAGGAGGCGCACGAGGCGATCCGCCCCTCGGGTGACCGCTTCCGCACCCCCGCCGAGACAGGCTTGACCGGCGACCAGTTCAAGCTCTACGAGCTGATTTGGATGCGCACTGTTGCCTCCCAGATGAAGGACGCCGTCGGCCAGTCCGTCACCGTCAGGGTCAGTGGAACGGCCAGCGACGGCCGGGACGCCGAGTTCTCCGCCTCCGGCAAGATCATCACGTTCCACGGCTTCATGAAGGCCTACGTCGAGGGCGCCGACGACCCGAACGCCGAGCTCGATGATCGCGAGCGCCGTCTGCCGCACGTCGGCGAGGGCGACCGGCTCGCCGCCGAGCGCATCGAGGCCGACGGACACGCCACCAAGGCCCCGGCTCGCTACACCGAGGCGAGTCTCGTCAAGGAGTTGGAGGAGCGCGAAATCGGCCGCCCGTCGACGTACGCGACGATCATCGGCACCATCCTCGATCGCGGCTACGTCTTCAAGAAGGGCACCGCTCTTGTGCCCTCCTTCCTCTCCTTCGCCGTAGTCGGGCTGTTGGAGAAGCACTTCGGCCGCCTCGTCGACTACGACTTCACCGCGAAGATGGAGGATGACCTCGACCGCATCGCGCGCGGTGAGGCCCAGGCCGTGCCGTGGCTGCGCCGCTTCTACTTCGGCGAGGGCCAAGGCAAGGGCGAGGCCGGCGGGGCCGCCGACGCGGGCAACGGCGACGGCGACCACCTCGGGGGGTTGAAGGAGCTCGTCACCGACCTCGGCGCGATCGACGCACGCGAGGTGTCGTCGTTCCCGGTGGGTACCGACATCGTGCTGCGCGTCGGACGCTACGGGCCGTATATCGAGAAGGGCGAGAAGGGAGCCGAGGCCCATCAGCGCGCCGACGTTCCCGGGGACTTGCCCCCGGATGAGCTCACCGTCGAGCTGGCCGAGGAGCTGCTCGCCAAGCCGAGCGGCGAATTCGACCTCGGCACCGACCCCGAGTCCGGCCGCCAGATCGTCGCCAAGGACGGCCGCTATGGCCCGTACGTCACCGAGGTGCTGCCCGAAGGCACCCCGAAGACGGGCAAGAACGCCGTCAAGCCGCGCACTGCCTCGTTGCTGAAGTCGATGTCGCTCGACACGGTCACGCTCGAGGATGCTCTGAAGTTGATGTCGCTGCCGCGCGTCCTCGGCACCGACCCTGAGTCGGGTGCTGAGATCACCGCGCAGAACGGCCGCTACGGTCCGTACCTGAAGAAGGGCACCGACTCGCGCTCGCTCCAGTCCGAGGAGCAGATTTTCACGATCACGCTGGAGGAGGCCCTTGCGATCTATGCCCAGCCCAAACAGCGTGGCCGCGCAGCCGCCAAGCCGCCGCTGAGGGAGCTCGGCACCGATCCGGTGAGCGAGCGGCCGGTGGTCGTCAAGGACGGCCGGTTCGGCCCGTATGTCACCGACGGCCAGACCAACGCCACGTTGCGTCGCGAAGATGATGTAGAGACGATCACGCCGGAGCGCGGCTTCGAGCTGCTGGCCGAGAAGCGTGCCAAGGGGCCGGCGAAGAAGATCGCCAAGAAAGCGGCGAAGAAGGCTCCGGCCAAGAAGACGGCCGCCACGAAGAGCACCACGGCGAAGACCACCACGGCGAAGAAGGCAACGGCGAAGAAGGCAACGGCGAAGAAATCAGCAAAGAAAACGACAGCGAGCAAGACCGCCGCAAGTGCTGCCAGGGCCGTGGCGACCGTCCAGGAGACGGACTGACGATGACCTCAGCCTCCCTCTGCCTTCGGGGAGGCATCCCCAGGGCTTACGACCTGGGGAGCAATAGGGAGCGGGCTCCCGACGCCCTGCGACTGAAGCCTCCTGCGTTGTCGTCGGTCAACGACGCTCCGCGTCGCCTCCCTCCTCCGCCTTGGATTCGAAGCCGCATGACGCCGCTCGCTGATCCACTCCCTATTGCCCCCCAGG